>JBJOPV010000046.1:0-19402 GCA_046050625.1 Pseudomonadota bacterium
GATCACCGCCAGGCCGATCTCGTCGGCCGCCTCCATCGCCGCCTCGAAGGGCGTCTTGCCCATCGCGAGGTGGCGCATGATGTTCTCGATCTCGACGATGGCGTCGTCCACCAGGATGCCCACCACCAGCGACAGGCTCAGCAGCGTCACCACGTTGACGGTGAAGCCCAGCAGGTGCATCAGCGCGAAGGTCGGGATGGCCGACAGCGGCAGCGCCACCGCCGAGACCAGCGTGGCGCGCCAGTCGCGCAGGAAGAACCAGACCACGATGATCGCCAGCACCGCGCCCTCGTAGAGCAGGTGCATCGAGCCCTCGTAGCCCTCCTGCACCGGATCGACGAAGTTGAAGGCCTCGGTGAAGGTGATCTCGGGATGCTCGGCGCGCAGCCGCTCGATCTGGGCCTGCACGCCCTCGGCGACCTCGATCTCGCCGGTGCCCTTGCTGCGGGTGATCTCGAAGCCGACCACCGGCCGGCCGTCGAGCAGCGCGGCCGAGCGGCGCTCGGCCACCGTGTCGCTGACCCGCGCGATCTGGTCGAGCCGCACCCGCCGGCCGTCCGACAGCACGATCTCCATGCCGGCGAGCTCGTCGGCGCTGCGCACGGTGGCCAGCGTGCGCACCGCCTGCTCGGCGCCGCCCAGGTCGCTGCGGCCGCCGGGCGCGTCCTGCTGGATCTGGCGCAGCTGGCGCGACACGTCGGAGGCGCTGGCGCCCAGCGCCAGCAGCATCGCCGGATCGAGCTCGACGCGCACCTCGCGGCTGACGCCGCCGACCCGCGAGACCGCACCCACGCCGCGCACCGCCAGCATGCGCCGGCTGACCGCGTCGTCGACGAACCAGCTCAGCGCCTCGTCGTCCATCCGCGAGGACGAGACGGTGTAGGTCAGGATCGGCGTGCCGGCCAGATCGATCTTCTGCACCACCGGATCGCGCAGGTCGGCCGGCAGGTCGGAGCGGATGCGCGCGATGGCGTCGCGCACATCGTCGACCGCCTCCTGCGTGGGCTTCTCGAGCCGGAACTCGGCGGTGAGGGTGACCGCGCCGTCCTGCACCGTGGTGTAGAGATGCTTCAGGCCCTTGAGCGCGGCCAGCGCGTTCTCCATCTTGCGCGCGACCTCGGTCTCGAGCTGCGCCGGCGCCGCGCCCGGCAGCGCCGCGCTGACGGTGACCGAGGGCAGGTCGATGTCGGGAAAGTTCTGCACCGTCATCGCCCGGAAGCCCATCAGGCCGGCGAGCGTCAGCAGCAGGAACAGCAGGATCGCGGGAATCGGATTGCGGATCGACCAGGCGGAGACATTCACTTGGCGGCTCCCGAGGCGGTGCCGACCACCTGGACCCGGTCGCCGTCGCCCAGGAAGCCCGCGCCTTGCGCGACCACCCGCGCCTGCGCGTCCAGCCCGTCCAGGATCTCGACCCGGTCGCCGACGCGCCGGCCGGTGCGCACCTTGACCTCGCGCACCCGCGCGTCGGCCTCGATGCGCATGACGATGCTGAAGCCCTCGCGCAGCAGCACCGCGCCCTGCGGCAGCGTCAGCGCCTCGCTGCCGCCGAGCTGGAACTCGCCGCGCGCCAGCATGCCGGGCCGCGCCAGCGTCGAGGCGGCCGTGCCCGGCGTCAGGTCGACATGCACCAGCCCCTGGCGGGTGGCCGGATCGACCGTCGGCGCGATCTGGCGCACCCGGCCCTCGAGCACCGCATCGGTGCCGGCGGGCGTCAGCCGCACCGGGGTGCCCGGGCTCAGGCGCGCCATGTCGGCGCCGGGGAGCTCGGCGCGCCACTCGATGCGGCCCTGGCGGATCAGCCGGAACAGCTCCTGCCCGGGCTGGGCGACCGCGCCGACGGTGGCCAGCCGGGCGGAGACCAGGCCGTCGTCGGGTGCGAGCAGCCGCGTCTGCGCCAGCCGCACCTCGTCGGCCTGCAGCCGCGCCTTCAGGGCCTGCACGCGCGCCCGAGCCGTGGTCTCGGCGGTCAGGGTCTGCTGCAGCTGCTGCGCGCTCAGGGCGCCGCCGGCCTGCAGCGCGCGGTCGCGCTCGGCCTCGAGCCGCGCCTGCGCCAGCACCGCCTCGGCCTCGGCCAGCGCGGCCTGGGTGGCGGCACGCTCGGCCGCGAGCGTCTCGGACTGCAGCCGCGCCAGCAGCTGGCCGCGGCGCACCCGCTCGCCGACCTGCACCGCGACCTCGACCAGCCGCAGCCCCTGCGTCTCGGCGCCGATCACCACCTCCTGCCAGGCGGCCAGACCGCCGCTGGCCGAGAGCGTGCGCGCCAGCGTCTCGCGCCGGGGCGACACCGCCTGCACGGTCAGGGCCGCGCGGCCGCTGGCCGAGGCGGCTGCCGCCGCCGGTGGCGACGAGCCCTGCGCCAGGGCCGGCAGCGGCGCCGACGACATCAGGGCCGGCAGCAGCGCGGCAAGCAGGGGACGCACAGGCGCACGACGGAAATGAAGAAGGCGGACACGCATTCCGTGAGCTTATCAACGAATGCGTGTCCGCCGATGACCGACGGGGTCGGCCATGAGGAGAGAGATGGGGCTCAGGGACCGATCGGGAGCCGGTCCCTGAGCCGGGTCACTTCGGTTCCGCCGGCTTCTGCGTGTCCTTGAAGGCGTCCATCGGATCTTGCTCGGATAAGGTTGTGGTGCCTTGTTCTTGTGGGCTTTCCGATTGGAGTTGATCAATCTGTTTCTGCATCAGCTCCTCAGCCTGTGCCTCGTCTACTACGACGGGCTTGTCGAGGAAGCTGGTGACAGTTTCTGGCACGAATATCACCACCAGAACGAGCACCAGCTGCATCAACACCCACGGGATCGAGCCCATGTAGATGTCCGCTGACTCTACCTTGCGTGGCAATGCCTTGTTCTTGTAGAGCGTGTCGGAAATACCGCGCAGGTAGAACAGTGCGAAGCCGAAGGGGGGGTGCATGAAAGATGTCTGCATGTTCACACACAGTAGCACGCCGAACCACACCAGATCGATGCCCAGCTTTTCCGCCACTGGGGCAAGCAGCGGCAGGATGATGAACGCGATCTCGAAGAAGTCCAGAAAGAAGGCGAGAAAGAAGATGAAGACATTGACTGCCAGCAGGAAACCGACTTGGCCACCAGGTAGGTTTGATAGCAAGTGTTCAATCCAGATGCCGCCGTCTACGCCCTGGAAGACCAGCGAAAACACCCGTGAGCCGATCAGAATGAATACGACCATCGCGGTCAATCGCATCGTGCCCAGCATTGCTTCCTGCAGCAGCCGCCAGTTCATTCGGCCATGGACCGCAGCTAGGATGAAGGCGCCAAGCGCGCCCATGGCACCTGCCTCGGTAGGCGTGCAGACGGCTGTGCTGATGCCCGGAAGACCGCCCATGCTGCCCAGCACCGCGAAGATCAGGATAGCTGATGGAATGATTCCGTGAAGGCATTTTGACCACAGTGCCCAGCCCTGCAGCGTACGCGCCTCTTTGGGCACGCCCGGCACCCATTCGGGCTTCAGACGCGAGATCATGAAGGTGTAGAGCAGGAAGATCAGGATCTGCAGGATGGCCGGGCCCCAAGCGCCTTTGTACATGTCGCCCACTGGTTTGCCGAGTTGGTCTGCCATGATGACTAGCACCAGCGATGGAGGCACTAGCTGCGTGATCGTGCCCGAGGCTGCAAGAACGCCAGTTGCATAGCGCATGTTGTAGCCGTAGCGCATCATCACCGGCAACGAGATCATTGCCATTGCGATCACTTGACCGGCTACTGTGCCGGTGATTGCACCGAGGATGAACCCAACGATGATCACCGAGTAGCCCAGGCCGCCGCGGATTGGGCCGAACAGCTGGCCCATGGAGTCGAGCATGTCCTCCGCCAAGCCGCATTTTTCAAGCAATGCACCCATCAACGTGAAGAAGGGGATTGCCAGCAGCAGGTCGTTGGAAAGGATGCCGAAGATGTTGAGTGGCAGGTTTGAGAGGAAGGCGGGTTGAAACCAACCCATGTGCACTGCGTACAGTCCGCAGCCCAAGCCGAGCGTTGCGAGCGAGAAAGCGACTGGAAAGCCGATCAACATGATGATGATCAGCCCCAGGAACATCAGGGGAGGAAAGTGCTCCATGCTCATTGCAGGGGCCTTTCATAGTGGGTGTCCATTTCGAACTGATGAGTCAGCCAGCCGATGCGCTTGATGATCTCTGCTATGCCTTGCAGGAAGACCAGAGCGAAGCCTACAGGCAGTGTCAGCACCGCTGGCCAGCGGATCAGTCCGCCAGCATTGCTCGACATTTCGCCGGAGGTGAATAGCTGTGTTAGGTAGCCGCCCCAACCCAGCAATTCTACTGTATCGGTCAGCTTCATGTTGCTGCTGAGTTTGCTGACGAATAGATCCCACGTCATCCAAGTCATCATGCCGATCACTGGCAGCAGGAATAAGATCAGCCCCAGCAGGTCGACGATGACCTTGCCGCGGCCAGTGAGCTTTCCGTAAAACAGGTCGACGCGGACATGTTCGTTGACACGCAGGACCTGTGCGGCGCCAAACATCACGCAGGTGGCGAACATGTACCACTGGATCTCGAGCCAGCCGTTCGAGCTGGTATTCAAGAAGTAGCGGACGATCGCGTTGCTTGCGCTGATGAAGCACGACAGCAGCACCGCCCATTTGGCGATAACTGAAAAGCTGTCTGATAGGCGGTCGACCTGTGTGGCAAAAGCTAGGAGCATGCGCATCATGTGAGGCGCTCCTGGGCGAGCTGTAGCATGAGTGCTCTACAGCCAGCTTCCGAGGTAAGTGTGTGATAGGACACGGGGAAAATCTCCTTGAGGGTAGCTATCACACTCGAAAACCCTCATTCAGCCCATCGGGTGTTACGACTACGCGGCACTACGCAGCCGCGTCACGCCCCGTGCCGTCGTGTTCAGGTCGTCAGACTGTCCCCCCGCCGCATGGCCCGCGACAGCAGGATGACCGGCGCCAGCCCGACCACCACCAGCGCCAGCGAGGGCAGGGCGGCCTCGGCCAGACGCTCGTCGCGGGCCAGCTGCGAGGCGATGATCGCCAGCGTGTCGCTGTTGAAGGGGCGCAGCGCCAGCGTGGCGGGCAGCTCCTTCATCACGTCGACGAAGACCAGCAGCGCCGCGGCCAGCACCGTGCGGTGCAGCAGCGGCAGATGGATGCGGCCCAGAATGCGCGCGTTGCCGGCGCCGAGCATGCGTGCGGTCTCGTCCAGGCTGCCGGGCAGGCGCGCATAGCCGGCCTCGACCGACTGCAGCGCCACCGCCGAGAAGCGCACCAGATAGGCGTAGACCAGGCCCAGCGAGGTGCTGGTCAGCAGCGTGCCGATCTGGCTGTCGGGCCAGCGCTCCTGCGCCCAGCCCGAGGGCAGCAGCAGGCCGATGGCGATCACCGCGCCCGGCACCGCATAGCCCAGCGAGACCACCCGCACGCCCGCGCCCAGCAGCGGATGCGGGCGCAGCCGGCTCGCGAAGGCCAGCAGCAGCGCCATGCCGGCGGCGGCCAGCGCGGCCAGGCCGGACAGCCGCAGGCTGGCCCAGGCCCACTGGCCGAACCGCTCCCAGGGCAGGCCGAACTCGCCGTGCATTGCCTCCAGCGTCACCAGCCGCAGCAGCAGCAGCACAGGCAGCAGGAAGCCCAGCAGCACCGGCAGCAGGCAGGCGGCCAGCGCGGCCCAGGCCGCCGCGCCCTGCAGCTCGACCGGGCGGGCCTCCGGGCTGCTGCCCGGGCCCCGCGAGGTCGAGAAGCGCAGCCGCGACTGCGCGCGCCGCTCCATCCACACCAGCGCGCCCACCACCAGCAGCAGCACGGTGGCGAGCTGTGCCGCGGCATGGCGGTCGCCGAAGGACAGCCAGGCCTTGTAGATGCCGGTGGTGAAGGTGTTCAGGCCGAAGTACGCACCGACGCCGTAGTCGGCCAGCGTCTCCATCAGCGCCAGCGCCACGCCGGCGGCCAGCGCGGGCCGTGCCATCGGCAGCGCCACCTCGGTCAGCCGCCGCCATGGGCCGGCGCCGAGCAGGCGTGCGGCCTCCATCAGCACCGCGCCGCGCTCGGTCAGTGCGGTGCGCGTCAGCAGGTAGACATACGGATAGAGCGTCAGGATGAACAGCACGACCGCGCCACCGGTGCTGCGGATGTCGGGCCAGAGCGCACCGGTGGCGCCGGTGCGCGCGCGCAGCCAGGCCTGCAGCGGGCCGCTGGACTGCAGCGTGTCGGTGTAGACATAGGCCAGCACATAGGCCGGCATCGCCAGCGGCAGCAGCAGTGCCCACTCCATCACGCCGTGGCCCGGAAAGCGCAGCAGCGTCACCAGCGCCGCCGCGCCGCCGCCCAGGACCGCCACGCCCAGCGCCACCGGCAGCGTCAGCTGCAGCGAGGCCAGCGCATAGCCCGGCAGCACGGTGTCGAGCTGATGGGCCAGCGTCTCGCGGGCGGTGGCGTCGAAGCTCAGCCAGGACGAGGCGATCGACAGCACCGGCAGCGCCAGCACCAGGCACAGCAGCGCGAGCAGCCACTGCAGCGGGTGGGGCGGCTCGGCGCGCAGGCGGGCGAGAGAGGTCGCGGACATGGGACAGCTTCGGGAAAGTCGTTATCGGGAATGATTTGCATTGGCGCGCCCGGCTATGATAGAGGCATAACCCCAAGACGAGTCCCTGCGAGTCCCTGCGCCCATGTTCCTGCACGTCGATCAGCTCAGTGTCCAGTATCCGGGGGCCGCGCGCGCCAGCGTCCGCCATGTCTCGCTCGCGCTCGAGCGCGGGCAGATCGGCGCGCTGCTCGGGCCCTCGGGCTGCGGCAAGACCTCGCTGCTGCGCGCGGTGGCCGGTCTGGAGCGTCCTGCACGCGGCCGGGTCCTGCTCGAGGGCGAGACGGTCAGCGAGGCTGCCAGCGGTCGCCACCTGCCACCCGAGCAGCGCCGCATCGGCATGGTCTTCCAGGACTACGCGTTGTTCCCGCACATGACCGTGGCCGAGAACGTGCTGTTCGGCCTGAAGGGCCTGCCACGGGCCCAGCAGCAGGCGCGGGTGGCGCAGATGCTCGAGCTGGTCGGGCTGGCCGGCGCGGCCTCGCGCCATCCGCACCAGCTCTCCGGCGGCCAGCAGCAGCGCATCGCGCTGGCGCGCGCGCTGGCCCCGAAGCCGCGCCTGCTGCTGATGGACGAGCCCTTCTCCAGCCTGGATGTCGACCTGCGCGAGCGCCTGGCCCAGGAGGTGCGCGCGATCCTGAAGCAGGCCGAGACCACCGCGCTGTTCGTCACCCATGACCAGATGGAGGCCTTCGCGGTGGCCGACGTGGTGGGCGTGATGAACGACGGCGAGCTGCAGCAGTGGGACGAGCCCTATGCGCTCTACCACCGCCCGGCCACCCGCTTTGTCGCCACCTTCGTCGGTCACGGGGTGTTCGCGCCGGCGCGTGTGGTCTCCGGGCCCGAGGGCGCGCGGGTGCGCAGCGCGCTGGGCGAGTGGTCGGACCGCTTCGAGTGCCCGCTGCCGGGCGTCGGCGGCGAGTGCGACGTGCTGCTGCGTGCCGACGACATCGTGCATGACGACGACAGCGCGGTGAAGGCGCGCATCCGCGCCAAGGCCTTCCGCGGCTCGGAGTTCCTCTACACGCTGGAGCTGCCCAGCGGCGAGATGGTGATGGCCCATGTGCCCTCGCACCATGACCACGCGATCGGCGAATGGATCGGCATCCGCGCCGAGCTGGATCATGTCGTGACTTTCCCGCGTGACTTGAAGGGGGCGGTCGCGGCCTGATCTCGTCGGCATGCCGGGGGTGTCGGCCCCGTCCTATACTGGTCGCACGATATTGGATGCGCACCGGGACGGGTTTCACCGCAGCCCCGAGGCGCGACGCGAAAGGTGTCCGAGATGGGAAGCAAGTTGAAGGTGGCGGGCTGGCTGGCGATCGGTGCGGTCGCGGGCGCCCTGACGACGATGCAGCTGCAGGCGACCGCGCGCAGCGCGATGTCGCCGCTGCCGCTGGAGGACATGCAGCAGCTCGCTGCGGTCTTCGACCTGGTCAAGCGCTCGTATGTCGAGCCGGTCGACGAGAAGAAGCTCATCCGCGATGCCATCGGCGGCATGGTCTCGGGGCTGGATCCGCACTCGGCCTACTTCGAGGGCCAGTCCTTCAAGGAATTCCGCGAGGGCATCAGCGGCAAGTTCACCGGCGTCGGCATCCAGATCGAGATGGATGATGGTCTGGTCAAGGTGGTCTCGCCGATCGAGGGCTCGCCCGCCGCGCGCGCCGGCATGCAGACTGGCGACCTGATCACCCGCATCGACGACACGATGGTCAAGGGCCTGAACATGGACCAGGCCATCAAGCGCATGCGAGGCCCCAGCGGCACCAAGGTCGTGCTGACGGTGTTCCGCAAGGCCGACAACCGCACCTTCCCGGTGACGATCGTGCGCGAGGAGATCAAGACCAAGAGCGTGCGCTCGAAGGTGATGGAGCCCGGCTACGCCTGGATCCGCATCAACCAGTTCCAAGAGCCGACGCTGCGCGACTTCACCGAGCAGCTGCGCGAGATCTACCAGAAGGATCCGCAGCTCAAGGGCCTGGTGCTGGACCTGCGCAACGATCCCGGCGGCCTGCTCGACACCGCGGTCGGCGTCTCGGCGGTCTTCCTGCCCCGTGACGCGGTGGTGGTATCGACCAACGGCCAGATCCAGGAGGCCCGCAGCGTGTTGAAGGCGGCGCCCATGTTCTATTCGCGCGATGGCAATGACCTGCTCGCCGGACTGCCCACGGGCCTGAAGTCGGTGCCGATGGTGGTGCTGGTCAACGAGGGCTCGGCCTCGGCTAGCGAGATCGTCGCGGGCGCGCTGCGTGACCACAAGCGTGCGGTCATCATGGGCTCGCAGACCTTCGGCAAGGGTTCGGTGCAGAGCGAGATCGCGCGTCTGCCGATGCCGGGCACCTCGCTGAAGATCACCACCGCGCGCTACTACACCCCGTCGGGTCAGTCGATCCAGGCCAAGGGCATCGTGCCTGACGTGCTGGTCGACGAGACGGCCGAAGGCAGTCCGTTTGCGGCGCTGCGCATGCGTGAGGCCGATCTCGAGAAGCACCTGGGTGACGGCACCGGCGCGGCCGAGAAGAAGGACACTGCCCGCGAGAAGGCGCGCGAGGAGGCGCTGAAGAAGCTCGAGGAGGTCCGCGAGAACAAGGACAAGGCCCCGAAGCTGCCCGAGTACGGCGCGCCTGAGGACTTCCAGCTGCAGCAGGCGCTCAACCGCCTGAAGGGCCGTCCTGTCGTGGCCTCGAAGACGCAGACCGAGCGCAAGCCGGTCGAGCCGAAGGCCAACTGAGCCGGACCGCACGATGGATGACGACCAGCTGCTGCGCTACAGCCGCCACATCCTGCTCGACGAGATCGGCGTCGAGGGCCAGCAGCGCCTGCTCGACGGCCATGCGCTGGTGATCGGGGCCGGCGGCCTGGGCTCGCCGGCGCTGCTCTACTTGGCCAGCGCCGGCGTGGGCACGATCACGGTGGTCGACCACGACAGCGTCGACCGCACCAATCTGCAGCGCCAGATCGCCCACACCGAGGCACGCGTCGGCTGGCCCAAGGTCGAGTCGGCGGCGGCCGCGATCGCGCAGATCAACCCGGGCGTGACGGTGCGCACCGTCGCGCAGCGTGCTGACGCCGTCCTGCTGGCCGAGCTGGTGGCCGCCGCCGACGTGGTGCTTGACTGCAGCGACAACTTCCCCACCCGCCAGGCGGTCAACGCCGCCTGCGTGGCGCAGCGCCGCCCGCTGGTGTCGGGCGCGGCGATCGGGCTGGACGGCCAGATCGCGGTCTGGGATGCCCGCACTGGCGATCTGCCGTGCTACGCCTGCCTGTTCCCGCCGACCGCCGAGGTGCCCGAGGTGCGTTGCGCGACGATGGGCGTGTTCGCGCCGCTGGTGGGCATCATCGGCACGATGCAGGCGGCCGAGGCGCTCAAGCTGCTGGCCGGCTTCGGCGAGCCGCTGGCCGGGCGGCTGCAGATGCTCGACGGTCGCCGCATGGAATGGACCGAGATCCAGGTCGGGCGCGATGCGGCCTGCCCGGTCTGCTCGGCGGGTTCAGCACGGACCTGACACGGACCGGATCCGGCGGCTATGCTGTCGGACATGGAAAAAGCCCATCCCGAACTGACAGCACGCAACTTCCCGTCGGCCCAGGAGGAACTCCAGGCCGCGCAGCCGCCCTCGCTGTACGGCGGCCCGGAGAGCGCCTACCGACTGGCCTTCGCCGACAGCGCCTTCCTGCTGCGCGAGGAGCTGCGGCCGGTGCGCATGCAGCTCGAGCTGCTCAAGCCCGAGCTGGTCCAGACCGAGCTCGGCATCGAGTCGACGATCGTGATCTTCGGCAGCGCGCGCATCCTGCCGCCGGAGACCGCCGCCGAGCGCCTGGCCGAGGCCGAGGCAGGCGGCGATCTGGCTGCGGTCGCGCGTGCGCGCCGCCAGGTCGACATGAGCCGCTACTACGACGAGGCGCGCCGCTTCGGCGCGATCGTCACCCAGCGCTCGCGCACGCTGGAGACGCCGATCTATGTCGTCACCGGCGGCGGCCCCGGCATCATGGAGGCGGGCAACCGCGGCGCGCATGAGGTCGGCGGCAAGAGCATCGGCCTGAACATCGTGCTGCCGCACGAGCAGGCGCCCAACCCGTACATCACGCCGGAGCTGTGCTTCCAGTTCCATTACTTCGCGCTGCGCAAGATGCATTTCGTCATGCGCAGCATCGCGCTGGTGTGCTTCCCCGGCGGCTTCGGCACGCTCGACGAGCTGTTCGAGACGATGACGCTGATCCAGACCGGCAAGAGCCGCCGCCGCCCGATCCTGCTGTTCGGGCGCGAGTTCTGGACCCGCCTGATCGACTTCGACTGGCTGATCGAGACCGGCATGATCAGCCCGGGCGACGTGAACCTGTTCCGCTTCGTCGAGACCGCCGAGGAGGCCTGGGAGCACCTGTCGGCCCACTACGGCTTCGACCTGCCCGACACCACCACCGGCGCCTTCGCGGAGGACATGTGAGCATCGACATGAGCGGGCGCGAAGTCGCGCTGATCGGCGTGCCGACCGATGTGGGGGCCTCCGACCGGGGCGCGTCGATGGGGCCGGAGGCGCTGCGGGTGGCGGGCTTGCGTGAGCGGCTGCAGGCCCACGGCCTGGTGGTGCATGACCGCGGCAATCTGTCTGGCCCGGCCAACCCGTGGCTGCCGCCGGTCGAGGGCTACCGCCATCTGGCCGAGGTCGCCGAGTGGAACCGCAAGGCGCACGAGGCAGTGCATGCCGAGCTGACGGCCGGGCGGCTGCCGATCATGCTCGGCGGCGACCACTGCCTGGGCATCGGCTCGATCAGCGCGGTGGCGCGCCACTGCCGCGAGACCGGGCGCAAGCTGCGGGTGCTGTGGCTGGACGCGCATGCCGACTTCAACACCTCGGCCATCACCCCGACCGGCAACATCCACGGCATGCCGGTGGCCTGTCTGTGCGGCTTCGGCCCGTCCGAGCTGACCGGCATCGGTGGCCAGGTGCCGGCGATCTCGCCGAAGTGGATCCGCCAGATCGGCATCCGCAGCGTCGACGCCGGCGAGAAGCGCTTCGTGCATCAGAACGAGCTCGAGGTCTTCGACATGCGCTACATCGACGAGATGGGCATGCGCCATGCGATGGAGCTGGCGCTGGCCACGCTCGACGAGCGCACGCATCTGCATGTCAGCTTCGATGTCGACTTCCTCGACCCGGACATCGCGCCTGGCGTGGGCACCACCGTGCCGGGCGGGCCGACCTACCGCGAGGCGCAGCTGTGCATGGAGATGATCGCCGACACCGGCCGGCTGGCCTCGCTCGACATCGTCGAGCTCAACCCGGCCTGCGACGTGCGCAACCGCACCGCGGCGCTGGCGGTGGATCTGGTCGAGAGCCTGTTCGGCAAGAGCACGCTGATGCGGCGTTGAGCCGCGAGCGCCGGTAAGGCGGGCGGACATCGTGGACTGCGACAATCGGCGCATGAGCCTTCGCAGTCCCCCCGTCTCCGCCGCATCCCCCCTGCAGCTTTCCCTGGTCACGCTGGATGATCCCGCCGAGCGTGTCGCGCTGGCCACCCGCTGGCGTGCGCTCGAAGCCCGTGCGCAGGGCAGCTTCTTCACCCGCTGGGCCTGGATCGGCACCTGGCTGGCGCTGCTGCCCGACGTCGTGCGCCCGCGCCTGCTGCAGGCGCGCCGCGGCGAGCGCGATGTCGGCCTGGCGCTGGTCGTCGACGGGCCCGGTCGGCAGCGCTTCGGCCTGCCGTTCTGCCGCACCGCCTGGCTGCATGCGACCGGCCGGCCTGAGCTCGACATCCTGACGATCGAGCACAACGACGTTCTGATCGCTGCCGACGACGCCGATGGCGCGGACACGATCCGCGCGGCGATGCTGGCGCACTGGGCCGGGCGCCTGCGCGGCGTCACCGAGATCGTGCTGCCCGGCCTGGCCGGGCCGGGCTGGCCGGCTGGCTGCGAGGCGCGGCTGGCCTCGCGCCGGCTTGAGCGCGAAGACTGGGTGCGCCGCTCCTATGCGGTCGACCTGAAGGCGGTGCGCACTGCCGGCGGCGACTTCCTGAAGCTGATCAGCGCCAACTCGCGTTCGCAGATCCGCCGCAGCATGAAGGAATACGGCCAGCTCGGCGCCCTCACGCTGACGCCGGCAGCGTCGACCGCGCAGGCGCTGGACTGGCTCGAGCGCCTGGCCGCGCTGCACCAGGCGCACTGGACCGGCCGCGGCCAGCCCGGCGCCTTCGCCAACGACTTCTTCTTCCGCTTCCACCGCACGCTGGTCGAGCACCACCACGACAGCGGTGCGGTGCAGATGCTGCGGGTGGCGGTCGGCGAGCACGACCTGGGCTTTCTCTACAGCTTCATCCACCGCGGCCGGGTGTATTTCTACCAGTCGGGGCTGGAGTACGGCCTGATCGAGAAGCATGCGCGGCCCGGGCTGGTCGCGCATGTGCTGGCCGCGCAGCACAACGCCGCGCTCGGCCACGAGGTCTATGACTTCATGGCCGGCGAGTCGCGCTACAAGACCACGCTGGCCACGCTCGACGAGCAGATGACCTGGACGACGTTGCGCACCTCGGCGCTGCGCTTCGAGCTGGAGGCGGCGCTGCGCCGCCATCGCCAGCGCCGCGCCGGTGTGGTCGAGCCACAGGAAGCGCTGGCCGACTGAGGTCGCAGGTTCAGCCAGCCGGCGCGATGCCGCGCCGCTGGCGTGCCGCCAGCAGCATCCGGCGCGGCGTCAGCAGCTTGAGCAGCAGTCGCAGCGTGCGCATGTCCAGGCACCCGAAGCGGGTGCTGCTGCGCAGCAGCATGCGCGCGGCCTCGAGCCGGTCGGTCTCGATCAGCGCGTCGGCGGCATCCAGGCAGAAGCCGCCGAGCTCGCGCAGGAACAGCGGCAGCTGGCGCAGGTAGAGCTCGGGATCGCGCTGGCAGATGCGCTCGGCCACCCTCAGCGTGTCGACCGTGGCCCGCACCCGGTGCCGCGGCGAGGACATCTGGCTGGCCGACAGGCGGTAGTCGATCAGCGCGCGCTCGATGAAGGCGACCTCGCCGCAGCGCGCTGCGCGCACGATCCAGTCCCAGTCGCACATCGAGCGCGCATCGTCCTCGAAGCTGCCGGCCTGGTCGGCGCGCAGCAGCTCGCGGCGGAACATCAGCGTCGGCGGATGCATGAAGTTGCCGTGCGCCAGCTCCTCGTAGGCCGGGCCGTGGCAGACGTGGAAGGGCTCGCACCAGGCGGTGTCGAGCTGCGCACGGCGGCGCAGCAGCGAGCCGATGCCCTGACGCGCCCGGCCGATGCGGGCGTAGTAGCGCGCGGCGTGGCTGCGGCTCACCTGGCCGTCGCGATCGTCGAAGGCATCGAAGTCGCCGGCGCACATCACCACCTCGGGCAGCGCCTCCAGCACCCGCGCCTGCAGTGCCAGACGGTCAGGTCGGCACAGGTCGTCGGCGTCGAGCAGCGCGATCCACTGTCCGCGTGCGGCCGCCACCCCGGTGGCCCGGGCCCGTGCCAGTCCGCCGTTGGGCTGTGACAGCACCCGCACGCGCGCGCCGTGCTGTGCCAGCATCTGCGCGGTACCGTCGGTCGAGCCGTCGTCGACGACGATGATTTCCAGGTGCGGCCAAGTCTGCGCAAACAGACTGTCCAGCGTGGCCTGCAAGGTGTGTCGTGCGTTGTAGGCGGGAATGACGACGCTGATGAGTTCCGCCGGATTCAGGTCTGGTCCGGCCTGCTGTCCAGGCATTGTTTTATCCGGTCGGGTCAATGGTTCACATGATTTCAGAGCTGGAGGAAAAAGGGAAGGTTTCCCATTTCGGGTTTGCTGAAAGCAACGGTAACGAATGTGTGCCGTGACGGCCGAAGCTGCAGCTGCACCTCGGTGCGCGCCTCTCAGGCCGGTCGAGCCCAGGGCACCAGCAGCACGGCCAGGCGGCGCATGGCGGGCACCCGCTGGCCGAGCTGGTCCAGCAGGACCACGTCATTCTGGTTCCAGACCTTGAAGATCAGCGTGGACAGCAGATAGCACACGACATAGAGCAGACCGGCCAGCAGCTGCTGCAGCACCGTCGGGTGCTCGCTGAGCGATAGTGCGCCCAAGCACAGTGCCGCTGCGCTGAGGGCCGCCGCGCTCATGCGCATCAGCTCGCCCATGGGCAGCGGCATGCGCAGCACCTGCCTGACGCAGACGAACGTGAACAGGAAGACGGCCAGCGTCGAGGCCATGTGCGCGTAGATGGCGCCCTGTAACCCATGGGTCGGCACCAGCCACAGGGCCATGCCCGCACTGGTCAGGACTGCGAAGAGGGCCTCGGCTGCCCGCAGGCGTTGGTTGTCGGTGATCGTCAGCAGCGCGCCGAAGGCAGCGTAGGACAGCGTCACGCCGCGCACCAGCACCATCATCTGCAGCGCGAAGATGGCGGGCGCATAGCTGCTGCCGTAGGTGACCTCGACGACGGGCCGAGCCCAGAAGTAGCCGATGCCGGTCAGCAGCAGACCGAGGAAATGGAAGTAGCGCACCGCATCGCCGCCGAGCCGGTGGATGCGCTCCTGGCCGCCGGCCCCATAGGCATTGGCCAGCACGGGCATCAGCACCGTCATCAGCCCGGACGACAGCAGGTCGACGCCACCGCGTGCCAGCGTGGCGGCGATGGTGAAGAAGCCGACCGCCTCGGCACCGACCAGGCGGTTGAGCAGGTAGGTCTCGATGGCCTTGTTGCTGAAGGCCGCCACCAGCGTCGAGACCATGGTCCAGGCCAGGTGCGGCTTGACCCGGGACAGCAGCTCGTCATCGATGTCGCGCGCGCCCTTGCGGATCTCCGCGCGGCGCAGCTGGCGTGCCGCCATCAGCGGATGTGCGATCGAGATCGCCAGGAACAGCAGCATGTAGCCGTCCAGCGGCACGCCCAGCAGCGCCATGATGCCGGCGCCGGCCAGGTTGATCAGGCTCAGCAGGCTGACCGAGCTGGCCTCGATGCCGAAGCGGCCGTAGCCCTTGGCCACCGAGATGCTGAACAGGTACCAGGCCTTGGCGAACGAGGCGAGCAGGGCGACTGCAGCGAACAGGGTCAGATGCCCCTCCCAGCCGGCTGGGCGCAGCGCCGGCAGCGCGGCCAGGAAAATGGCGCCCACCGCCAGCAGCGACCAGCCCTGCCAGCGCTGCAGCCGGCGGTGCACGTCCTGGGCATCGACCAGGCTCTGGCGCCCGAGCGATTCCGAGACGAAACGGATGGCCGAGGTGGTCAGGCCATGGTTCATCACCAGCACCAGCAGGCCCGAGAGCCACACCAGATAGGCATAGCGCCCATAGTCGGCCGGGCCGAGGCCACGCGCGATCAGCATGCTGGTCACCAGACCGGCCGCGTAGGTCACATAGGTCGAGCCGGTCGTCAGCAGCACTGAGCGCAGCACTGCCTTGGCACCGAACTGGTTGCTCATTCAGGGTCCTTGTCGAATCGTTGGGCCCGCAGCCGCCGTCGGCGGGGTCCGGCGGGGCCCGGTCCGTCCTCGACGAACCTTGCGTGGATGGTAGCAAACGGGCGCTTCGGCCTGGGCGTGGCGCTCAGCGCGCGAACTGCGGATGGCGGTGGGTGGCCATGCGCATCATGCGGGCGACGAACTGGGCCGCGCTGCGCTCGCGCGGCATGAAGCGCGGCAGCTGGTAGGGGTCGGCCCGGTCGGTGGCCACGCCGACCGCAGTCGACACCGCGCTGTGGTAGCCGGCCTCCCGCACCATCGTGGCGTGGATGGCCGCATAGTCGAGGTCGGGCTTGCCGTTCGGGTAGGCAAAGCACAGCGGCTGGCGCCCGGTCAGCTCGGTGATGCGGTCACGGTTGTCGGCGATCTCGCGCCGGGCCTGCTCCGGGTCGACCTTGGCCAGGATCGGATGGGTCACGGTGTGCCCGCCGATGTCGACCAGACCGCTGTCGGACAGCGCGCGCACCTGATGATCGTCCATCATCAGGTCGTTGGGCAGCTTGGCGCCGGCCTTGCGGCACAGCTCGACGCAGAAGTCGTGCCGGTGCTGCGGATCCAGGTATTTCACCGCCCGCGTCAGATCGCTCACCAGTGCGCGGCGCGAGGCGATGTCGGTGATCATGCGGGTGCCCAGACCGACCTCGGACAGGTCGATCGCGCCGGGGGGCAGGCGCCGCACCGTCTCGACCACCGTGTCGTTGAACATGCAGCCGCCGTTGAGGAAGCCGGTGGTGACGAAGACGGTGGCCGGCAGGCGGAACTCGCGCAGCAGCGGCAGGGCCAAGTCGTGGTTGTCGCGGTAGCCGTCGTCGAAGGTGATGCAGGCCGCCCCGGCGGGCAGTCGGCCCTCGCGCAGCATCTCGGCGGCCTCATGCAGCCGCAGCACCTTGAAGGCGCCCGCGAGCGCGCGGAACTGCTCGGCCATCTGGCGGATGTCCGGCACGTCAGGCTGCAGAGGATCGGGCTCCTTCAGCACCCTGTGATACATCAGGATCGGCAGCAGGTTCGTGCCCGTCGGATAACGGGCCTGCACGAACCAGCGTGCGATCGGGCGGGCGATGGCGACCATGTTCAAGAGACTCCCAGCGTCTCCCCATGCCATTGAGGGAGACTTCATATTGTCCTGCCATGCATCGATTGCGCGACAACCAGAGCCCGGGATCCGCCTCCCTTTTCAAGGGGAAACTTCTTTTCCGGCAACGATGGAAACGGATTTTCCATGCCGGGCACGGGTATCGGCAAATCTGTTACCTGCAGAGTGCAAATCGACGAGAGGCGCATGGCCTGATCGTGCGCGCTGCAGGAGGAGGGCAACCCATCCTTGATGCCGGCTCTCATGTTAACGAGTGTGTAGCATGTCACATATGGAAGTCTGGTTCCTGACGAAACGCTGTGGCTTCGTGGCTGCAGCGAACGTGCCCCAGGCCGGGCGCGACATAAAACGAAACACGACGATACCTGGGCGAAAGGACGCCGACGCATGTGCCCGGCACGATGAGGGCATGTTCGATGCAGTCTCATCAAGGAAGGAAATCATCATGAATCGCGTGTTCAAGCGTTCGCTGGCCGGTGTGGCCGCTCTGGCGCTGGTGGTCGGTCTGAGTGCCTGCGGCAGCGCCCCCTTCGGCGGCCGGGGCGGCCCGGAGGGCGAGGGCCCGCGCATGGGCATGAAGGACCGCCATGAGCACGGCCCGCGCAGCGAGGCCGACCACCAGAAGATGCGCGAGCGCATGGTCGAGCGCATCACCGCGCAGCTCGAACTCGATGCGGTGCAGAAGGGCCATCTGGTCCGGCTGATGGACACCCTGCAGGCTCAGCGCACGGCGATGACTGGCGATGCAGCGCAGGCCGGACGTGGTGGCCCGGGCATGCTGCCGCCGCAGCAGATGCAGGAGCTGGTCAAGGGCGAGCGCTTCGACCGGGCCCGTGCCCAGACGCTGGTCGACGAGAAGACGCAGGCCGCGCGTGCCGCTGCGCCGCAGGTCATCGCCGCGATGGGCGACTTCTATGACAGCCTCAAGCCCGAGCAGCAGGCCAAGGTGCGCACCTTCCTGGAGCGCGGCCCGGGCCGCGGCTTCATGGGCGGGGGCCGTCACCACGGCTGAGCCGTGCGCGCGGCGGGTGTCCGCGGCTAGGATCGGCCATGCCTCGCCTGCTCCTGATCGATGACGATGAACATCTGGCCGCGCCGCTGGCCGCCTATCTGCACCGCTTCGACCTGCAGCTGGAGGCCGCGGTCCGGCCCCTGGCCGGACTGGAGCGGCTGCGCGCCGAGCCCTTCGACGCGTTGATCCTCGACGTGATGATGCCCGGTATGGATGGTTTCGAGCTGTGCCGGCGCCTGCGCCGCGATCCCGATCCGCGGCTGGCGCGTCTGCCGGTGCTGATGCTGACCGCGCGCGGCGAGGTGACCGACCGCATCATCGGTCTGGAGCTGGGCGCCGACGACTACCTGCCCAAGCCCTTCGAGCCCCGAGAGCTGGCGGCGCGGCTGCAGACCATCCTGCGCCGGCGTGCCGCACCGGTCGGGGCGGCTGCGGCGGCGGCGGCGATGCCGATGGCCGGGCGTCTGCGCTTCGATCGCATCGAGATCGACCTGGAGCGGCGCCAGGTCTGGCGCGACGGCCAGCTGGTCGAGCTGACCGGCACCGAATTCACGCTGCTGACGCTGCTGGCGGCTGAGCCGCAACGCGTCTTCAGCCGCGACGAGATGCTCTCGCGCCTGCGCGGGCATGAGACCGAGATCCACACCCGCGCCATCGACATCCTGGTCAGCCGCATCCGTCGCAAGCTCGAGCCGCTCGACTGCATCCGTACCCTGCGCAATGCCGGCTACACCTTCGCAGCCGGGGCGCTGCAGTGATGCGCCTGCCGGGCGCAGTGCGCCAGTTCGGTGGCCGGCTCGGGCCGCGTCTGCTGCTGCTGTTCGTGGTGCTGGCGCTGGCGATGACGGCGGTGTTCATGTCGGGCCTGCAGCGCGCCATCGGTGGGGGCTGGCGCGGCCTGGTGCGCCCGCTGGTCGCCGACTATGTCGACCGGCTGATGGCGGATCTGGGCTCGCCGCCGGACCTCGCGCGTGCACAGGCGCTGGTGGCGCGCCTGCCGCTGTCGGTGCGCATCGACGGGCCGGTGGTGCAATGGGATTCGCATCCGCATCTGCGTGGTCAGCCGGAGCGGCCCTGGCGCATGGGGCCGCTCCGGCATGCCTCCGGCGCCGATCTGCATCGCCATGAGGGCGATGCTGCGGCCTCGGGCGGGCGCGGCCTGCGCTGGGTCGCCGATCCGGCGCTGGAGGACCGTGCCGACGCGGACGAGGGCAGCGAGCGCGGCTGGCTGCTGATCAGCCGGGTCACGCCGGACGGCCACCGCATCCGCTTCGGCCTGGGCGATGTGCCGTGGCGGGAGCGGC
>JBJOPV010000047.1:0-19390 GCA_046050625.1 Pseudomonadota bacterium
AAAATGAAGATGGATGCCGTCACCCGCGGCGTCCTCCCCTTCATGATCGCCCAGTTCGCCGTCATGTTCCTCCTCGTCGCCTTCCCCTCCCTCGTCACCCTCCCCGCTCGCTGGCTCGCCAGCTGAGGCCGGCCCGCATCTTCCCGCCCCACCACTTCAAGGAAACGCCATGAAACGCCTGATGATCAAGACCCTGGTCGCCGCTGCCGCGCTGGCCGTCGCCGGTGTCGCCGCTGCCCAGGACAAGACCTTCAAGCTCGCGCTGCAGAACCCCAAGGGTCACCCGCTGGTCGCTGGCGCGGAGAAGTTCGCCGAGCTGGTCGCCGCGAAGTCGGGCGGCCGCCTGAAGGTCAACCTGTTCCCCGGCGGCACGCTGGGCGGTGACGCGCAGGCCGTCTCGGCCTCGCAGGGTGGCACCATCGAGATGGTGATGCTGAACTCGGGCATCCTGGCCTCGCAGGTCAAGGACTTCGAGATCTACGACTTCCCCTTCATGTTCGCCAACAGCCGCGAGGCCGATGCGGTCGTCGACGGCCCCTTCGGTCAGAAGCTGCACGGCAAGCTGGCCGAGAAGAACCTGATCGGTCTGGCCTACTTCGAGCTGGGCTTCCGCAACCTCACCAACAGCAAGAAGCCGATCAACATGGTCGAGGACATCGCCGGCCTGAAGCTGCGCGTGATCCCGAACGCGATCAACGTCGACTGGGTCAAGGCGCTGGGCGCCAACCCGACGCCGATGGCCTTCCCCGAGGTCTACGCCGCGCTGGAGCAAAAGGCGATCGACGCGCAGGAGAACCCGCTCAACGTCATCCTGGCCAACAAGTTCTACGAGGTGCAGAAGCACCTGGCGCTGACCAACCACCAGTACAACCCGCAGTCGCTGATCATCAGCAAGAAGGTCTGGGATGGTCTGGCCGAAGGTGATCGCAAGATGCTGCAAGACGCCGCCCTCGAGGCCAGCAAGTTCCAGCGCAAGGTCTCGCGCGATGCTGCGGCCACCACGCTGGAGGCCCTGAAGAAGGCCGGCATGCAGGTGACCGAGCTGTCGGCGGCCGAGCAGAACGAGCTGCGCACCAAGCTCAAGCCGGTGATCGACAAGCACGGCGCGGCGATTCCCGCCACCGTCGCGGAACTGCAGGCCGAGCTGGCCAAGGTCCGCGCCGCCAAGTAAGACCCGGCAAGCGACGACCTCCGCGAGATCGAAAGGCTGATTTTCCCCATGACGACCCTCCCGAACCGCAAGGTGCTGCTCGGCCTGATCGGCTCTGGCATCCAGCGCTCGCTGACCCCGGCGATGCAAGAGCAGGAAGCCGGCCACCACGGTCTGCGCCTGCACTATCAGCTGATCGATCTCGATCTCTCGGGCGGCAGCGCCGACGATCTGCCGCTGCTGCTCCAGGCCGCGCGCATGATGGGCTACGCCGGCCTGAACATCACCTATCCCTGCAAGCAGGCGGTGATTGCGCACCTCGACGAGCTCTCGGACGAGGCGCGTGCGATGGGCGCGGTCAACACCGTGGTGATCCGCGACGGCCGCCTGGTCGGCCACAACACCGACGGCTCGGGCTGGGCGCGGGGCTTCACCCGTGCGCTGCCGGACGCCGACCTGCGCTGCGCGGTGCTGCTGGGCGCCGGCGGCGCGGGCGCGGCGATCGCGCATGCGGCGCTGCGCCTGGGCGTGCAGGGCCTGCGCATCCTCGATGTCGATCCGGCGCGCGCGCAGGCGCTGGCCGCCGAGCTCAACCGGCTCTACGACGGCCAGCGCGCTTCGGGCTGGACCGACGTGGCCGCGGCGCTCGACGGCGCCACCGGCCTGATCCACGCCACGCCCACCGGCATGGACAAGCTGCCCGGCCTGCCGCTGCCGGCCGAGCTGGTGCGCCCGGACCTGTGGGTGTCCGAGGTGGTCTATTTTCCGCTGGAAACGGCGCTGCTCAAGCTCGCGCGCGAGCGGGGCTGCCGCATCAGCGACGGCGGCGGCATGGCGGTGGGCCAGGCGGTCGGCGCCTTCGAGCTGTTCACCGGCGTGACGCCGGACGCCGGACGCATCGAGCAGCATTTCCGCACGCTGGTCAGCCAGCGCCAGAACTGAACAGGAATCCGCCATGACGCTGGACCGCGAAGACATCGGCGCGCTGCCCAACCCGCTGGGGCTGCTGGGCATCGAGTTCATCGAATACACGACGAGCCGGCCGCAGGCGCTGGGGCAGGTGCTCGAGCGGCTGGGCTTCGTGCCGGTGGCGCGCCACCGCTCGCGCGAGGTGCTGCTGTACCGCCAGGGCGATGTGAACATCATCGTCAACGCGCACCAGGGCGGGCTCTCGGGCCAGCCCGCGCCCACCGAGCGGCCGGTGATCGCCGCGGTGGCGCTGCGGGTGCGCGATGCAGCCCGCGCCTACCGCCGGGTGCTGGACCTGGGCGCGTGGGCCGTGCCGACGCAGGTCGAGGTGATGGAGCTCAACATCCCGGCGATCCACGGCGTGGGCGCGAGCCGGATCTACTTCGTCGACCGCCACCGCGAGTTCTCGATCTACGACGTGGACTTCGTGCCGATTCCCGGCGTGAACCCGCGCCCGGCGGCGCAGAACGGGCTGCATGTGTTCGGGGTGGTGCAGTACATCGGGCTGGACCGCATGGCGGACTGGAGCGCGTTCTACGGCGAGCTGTTCGGCTTCGTCGAGCTGCCGGCGGAGCGGCGCTTCGGGGTGATGACCAAGGGCGCGATCCTGGCCAGCCCGTGCGGGCAGTTCCACTGGCAGCTGATCGAGCCCGAGCCGGACGCGGCCGACTTCGAGCATGACGAGCTGCTGCAGCGGGTGGCCTTCGGCTGCACGGACGTGCTGGAGGCAGCCGCGGCGATGAAGGCCGCGGGTGTGGCCTTCGTCGAGAAGCAGGGCGGCGTGCACACCGACGTGCGCGGCGCGCTGACGCAGCCGCTGCTGGGCGAGCTGGTGTTCGAGCTGGTGCACGACCCGCGCGGCGATGCTGCTGCGGCGGCAATCTGACGGAGGCATGACGATGGACCCGACGCGCATTGCCCGCAACGTCGCCGACTTCGGCATGGACACCATCACGCTGGCCGGGCCGCTGGAGGCCAAGCTGCGCGCGGTGCGCGAGGCCGGCTTCACCCAGATCATGCTGGCCGCGCGCGACCTCGTCGGTCACCCCGACGGGGTGGATGCGGCGGTGCAGGCGGTGCGCGACAGCGGCTTGCGCGTCACCGGTTTCCAGGTGCTGCGCGACTTCGAGGGCCTCTCCGACCACCTGCACGGCTACAAGGTCGACATCGCCAAGCAGATGATCCTGATGGCGCGCCAGCTCGGCGCCAAGGTGCTGCTGGCGTGCTCGTCGACCTCGGTGCACGCCAGCGCCGACCCCGAGCGCATCGCCGCCGACCTGCGCAAGCTCGCCATGCTGGCCCTGCCGCACGGCATCCGCGTCGCCTTCGAGGCGCTGTCCTGGGGACGGCACATCAACGAGTACCCGCAGTCCTGGGAGGTGGTCGAGATGGCCGACTGCCCCAACCTGGGCATCGGCATCGACTCGTACCACATCTTCGCCACCGACACCGCGCTGGAGCGGCTGCAGGACATCGACCCGGCCAAGATCTACCTGGTGCAGCTCTCGGACTTCATGTGGCAGCAGACCCGCTCGGTGCAGGAGCGCATCGACACCGCGCGCCACTTCCGGGTCTTTCCCGGCGAGGGCGTGCATTCCAGCGCGCTGACCGCGCTGGTGCTGCAGCTCGACGCGATGGGCTACCGCGGCGACTACAGCTTCGAGGTCTTCAACGACGACTACCAGCAGCTGCCGCTGCCCTATGTCGCGCGGCGCGCCTGGGACTCGGCCGTCTGGCTGGCCGAGGGCGTGCTGCGCCGCTCCGTGCCGCTGCCCGGCACCATGCGGCTGCGCCCGCGGGCACAGGGATAATCCGCGCCGATCCGACGCCCTCTCACCAAGAAAGTGTTTCCGCGATGAAGAAGATCCTCGTCCTGAACGGCCCGAACCTGAACCTGCTGGGCACCCGCGAGCCGCAGATCTACGGCGCCGACACGCTGGCCGACGTCGAGCGCATGCTCGTCGAGGAAGGCGCGCGCCAGGGCGCCGAGGTGAGCTGCTTCCAGAGCAATCACGAAGGCGTGCTGATCGACCGCATCCACGCCGCCCGCCTGGACGGCACGCAGTGGATCATCATCAACCCCGGCGCGCTGACCCACACCAGCGTGGCGCTGCGCGACGCGCTGGCCGGCGTGGCCATCCCGGTGGTGGAAGTGCACATCAGCAACATCCACAAGCGCGAGGCGTTCCGCCACCACTCCTTCATCACCGCCATCGCCGAGGGCATGATCTGCGGCCTGGGCGTGAAGGGCTACAAGGCGGCGCTGAACTGGATCCTCGAGCGCGGCTGAGCCCGCTTCGGCCGCCCCCTTCAGCCGGCCAGCTCCAGCAGCACATCGAGCAGCACGCTGGCGCCACGCGCCAGATCCTGCGGCGCGGTGTGCTCGCGCGGGTTGTGGCTGATGCCGCCCACGCTGGGCACGAAGATCATCGCCGAGGGGCACAGGCGCGCCATCATCTGCGCATCATGCCCGGCGCCCGAGACCATGCGCCGCACCCGCGCACCACGTCGCCGCCCGGCTGCGGCGATCACCCGCACCAGCCGGGCATCGAAGCGCACCGGCTCGAAGCGCGCCAGCCGGCGCGTCTCGACCGTCACGCCCTCGCGTCGCGCCAAGGCGGTGACGAATTCGGCCAGTGCCTGCTCGGCCTGCTGCAGCGTCAGCTCGTCGGTGTTGCGCAGGTCGACCGTCATCCGGGCACGCGCCGGGATCACGTTGATCAGGTCCGGGTGCAGACGGATCGAACCCACTGTCGCCACCTGGCTGCCACCGAAGCGCTGCGCCAGCGCCCGCACGAAGACAGCGATCTCGGCCGCGCAGTGACCAGCGTCGCGGCGCAGGTGCATCGGCGTGGTGCCCGCGTGGTTGGACTGTCCGGTGATGTGCAGCTCCTGCCAGGAAATGCCCTGCAGGTGCTCGACCGCGCCGATGTCGATGCCCTCGGCCTCCATCACCGGGCCTTGCTCGATGTGCAGCTCGACGAAGGCATGCGGCCGGATCGCACCGCAGTCGAGCGTGCCGGCGTAGCCGATGCGCGCCAGCTCGTCGCCCAGACGCAGGCCGTCGCGGTCTCTGGCGTCGAGCGCCTGCTGCAGCGGCAGGCCGCCGGCGTGCACCAGCGAGCCCATCATGTCGGGCTGGAAGCGCACGCCCTCCTCGTTGGTGAAGGCCGCCACCGCGATCGGCCGCTCGGTGCGCAGGCCGCGGGCGTCGAGCGTGGCCAGGGCTTCCAGCGCGGCCATCACGCCGTAGTTGCCGTCGTAGCGCCCGCCGGTGGCGACGGTGTCGATGTGCGAGCCGGTCATCACCGGCGCCAGGTCGGAGCGGCGCCCGGCGCGCAAGCCGAAGATGTTGCCGATGCGATCGACCTGCACCTCCAGCTCCAGCGCGCGCATCCATTCGACCAGACGATCGCGGCCGGCGCGGTCAGCGTCGGTCAGCGCCAGACGGCAGAGACCGCCGCCCTCGGTCGCACCGATCGTCGCGTGCGCCTCCAGGCGCTGCATCAGCGGCAGCTCGGCCACGCCGAAGGCGGCCAGCCAGCGCTGCTGCGCCGCGCGCACCGCCTCGGCCGGCTGGCCGACCAGCTCGGCATAGACGCCCGGCGCGGTCGCGCCCTCGGTGCTGATCAGCAGCACCCGCGAGTGCGCCCCCAGCCCGACGGCCTCGCGCCACTGCGGCGCCTGCGCCAGCCGGCGCAGCGCCGCCAGCCCCGCCACCGCCGACTCGCCCGCCACGATCGGCACGTCGCCGCAGGGCGCCTGGGCCAGCGTGCGCATCGCCTCGACCGCCTCGGCATCGGACACCGTCATGAAGGCATCGACCGCCGGTGCCAGAAAACGCCAGGCCAGCGGCGAAGTCTCGCCACAGGCCAGCCCGGCCATCACCGAGTCGACCGAGCCGGTGGCGCGCGCCGGGCCGCCCTGCCGCGCGCTCTGCAGCAGGCAGTCGGCCTGCTCGGGCTCGACGGCGATGAAGACCGGCCGGCGCGCGCCGAAGCGCTCCCAGAAATGGCTGACGATGCCCGCGGCCAGACCGCCCACGCCGCCCTGCACGATCACATGCGTCCAGGGGCAGTCGGCTTGCGCGTCATCCGGCGTGCAGCGGCCCTCCAGCAGCTCCTCGGCGAGGACGCCGTAACCCTGCATCACGTCGCGCGGCACCGTCTCGTAGCCGGGCCAGGAGGTGTCGGAGACGACCTGCCAGCCGTTGAGGCGCGCCCGCCGCGCCGCCTCCTCGACCGAGGCGTCATAGTCGCCGGCGATGCGCACGATCTCGGCGCCGAAGGCGGCGATCGCCTGCTCGCGCTCCAGACTGACCTGGGCATGCAGCACGATCACGCAGCGGCAGCCCAGGCTCTGCGCGGCGGCGGCCAGCGCGCGGCCGTGGTTGCCGTCGGTGGCGCTGATGACGACCAGCGCGCGCAGCGCCGGATCCTGCGCATGGCGGCCGGCGAACAGGTCGGCGGCCGTCCAGCCAGCCTCGGGGTGCAGCCGGCGCACCAGCTCGACCAGCGCATGCGGCGCGCCCAGCGCCTTGAAGCTGCCCAGCACCGAGCGCTCGGACTCGTCCTTGACCGTCAGTCCCGCCAGGCCCAGCGAGGCGGCCAGGCCGGGCAGCGACCAGGCCGGCGTCGGATCCACCGACAGCAGCGGCCAGCCCGCCAGCCGCTCGCGCGCGGCGCGGCCGGCGGCCAGGCTCATGATCGTCTGCAGCTCGGCGTCATAGGGGCGGCGCTCGGCCTGGGCATTCAGATGGAACATCGGGGTTCTCGACAAGATTCGGGGGCTGGGGGGATCGTGAGATCAGGGGCGATTCAGGCGGCGCGCGGCAGGCGCTGGCGCACCAGCTCGGCCAGGTAGCGGGCGCCGATCGGCAGGATCGCGTCGTTGAAGTCGTAGCGGGCGTTGTGCAGCGGGACCGCGCCGGGCTCCTCGCCCGCGCCGTTGCCGATGAAGACGAAGGCGCCGGGCACCTGCTGCAGGAAGCGGCCGAAGTCCTCGGAGATCATCATCGGCGGGGTGTCGGCATCGACCCGGTCCGCGCCGACCACCGCCCGCGCGGCCGCCACCGCCCGTGCGGTGCTGGCCGGCCAGTTGACGGTCGGCACGAACTCGTGGGTGTACTCGACCGTGCAGCGCGCGCCGTGCGCCTGGCCGATGCCCTCGCACAGCGTGCGCATGCGCGCCTCCAGCAGCGCCTGCACCTCGGGCGCGTAGCTGCGGGTGTCGCCGCGGATGACGACCTCGGTCGGAATGGCGTTGCGGATGCCGTCGGTGATGAACTCGGTGCACGACACCACCGCCGGGTGGCGCGGATCGACCGAGCGCGCCACCAGCGTCTGCAGGGCCAGCACGATCTCGGCGCCGATCACCAGCGGATCGATCGCCATGTGCGGGCGCGCCGCATGGCCGCCGCGGCCGGTGATGCGGATGACGAAGTTGTCCTCGCTGGCCATCAGACCGCCGACGCGGGTGGCGATGTGGCCGGCGGGCAGGCCGGGGATGTTGTGCAGGCCGTGGATCTCGTCGAGGGGAAAGCGCTCCAGCAGCCCGTCGGCCAGCATCGCCGCCGCCCCGCGGCCATGCTCCTCGGCCGGCTGGAAGATGAAGCGCACCGTGCCGTCGAAGTCGCGCCGCTCGGCCAGCAGCTGCGCCGCACCCAGCAGCATCGCCATGTGACCGTCATGGCCGCAGGCGTGCATGCAGCCGGCGTGGACCGAGGCGTGGGCGCGGTTCTCGGCCGTCTCGCTCATGGCCAGCGCGTCCATGTCGGCGCGCAGGCCGATGACGCCCGTGCCCGTGCCCACCGTCAGGCTGGCGACCAGCCCGGTGCCGCCGATGCCGCGGTGCACCTCCAGCCCGAGCAGCGTCAGGATCTGCGCCACCCGGTCGGCGGTGCGGTGTTCGGCAAAGCCGGTCTCGGGGAAGCGGTGGAAGTCGTGGCGCCAGCGCACCCAGCCTTCGGTCAGGTCCATGATCGGTCTCGGATCAGCGGTGTCGGAGCCTCGATTCTTGGGGCATCATTGCGAGCGCTTTCACCATGAAACGGTCATTCATGACCGATCTGTCCCACCATGATCCCTGACATGGACGAAACATCCCGCCCGCTGGCGCCGACCGAGGCGCTGGACGCGCTGGACGTGGCGCTGCTCGACCTGCTGCAGCGCGACGCCACGCTGCCGGTGCGGGTGCTGGCCGACCGGGTGGGCAGCTCGCCCGCCACCTGCCAGCGGCGCATCGCGCAGATGCGCGCCTCCGGCGTGCTGCAGCGCCAAGTGGCCATCGTCGATCACCAGCGCGTCGGGCGGCCGCTGACGGTGTTCGTGTCGGTGCAGCTTGACCGGCAGAACGCCGCGCTGCTGGAGCAGTTCGAGCAGCGCATGGCCGCCGAGGACAGCGTCATGGCCTGCTACGAAGTCTCGGGCGAGTTCGATTTCCTGCTGATCGTCAATGCCGAGTCGATGCAGCAGTTCCACGCCTTCACCCGCGAGGTCTTCTCCTCCAACCACAACGTGCGCAACTTCCGCAGCATGTTCGCGATGCACTGCTCGAAGCTGGAGACGCGGGTGCCGCTGCGTGTCGCTCCGGGATGCGCGGATCCCCAGCGCGGATGAAGCGCCCCGGCGGCACCGGGCGCTTGCGTTTGCATTTTCAGCGGTCGAGGAGATCGCTCTTCGCGGCGGATCTGCAAGCACGGACCTCAGCAGGCGCCGCGTCAGCACGCCAGCGCTGGGCCAGGGCGTCGGCGGCGGCGATCAGCAGGTGCAGGTCGGTGCCCACGCCCACCATCGTGGCGCCCTGGGCCAGGTAGGGCTCGGCGCGGCCGTCGGCGGCCAGGATGCCCACGGTGCAGCCGCAGGCCCGGCCGGTGGCGATGGCACGCGAGATGGCGGCCTGCACCTCGGGGTGACCGGCGTTGCCGCGGTGGCCCAGGCTGGCGGCCAGGTCCGACGGGCCGATGAAGACCGCGTCCACGCCCGGCACGGCGCAGATCGCCTCCAGGTCGTCGAGCGCCTCGCGCGATTCGATCTGCACGATCACGCCGATCTCGTCGTTGGCGCGGGCCAGGAAATCCTTGCGGCGCAGCCAGCCGCCGGCGCGGGTGCTGCTGGCCACGCCGCGCAGGCCCTCGGGCGCGAAGCGGGTCCAGGACACCGCCTCGCGCGCCTCGGCGGCGCTGCGGATGTTGGGGATCATGATGTTGGGCGCGCCGGCGTCGAGCACCCGCTTGGTCCAGGCGATGTCATGCACCGGGATGCGCACGATCGGCGCCACCGGCGTGCCGCGCAGCGCGAGCAGCTGCTGGCCGACGATGTTCAGGTCGCTGGGCGTGTGCTCCATGTCGAGCAGCAGCCAGTCGAAGCCCGAGCCGGCCAGCACCTCGACGATCGGCGCATGGGCGAAGTTGACCCACAGCCCGAGCTGGCGCTCGCCCGCACGCAGCGCACGGCGGAAAGTGTTGTCGGGCAGGGTATGGACGATGTCGTGCACGGGGGAGGTCTCCGGGGAAAGGCGCCGGCTCAGAGCACGGCGGCGTAGAGGGCGCGCAGGTCGGCGCGGGCCATCGGGCGAGGGTTGTTGTCGAGCAGCCGGGTGACGCGGGCGGCGCCCTCGACCAGCGCGTCCAGGTCGGCCTCGGTCACGCCCAGGTCGCCCAGCCGGGTGGCGATGCCCAGGTCGGCGTTGAGCTGGTGCAGCGCCTCGACGAAGGCCAGCGAGGCCGCCTCGTCGTCGAGCCCGTCCACCGCCACGCCCAGCGCGCGCGCCATCGCGGCGAAGCGCGCCTGGCTGCCGACGCGGTTGAAGGCCATGACGGTGGGCAGCAGCATCGCGTTGGACAGCCCGTGCGGCACCCGGTAGCGCCCGCCCAGCGGATAGGCCAGCGCGTGCACGGCCGTGGTGCTGGAGGTGGCGATGCACACGCCGCCGTAATAAGAGCCCAGCAGCATGTCCTGGCGCGCGGCCAGATCGGCGCCGTCGGCGAAGGCGCGGCGGATGCTGCGCCCGATCAGCCGGATGGCCTCCAGACCGTAGAGGTCGCTGAACAGGTTGGCCTTGCGCGAGGTGTAGCACTCGATGGCGTGGCACAGCGCGTCGATGCCGGTGTGCGCGGTGACCGCCGGCGGCAGCGTGACCGTGAGCTCCGGGTCGAGCAGCACCAGGTCGGGCAGCAGGTGCGGGCTGACGATGCCGATCTTCAGCGCGTCCTGCGGCACCAGGATGATCGAGTTGGGCGTGGCCTCGGCGCCGGTGCCGGCGGTGGTGGGCACCATCACGGTGGGCAGGCCGCGGCCCGGCACCGGCATGCCCGAGAGCAGCGCGCGCAGCGTGACCGGCTGCGCCAGCAGCACCGCGATCACCTTGGCCACGTCGATCGCGCTGCCGCCGCCGATGCCGACCACGCCATCGATCGGCTCGGCCGATTCGGCCGCCGCCTGCGCGGCCGCCAGCAGCGCGTCGACATCGCCCTCCAGCGGCTCGGGCGGCACCGGATCGAGCACGGTCACCCGCAGGCCGGTGGCGCGCAGCGCGGCGATCACCGGTGCGACCGGACTGGCGGCATCGACCACACGGCCCGTCAGCAGCAGCAGATGGCGCGACACCCGGCCGGCGATCAGCTCGGGCAGGCGCTGCAGGCAGCCGGCGCCGGCCACCACGCGCCCGGCCTGGTGCAGCACCGCCGGCGCGGCGGCCACGGGAGAAGAAGCGCAAGCAGGAAGGGAAGAAGAAGTCATCGGAACGGTCTCGGCAGGTCAGTCGGTCTCGGGCAGGCCGGCGTCGGCGGGCAGCGCGGCCACCCAGGCCTCGTCGCAGACCACATGGCGGATGTGCTGGCGGTGGCGGGTGTAGGCCACCTGCAGCCGGCCGTCCGGGCCCTGCAGCACGCTGGGGTAGGACAGCTCGCGGTTGCGCCGCTCGGCGGAGTTGTTGCTCATGCAGTCGCCGTCGCCGGTCTCCAGGTCGCGGCGCATCGGCCAGCTCAGGCCGTCGTCGTCGGAGAGCATCAGCGCCATCGGCGCGCGCGGCGTGCCCCAGAAGGCCAGGCGGCGCCCCTGCGCGGTGTCGGCGCCGGCCTCGGGCAGCGGCGGCGTTTCGCCCTCGGTCGATTCGTCCTCGATCTCGTCGTAGAGCGAGACGCGCCGCGCCCGCGCCGAGGCCGCGCCCACCGGATTGCAGACCATCGCCAGCCGGCCGCTGGCCAGGCGCGTCACCTGGATCGAGGAGTTGTTGTTGGGCACGGCCAGCGGCTGCGGCGCGCTCCAGTGCTCGCCGCCGTCGAGCGACTCGCAGCGGTGGACGAAATCGGCCCAGCGGCTGCGGAAGAAGGCCAGCCAGTGGTCGGGCCCGCGCGAACCCGGCACCAGGCTCATGTGCACGCAGCCCAGGCTGCCGGGCACCTCGACCAGGCGCCAGTGGCGGCCCTGGTCGGTGCTGATGGCCAGCATGCTGTCGTCGTCGTCGCCGCTCCAGCGCAGGCCCGGCAGCGCCCGGCAGCGAAACAGCGGCAGCAGCCAGGCGCCGTCGGCGCGCACCTGCGGCGGCTGGCGCACGAACAGGCCCGAGCCCTCGATCAGGTCACGCGGCGCGTCCCAGCTGCGACCGCCGTCGCGCGAGGTGCGGCAGCGCACCACGGCAGTGTCCTGGTGGCCGGCGCGCTGCGCGGTGTGGATCAGCCAGAGCTGGCCGTCGGGCGCGTCGAACAGGATCGGGTTCTGCTCGGAGCGGGCGCTGTCGAAGCTGAGCTGCTGCGGCGTGCTCCAGGCACTGGCGCCGGCCTGCAGGCGCGAGAACCAGATGCTGATGTCCGACAGCCCCTCCTGGGTGCCGCCGAACCAGACGCAGCCCAGCGCGCCGTCGGGCAGCCAGGCCAGGTTGGCCGCGTGGCTCTGCACGCCGGTGGCGGGCAGGTCGAACACGTCGCGCCCGGGCTGCAGCGCGGGATGGCGTCGGCTGTCGCGGCTCATGCGGCGCTCCGGCGGCCCGCGATCAGCGTGCGGGCGTACTCGATCGCATCGACCAGGCTGTCGGCGCTGGCCAGCCCCTTGCCGGCGATGTCGAAGGCGGTGCCGTGATCGACCGAGGTGCGCAGGATCGGCAGTCCCAGCGTGATGTTGACGCCGCTGATCGCCTGCCACTTGCCGGTCTGCGGATCGACCGAGAAGCCCAGCAGCTTGACCGGGATGTGGCCCTGGTCATGGAACATCGCCACCACCGCGTCGAACTGGCCGGCGCGCAGCTTGATGAAGACGGTGTCGCCCGGCCACGGCCCGCTCATGACCTCGCCGCGGGCCTGGTACTCGCGGATGATCGGCGCGATCACCTCGTCGTCCTCACGGCCGAGCACGCCGTTCTCGCCCGCATGCGGGTTCAGGCCACAGACGGCCACGCGCGGCGACGCGATGCCCAGCGCCCGCAGCGTCTCCAGCGTCACATCGAAGACCCGGCGCAGCCGCGTGGGCGTGACGCGGCCCGGCACGCTCGAGAGCGCGCAGTGCGTGGTGACATGCGAGACGCGCAGGTTCTCGTGCGCCAGCATCATCACCGCATCGCGCTGGCCGGTCAGGTGCGCCAGCAGCTCGGTGTGGCCCTCGAAGGCATGGCCGGCCAGGTGCAGCGCCTCCTTCGACAGCGGCGCGGTCACGATCGCGTCGGCGCGATCGGCCTGCACCAGATCGACCGCCCGCGCCACCGCACGGTAGGCCCATTCGCCACCGGCAGCAGCCACTTCGCCGGTGCGCCAGGGCAGGTCGACCGGGCCGACATCATCGATGGCGTAGAGCGTGTCGTCAGCCTCCAGGCCGAGCTGGCGTTCGGCCTGGCGCAGTGCCTCGGCGCAGCCGCAGACGGTCAGGGCCAGCTCGCCGGCCTGCAGCGCCGGGCGCAGCTGCCGCGCGGCGCGGGCGATGATTTCCGGGCCGATGCCGGCCGGATCGCCCATCGTCAGGGCCAGTCGGGTCGGCCGGCTTGGCGTGGCGGCGGCGGTGTCGGGGCGGTCGGGAGTGCGGGGGGTCATGCGTGTCCTGGAGATCGTGAGGAGGGGTGGCGGGCGTCAGTGCGTCGTCAGTCCGCCTTGATGTTGGCCTGCTTGATCAGGCGGCCGATGCGCTCGTGCTCCTGGGGCACCAGCCGCGCCAGCTCGGCGGCCTCGCCACCGGCGGGGCTCACGCCCACGCTGCGCAGCTTCTCGATCACCTCGGGCTGCTTGAGCGCCGTCTGCAGCGCGCCGGAGAGCTTGGCCACCACGTCCTTCGGGGTCTTGGCCGGCACGAACAGGCCGTACCAGGCGGTGAACTGGAAGGCCGGGAAGCCCGATTCGGCGAAGGTCGGCACGTTGGGCAGATCGGGCAGACGCTGTGGCATCGACACCGCCAGCGGCCGCACCTTGCCCGAGCGGATCAGCGGCATCGAGTTGGTCGCGGTGTCGAAGATCACAGGCACCCGCCCGCCGATCAGGTCGATGATGTGCGCATTGCCGCCCTTGTAGGGCACATGCGTCATCTGCGAGCCGTTGATCGCGTCGAACAGCTCGCCGGCCAGATGCAGCGGCGAGCCGTTGCCCGAGGAGCCGTACATCATCTCGCCGGGCTTCTTCTTCGCGATCTCGGCGACGTCCTTGAGCGAGCGCAGGGGCGACTCGTTCGCGGTGATGACGATGATCGGCGCCTGGCCGAGCAGGCCCACCGCCTCGAAGTCCTTCAGCGGATCGTAGTCGGCCTTCATCAGGTGCGGACTGGCCGCGTGGGTGGCCAGGCCGCCCACCAGCACGGTGTGGCCGTCGGGCGCGGCCTTGGCCACCGCGTTGGCGCCCAGCATCGCGCCGGCGCCGGGCTTGTTGTCGATGATGACCGTGGCCCCCAGCGCCTCGCCCATCTTCTGGCCGATCAGGCGCCCGAGCATGTCGTTGGCCCCGCCGGCCGGATAAGGCACGACGAAGGTGACCGGCTTGGCCGGGAAGCTGCCTTGCGCCAGCGCGGCCGGCGCGCTCAGCGCGCAGCCCAGCGCGGCCAGACCGAGGGCCACGGCACGACGGGTCAGGGAGCGGGAGGACGGGTTCATCGATGTCTCCTGGTGGGGAAGTGGATGGAATCTTCTGATCGTTTCTGGTGCGTCAGTGCTTTATATCGTGCACAAAAATCCATAAACGATCAATAGGTGTCATAACCGATCACATCTGCTTCCACCCGATCTACCATCGGCCACCGAAAGTCACCGAAGCGATCCTTGCCGTCCTGCCATGAGCCTTGAAGCCTCCCGCGAGTCCGTCGTCTCGCTGCTGCCGGCGCAGCGCCGCCAGCACATCGTCGATTTCCTGCGCCGCCACGGGGCGGTGACGCTGACGCAGCTCGAGCAGGCGCTGGGCGTGTCGGTCTCGACGCTGCGCCGCGACCTCGACCTGCTGGCGGCCGACGGCGTCATCGACCGCACCCACGGCGGCGCGCTGCTGCGCCAGCAGGGCTACACCGCCTTCGAGCCCGATTCCCTCGCCTCGTCGGAGCTGTCGCCGCGCGAGAAGCGCGCCATCGGCGAGGCCGCCGCCGCGGCGCTGCAGCCCTGGCAGAGCGTCATCTTCGACAGCGGCAGCACGGTGCTGGAGGCGGCGCGCGCCGCCGCCGCGCGCGCCATCCCCTTCACCGCGGTGACCAACGATCTGGCCATCGCGCAGGTGCTGGGCACGAACAGCCAGATCCAGGTGCATGTCTTCGGCGGCCAGCTGCGCCCGGGCAGCCAGACGCTGGTGGGCGAGGCGCTGATCGAATCGGCCCGCGCGATCCAGGCCGACGTGCTGCTGTGTGGCGCCCACGCCATCACCGAGGGCGTGCTGACCGAGACCTCGGCCGAGGTCGCCGCGGTCAAGCGCGCGCTGATGCGCGCCGCCGTCAGCCGCCGGCTGCTGGTCGATGCCTCGAAGTTCCGCCCGCGCACCTTCATGCAGGTCGCCACGCTGGCCGAGATCGACGAGGTGATCTGCGACGACGCGCTGCCCGCCGACGAGGCCGAGCGCATCCGCACGCTGGGCCGGCGCCTGACGCTGGTGACGGTGCCGGCATGAGCCTCGGCGACGTCCACGGCCCGATCCGGCTGCTGGCCGACGACCTGACCGGCGCGCTCGACAGCGCGGCGGCCTTCGGCGCGGGCGTGCCGGTGCATCTGGACCACCCGCAGGCCGGATCGGGGCCGGCCGCGCCGGTCGAGGTGGTGGCCACCGCCAGCCGGGATGTGGCCGCATCCGCCCTGCCGGCGCTGCTGGCGCCCAGCCGGGACTGGCTGCGCGGGGCCGCGCTGGCCTTCAAGAAGGTGGACAGCCTGCTGCGCGGCAACACCCTCGACGAGGTGGCCTGGCTGGCGCGTGCCGGCGGCTTCCGGCGGGTGGTGTTCGCGCCCGCCTTTCCGGCGCAGGGGCGCTTCCTGGTCGAGGGCCGTCTGGCGGTGGCGCCCGCCGGCGCCGGGGTGGCGGCCGCCGAGCCGCGCGGCCCGCAGCTCGCGCCGCGGCTGCGCCAGGCCCTGCCGGCCCACTGCACGCTGGAGCTGCCCGAGATCGCCCGCGACGCCGATCTGGAGAGCCTGCTGGAGCGCCTGACCCCGGACACGCTCTGGTGCGGCAGCGCCGGCCTGGCGGGCGCGCTGGCCCGCCGGCTCGGGGCGGGCACGCCGTCCGCCCCGGCTGAACCGATGCCGACCTCCGCGCCCTGGGCCATCGGCGCCAGCCACCAGCCGGTCACCCGCCGCCAGTGGGCCCAGGCCGCCGCCGTCTGGCCGAACGCCCAGGTGCTGCGCCACGGCGATCCGGCCGGTTTCGAGGCGCTGTGCGAGGCGCTGGCGGCGCAGCCGCATCAGCCGGCGCTGATCGACCTCTCGCCGCTCGCGCCAATGACAGCGGCCGAGGCCGCCGCACTGCTGCAGGCCCAGGCCACGCAGCTGGCCCAGCTGCCCCGGCCCGAGCATCTGCTGGTGCTCGGCGGCGACACCGCGCGGGCGCTGGCCCGCGCCACCGGGGTGGTCTCGCTGCGCACGGGCCGGCCGCTGCGGCCCGGCTGGGGCCGCGCGCAGTGGTGCGGCGGCCGCTGGGACGGGCTGTGGATGGACGCCCGCTCCGGCGCCTTCGGCGACGACCACGACCTGCAGGCCGCGCTGGAGGCGATCCGCCCGCCCGGCCCCGGCGACTGAGGCCCGGCCCACCCGGTTCCCCATTTCCCGTTCACGACGACGCTCCTGCCGACCGCGCCCTGGCGCCCTCGGCCGGGATCGGCTCATCCCTGCACGACAGCGCAACACCCGAAGGAGACATGCCATGAAACGACGCCAGTTCACCCAGGCCCTGCTCGGCGGGGCCCTCGGCAGCACGCTCGGGGGCCTGGTCGGCAGCGCCGCCCACGCCGCACCCGCGCCGTGGCCGAGCAAGCCGATCACGATGATCATTCCCTTCCCGCCCGGCGGCACGCTCGACACCGTGGGGCGGCTGCTGGCGCGCCGGCTGGGCGAGCAGCTCGGCCAGGCGGTGGTGGTGGAGAACCGCGCTGGCGGCGCGGGCAGCATCGGCGCGCTGGCGGTGGCGCGCGCGCCGGCCGACGGCCACACGCTGCTGTTCAACGCCTCGGCGCTGACCACCACGCCGATGACCCTGAAGACAGCCACCTACGACGTCGGGCGCGACTTCAGCCCGGTGGCGCTGGTGGCCAAGGCGCCGCTGGCGATCGCGGTCAACCGCAGCCTGCCCTTCGACGACCTGCGCGGCCTGATCGCCTACGCCAAGGCCCGGCCGGGGCGGCTGAGCTTCGCGGTCGGCTCGACCGCCTCGGCCGGGCACCTGGCCACCGAGCTGCTGCGCCGCTCGGCCGGGCTGGATCTGCTGATCGTGCCCTACAAGGGCTCGGCGCCGGCCTACCAGGACCTGATCGGCGGCCAGCTCGACGCCTTCATCGACCCGATCCTGGGCTCGGCCAGCTTCGCCAAGGCCGGCCAGCTCAAGGTGCTGGCGGTGACCTCGCGCCAGCGCGTGCCCAGCCAGCCCGATCTGCCCACGGTGGCCGAGACGGTGCCGGGCTACGAGTTCCACAGCTGGTACGGCCTGTGGGGCCCGGCCAACCTGCCCGGCGAGATCGCCCAGCACCTGAACGCCGAGGTCAACCGCGCGCTGGCCAGCACCGAATTCCGCGAGCGGCTGGTCCCGCAGGGTCTGATGCTGACGCCGGGCAGCATCGTCGACTTCGCCCGCTTCCAGGCCGACGACATGATCCGCTCGGCCCGCATCATCCGCGAGGGAGGCATCCGTGCCGAGTGAGCGCCGCGCGCACGCCGTGGTCAGCGGCGCGAGCTCCGGCATCGGCCTGGCGGTGGCGCAGGCGCTGGTGGCAGCAGGCTGGCGCGTGACCGGCCTAAGCCGCCGCGCGCCCGAGGGCTGGAGCGATCCGGCCTTCACCCACGAGGCGCTCGACCTGAGCGACGGCGCGGCCACCACCGCCCAGGCCCGCGCGCTGGCGGCCGCGCCTGGGGGCGTGCAGGCGCTGGTGCATGCGGCCGGCGTGCTGCGGGTGGCGCGCCTGGGCGCGCTCGATCCGGCCGAGGGCGAGGCGATGTGGCGGCTGCATGTCGGCGCGGCCGAGCGCCTGGCCGACGCGCTGCTGCCGCCGATGGCCCAGGTCGGCTTCGGCCGGGCGGTGCTGGTGGGCAGCCGGGTGGCGGGCGGCAAGGCCGGACGCAGCCAGTACGCCGCGGGCAAGGCCGCGCTGGTGGCGCTGGCGCGCAGCTGGGCGGCCGAGCTGGTGGAGCGCGGCGTGACCGTCAACGTGGTCTCGCCCGCGGCCACCGCCACCGCGATGCTGGCCGACCCGGCCCGCCAGGGCAGCGCGCCGGTGCCCCCGCCGATGGGCAGGCTGATCCGCGCCGACGAGGTCGCCGCGTTGGTGGCCTATCTGCTGTCGCCGCCGGCCGCGCCGATCACCGGGCAGGAGATCCGCGTCTGCGGCGGCTCGTCGCTGGAGCGCTGATCGGCGATCAGGCCGGCCGGCCAGTCCACCCGCACCGGCGCCAGCGCCTGACGCAGCCGCGCCAGGTCGTCGGGCGTGTCCAGATCCTCGACCGGACCGCGCGTGGCGCAGGGCCAGGGCTGCGGACGCACGCCCAGCGCCGCCAGCCCCTCGCGCACGCCGGCGCCCTGGGCCGCCAGGCGGGCAGCCAGCGGCGCCGCCAGCAGCAGCGGATGGCCGACCGTGCCGGCCACCACCGGGCGCATCGCCTCGGTGCCGGCCGGGCGTGCACGCCAGGCGCCGAGCAAGCCGGACAGATCCGCGGCGCTCAGCCTGGGCAGATCGGCCACCGTCAGCAGCAGATCGGCGCCTGATCGCTCGGCCTGATGCCATTGCAGCGCCAGGCGCTGGGAATCGGCCAGGTCCGGCGCCGGCACCCGGTGCGGGACGATGCCGGCGCCACAGCGTTCGGCCAGCGCGGTCAGCACCGCCCGGTGCGGCCCGCCGACGACCACGCCCACCTCGGCCACGCCGGCCGTGCGCAGCGCCGCAACCAGCCGCGCCAACAGGCTCTGGCCCGCCATCTCCAGCGCCGCCTTGGGCCGGCCGCCCAGCCGACGCCCCAGGCCGGCCGCCAGCACGATGGCCTGGACAGGCGCGCTCACGTCAGCGACACCGCCGCTTCGGCCTGGGCCTTGCCGCCGGCCACGCCGGCGCCGGCGGGCAGCCGAGCGCCGTTCTTCGCCGCCACCACCTCGGCCAGGATGGACAGCGCGATCTCGGCCGGCGTGCGGCTGCCGATGTACAGACCCGCCGGCCCGTGCAGCCGGCCCAGCGCCGCCTCGCCCAGGTCGAAGTGCTCGCGCAGGCGGGCGCGGCGCGTCTCGCTGTTGCGCCGCGAGCCGATCGCGCCGACGTAGAAGGCCTCGGACTGCAGCGCATCGATCAGCGCCAGATCGTCGAGCTTGGGGTCGTGGCTGAGGGCCACCACCGCGGTGCGGCGATCGGGCTTCAGGCGCTGGATCAGGTCGTCGGGCATCTCGGCGCTGAGCGTCACGCCGGGCAACGACCAGGCGGCGCGGCGCTCCTCGCGCGGGTCGCAGACCCAGACCTCGAAGCCCAGCGCCGGGGCCATGCGGCCGATGAAGTCGGCGATGTCGCCCGCGCCGATCAGGATCAGCCGCGCGCTCGGGCCGTGCCAGCTCGTCAGCGTCGCCGCGTCGAGCCGGGGCACGCCATCCGGGCGACCCTCGCTCAGCCGGACCTCGCCGCGGGCCAGATCGAGGCGGCGCTCGACGCTGCG
>JBJOPV010000048.1:0-19360 GCA_046050625.1 Pseudomonadota bacterium
CGCCCATGTCGTAGTAGTACATGTAGGGCGACGGGTTGAGCGAGCGCAGCGCGCGGTAGAGCGACAGCGGGTTCTCGGTGTAGCGCTTCTTCAGGCGCTGGCCGATGACGATCTGCATGCAGTCGCCGGCGGCGATGTAGTCCTTGGCCTTGAGGACGGCCGCCTCGAAGTCGGCCTTGGCGTACTCGCGCTCGACCGGGTGCGCCGGGCCGCGGCGGACCTGCGGGGCGCTGACGCTGTAGCGCAGCTGGTCGGTGAGCTGCGACAGGCGCTTCTGGGCGCTGAAATAGGCCTCGGGCGTGCGCGGATCGGCGTAGACGATCAGGTAGAGGCGCCCGGAGAGGTTGTCGATGACCGCCAGCTCCTCGGTCTGCAGCAGCTGGATCTCGGGCGTTCCGATGCCGTTCGGCAGACGGGTGTCGGCCAGTTTCTTCTCGATGTAGCGCACCGTGTCGTAGCCGAAGTAGCCCGCCAGCCCGCCGCAGAAGCGCGGCAGACCGGGGCGCAGCGCCACCTTGAAGCGCTGCTGGTAGGCCTCGACGAAATCGAGCGGGTTGCCCTCATGGCGCTCGACCACCTGGCCGTCGGTCACCACCTCGGTGACGCCGTTGGAGGCCCGCAGCAGCGTGCGCGCCGGCAGGCCGATGAAGGAATAGCGCCCGAAGCGTTCGCCGCCAACGACGGATTCGAGCAGGAAGCTGTAGGGCCTGCCGCCGGCCAGCTTCAGGTAGAGGGACAGCGGGGTCTCGAGGTCCGCGAAGGCCTCGGACACGAGCGGGATGCGGTTGTAGCCCTGTTCGGCCAGGCTCTTGAATTCGAGTTCGGTGATCACGGTTGGCTCCGGCGGGGCCCGCCGGCATGCTCGCGTGTCAGGAACCAGTGCAGGACGCGCGTGCGTGCCGCGGGCCTGGTTGATGTCGATTCGCTGGTCGGGGGCGCAAGCCGCACTGGGCGTACGGCAGCAAGGTGTCAGCGGATCTGCTGCGGCCGACCCGTCACCGGGCGTGGGAGAGGCGGCCGCCTCCAGGCATCGCGGTCAGCGACGCCAGGGCCAGGCTCCCCGGTCTTGCGACCCGGCGGCACGGCCGATGCTGTGTTTGCGCGTGGTGAACATGGTGGGGCGCAGTGTAGCAGCGCCCCCGGTCACGGCGTCAAGGACAAGCCGGCAGGCGCGGCGCGGGCAGGTCGGGCGAGATCGACATCTGCGCCGTCAGGTTCTGCTGCAGGAAGTCCAGGAAGCGCTTCTGGAACAGCATGGTGTGCTGGTGCGCGGCCTGCTCGGCGCGGTCGGGGTCGCGCTGCTCGATGGCCTCGATGATCTCGTCATGGTCGCGCCCGAGCCGCGAGGAGCTCGAGCCGCGCACCAGGAAATCGAAATGCAGGTGCAGCAGGCGCTGGCCCTCGCCCAGCAGGCGCTCGTAGTAGGCGAGGAAATAGGGGTTGCGCGCGGCCTCGGCCACCACCCGGTGGAACTCCTTGTTGAGCTCGGTCATCGCCTGGAAGTCACCCCGGTCGATCGCTTCCATGTAGCGGTCGTTGGTCTTGCGGATGCGGATCATGTCGGCGGAGGAGCGGTTCTGCGCCGCCAGCCGCGTCACCGCGCGCTGGATCAGGTCGAGCGCGGCAACATAGCTGGGGAACTCCGCCACCTCGAAGGGCGTGACCAGCGTGGTGCGGTTGGGCAGCGAGGTGACCAGGCCCTCGCTGACCAGCCGCGCCAGCGCGTCGCGCACCGGCGAGCGCGACAGGCCGAACTGCTCGGCCAGCGAGACCTCGTCGAGCGGCTCGCCCGGCTTGAGCTTGAGGGTGAGGATGCGCTGGCGCAGCTCCTCGTAGATGTAGCGGCCGCTGTGGCGGCGGCCGCCTGTGGCCTCGGCCGCAGGCGCATCGGCCGTCGGCTCGTCGACGTGCTCAGGCTCGGCGCCGAGGGATTTCCGGGTCGATTTCATGGTCGGCCGATGATAGCGGCAGGCCGCTCAGGCCACCGCCTGCGCGCCGGTGATCTCCACCAGCGAGCCGCACATGAAGGCCGCCTCGTCCGAGGCCAGGAAGGCCACCAGCGCGGCCACCTCGTCGGGGCGGCCGATGCGGCCGAAGGGCACCCGCCGGTCCAGGTCGGCGATGGTGCGGCCCGCGCGGCGCACGCCCGCCTCCAGCATCGGCGTGTGGATCTCGCCGGGGCAGACCGCGTTGACCCGCACCCGGTCGGGCGCGTAGTCGCGCGCCAGGTTCTGGGTGAAGGCCGCCACCGCCGCCTTGGTGGTGTTGTAGGCGATGTGGTCGGGCGCCGGGTGCAGGCCCCATTGCGAGGCGGTGTTGACGATGGCGCCGCCGCCGCCGGCGATCATCGCGGGCAGCACCGCGCGGCACAGGTGGAACATCGCGTTCAGGTTGACCGCGAAGCAGGCGTCCCAGTCCTCGTCGCTCAGGGCCAGCAGCGGGCCGCGGCGGTTGATGCCGGCGTTGTTGACCAGCACGTCGATGCGGCCCTGCAGCGCCTGGGCCTGCTCGGCCAGCGCCAGGCAGCCGGCCCGGGTGCCGATGTCGGCGGCGATGGCCTCGGCCTGGCCGCCGGCCTGGCGCAGCCGCTCAGCCAGCGCCTCGCAGTCGTCCTGCTGGCGGTCGCTGACCACCACCCGCGCGCCCTCGGCGGCCAGGCGCTCGCAGATGGCCTGGCCGATGCCGCCGACCGCGCCGGTGACCAGGGCGACCTTGCCGGTGAAGCGCGGGCCGAAGGAAGGTGCATTCATGAGGAATCTCGGTTCGTGGATCGGGACGCGGTCAGCGGATGTAGCTGCCGCCGTTGACATCGAGCGTGGCGCCGTTGAGCGACGCCTGGCCGGGGCGCAGCACGAAGGCCACCAGCTCGGCGATCGCCGCCGGCGGCGCGGTGCGGCCGATCGGGATGTCCTGCAGCACCGCCTGCGCGCCGTGGGCGGCGATGTGCGCGCGCACCATGTCGGTCTCCACCCAGCCGGGGGCGATGGCCACCGAGGTGATGCCCTCGGCGCCGAAGCTGCGCGCGATCGACTTGCTCAGGTTCACCAGCGCGGCCTTGCTCGCGCCGTAGGGCATGGCGTCGGCCGCGTAGCCGCGCTGGGCGGCGCGGCTGGCCATGTGCACCAGCCGGCCGCCGCCGTGCTGGCGGAAATGCACGATCGCCGCCTTGCTCAGGTCGGCCGCCGCGAAGAAGTTGAGCCGAAACTCGCGCTCCCAGGCGGCCTGCCAGTCCTGCGGGTCGGCGTCGACCGCGATCTCCTGACGGGCACCGGCGTTGTTGATCACCGCATGGATGCGCCCGGCCTCGGCCAGTGCCGCATCCCACAGGCCGAAGGCCCCGTCGGGCCGGCTCAGGTCGGCCTGCAGCAGCAGCCCGCGCCCGCCGATCCGGTCCTGCAGCGCCTGCGCGCCGGCGCGGTCGCGGCCGTAGTGGATGAGCGGGCGCGCGCCCTCGGCGGCCAGGCGCTCGACCAGGGCCGCACCGATGCCGCCGCTGGCGCCCGTCACCAGCACGGTCTGGCCGTCCAGAGGCCGTGAGGACGCAGGAAGAAGGGTCTCGACGGTCATGCGAAAGATTCCAGGCCGGGGCCCCAGGTGTCGGACAAGAGGAAGCCGTCGGCGAAGGGCTCGTCCTCGCGCCAGACCAGCTGCTCGCGGCCGAAGACGGTGCCGCGCCCGGTGATGCGCGGCAGCACCGCCGGCCGGCCCGCGACCTCGGTGGCGCCGATCGCCTCGACGCGGAACTCGCCGCCGATGATCGAGCGCGACACCCGGTGGTCGCCGACCCGCACCTCGCCGCGGGCGAACAGCGTGGCGAGATGGGCCGAGCTGCCGGTGCCGCAGGGCGAGCGGTCCACACGGCCCGGCGGCAGCGTGGTGCAGGTGCGCACCTCGCCGCTGTCCAGGCGCTGGCGGAACATCACATAGGCGATCTCGTCGACGCCGGGCAGCAGCGGATGGGCCACCCGCACCTGCCCGGCCAGCTCGGCGCGCAGCGCCACGCCGGCCTCGGCCAGCGCGCGCGCCTGCTCGGGCACGATCGCCAGGCCGGTCTGCGCCACGTCCACCAGCGCGTAGTAGACGCCGCCGAAGGCCACGTCGATGCGCAGCGGGCCCCAGCGCGTGCTCTGCACCTCCCGGTCCAGCGCCTCGGCGAAGCAGGGCACGTTGTCCAGGCTGACCGACAGGCAGCGCCCGCCCTCGCAGCGCGCGGTGGCCACCACCAGGCCGGCGGGCGTGTCCAGCCGCACCTCGGTGACGGGGCCGCGGATCGGCACCCGGCCGGTCTCCAGCAGCGCGGTCACCACGCAGATGCAGTTGCTGCCCGACATCGCGTGCGCGCGGTCGGACTGCAGCACGATGAAGCCGGCATCCGCATCGGGGCGCGTCGGCGGCAGCAGCAGGTTGACCGACATCGCCACATGCGCGCGCGGCTCGCCGGTCAGGAAGCGGCGCAGCCGGTCGTCATGCCGGTTGATGTGGTTCATCTTGTCGAGCATGGTCGCGCCCGGAATGTCGGGCGCGCCGGCAACCAGCACCTTGCCGATCTCGCCCTGGCAGTGCACCAGCAGCAGCTCCAGCGTCATCGGCAGCGCCAGGGCTTGCGGCTGCGGTGTCGGTTGCAGCGCCGTCATGCCTGCCCCACCGTCGGCAGGTACCAGCCCCAGGGCTCGGGGCTGCGGTAGCGGGTCACCTGCTTGGTCTCCAGGTAGTTGTCGAAGCCCCATTCGCCCAGCTCGCGGCCGATGCCGCTGTGCTTGTAGCCGCCCCACGGCGCCTCGGTGAAGGTGGGCTGCGAGCAGTTGATCCAGACAATGCCGGCACGCAGGCCGCGCGAGACGCGCTCGCAGCGCGCCTCGTCGCGCGACATCACGGCCGCGGCCAGGCCGAAGCGCGAGTCGTTGGCCAGCGCCAGGGCCTCGGCCTCGTCGTCGAAGGCGCGCAGGCAGACCACCGGGCCGAAGATCTCCTCGCGCCAGGCCGCGCTCTCCAGCGGCACCTCGGTCAGCACCGTCGGCTCCAGGTAATAGCCCTGCTCCAGACCGGCCGGGCGGCCGCCGCCACAGGCCACCGTCGCACCGTCGGCGCGCGCCTGCGCGATGGCGGCCAGCACCTGGCGATGCTGGCGCTCGGACACCAGCGGCCCGAGCAGCACGCCCGGCGTCAGGCCCGGGCCGATCGGGATGCGCCGCGTCGCCGCCACCAGCCGCTCCAGCAGTTGCGGGTAGAGCGCGCGCTGCACCAGCACCCGCGAGGTCGCCGAGCAGACCTGGCCCTGGTTCCAGAAGATGCCGAACAGGATCCACTCGACCGCCTCGTCGAGGTCGGCGTCGTCGAAGACGAGGAAGGGCGACTTGCCGCCCAGCTCCAGGCTGACGCGCTTGATATCGCGCGCCGCGCTGGCCATGATGCGGCTGCCCACCGGGCCGGAGCCGGTGAAGGCCAGCTTGTCCACCCGCGGATGGTCGACGAGGGCCTGGCCCACCGTGCTGCCCGGGCCGGTCAGCACGTTGAGCACGCCGGCGGGCACGCCCGCCTCGTGGGCGATCTCGGCCAGGCGCAGCGCGGTCAGCGAGGTCAGCTCGGCCGGCTTGAGCACCACGGTGCAGCCCGCCGCCAAGGCCGGCGCGACCTTCCACGAGGCCATCAGCATCGGGTAGTTCCAGGGCACGATCGCGCCGACCACGCCCAGCGGCTCGCGCCGCGCCACCGCGCTGAAGCGCGCGTCGGGCAGCGCGATGGCCTGCTCCTGCTCGGCGTCGAAGCGCTCGGCCAGGCCGGCGTAGTAGTCGAAGCAGCCGGCGGTGTCGCCGATGTCCCACAGCGCCTCGGGCAGCGGCTTGCCGTTGTCGCGCACCTCCAGCTCGGCCAGCGCCTGCTGGCGCTCGCGGATCAGCGCGGCCATGCGGCGCAGCACCACCGCGCGCTCGGCGCCGCTCAGGCGCGGCCAGGGGCCGGTGTCGAAGGCCCGCCGCGCGGCCTGCACCGCGCGGTCGGCGTCTTCAGGCGTGGCGCTGGCCACGGTGGCGAAGACCGCCTCGGTGGCCGGATCGATGCTCTCGAAGGTGCCGCCGAGCGCCGGACGCACCCAGGCGCCGTCGATGTAGAGATGTTCAAGCTTCAGCATCGCTGTGACTTTCAGGGGTTCAGAAACGGGTGCAGCGGAAGGGCGTCAGGTCGACGTTGCTGGCGCGGCCGATGGCCAGATCAGTGATCAGCCGGCCGGTGGTGGCGCCCAGCGTCAGGCCGAGCTGGCCATGACCGACCGCCAGCAGCACGTTGCGCAGCCGCGGCGAGCGATCGATCACCGGCTTGGTGTCGGGCAGGAAGGGGCGGTGGCCGACGCCGAACTCGGCCCGGCGGCCGGCGAGCTGCGGCAGCACCGCGCGCGCCTTCTCCAGGATGATCTCGGCGCGGCGGAAGTTCGGGGCCGCGCCCGCCCCGGCGAACTCGATCGTGCCGCCGATCTGCAGGCCGCGCGTCATCGGCGCGAAGCAGAAGCCGCCGTCGGCATAGATCACCGAATGGCGGATCTCCACGCCGGGGTCGGGCAGCACCGCCTGGTAGCCGGCGATGCCCTGCAGCGGCAGGTCCGCGCCCAGCCGGGGCAGCAGCGCGCGGCTGCCCACGCCGGCGGCCAGCACCACCGTGTCGGCCTGCAGGCGCTGGCCGTTGTCGAGCACCACCGCGCGCGCCTGGCCGTCCTGCGCCTCGATGTCGCGGGCGCTGGCGCGCAGGCGCACGCCGCCGGCCCGCTCGAAGGACGCGGTCAGCGCGACGATGAAGCCCTCGGTGTCGCTGACGGCGCGCCAGTCGGGGAAGCGCAGGCCGTGGCGGAAGCGCCCGGCCAGCGCCGGCTCCAGCTCGGCCAGCTCGGCCGGGTGCAGCACCTCCACCTCGAAGCCCAGCGTCTCGCGCAGCGCGAAGTGGGCCCGCTCGTGGTCGATGCCCTCCTGGGTGTCGAAGACCTCCAGGATCGGCCGCTGGCCCAGCAGGCTGCGGTCCGGGCAGGCCTCCAGCAGCGGCGCGTAGTCGGCGTAGACATGGCGCGTCAGGCTGGCCAGCTCGGTGGCGATCTGCTCGATGCGGTGCGGCCGCGCGCAGGCCAGGAAGCGCAGGAACCAGGGCAGGATGCCCGGCAGCGCGCTCGGGCGCAGGGCCAGCGGACCGCTCTGGTCCATCAGCCAGCCGGGAATCTTCTTCAGGATGCCCGGCTTGGACAGCGGCACCACCTCGCTGACGGCCATCTGTCCGCAGCTCCACTTGGCGGTGCTGTCGCCCGGCGGCGCCGGGTCGATCAGGGTGACACGGGCGCCTTCGCGCTGCAGCGACAGCGCGCAGCACACGCCCACGATGCCGCCGCCGATGACGACGGCGGAGCGGGAGGCCAGGGGATGAATCACGCAAGACATGGCGTCAGCAAGGCAGCACAGGAAGGGACGTGGCGACCGATCAGCCCTGGATCGCCTCGAAGACGCGGCGGAAGTCGCGCTTCTCGTCGTCGGTCAGCGGCAGCAGCGGCTCGCGGGCGGCGCCGGCGCGGAAGCCCGCCAGCTCGCAGCCGTACTTGACCTTCTGGATGAACTTGCCCGCCTCCATGCTGGCCATGACCGGGAACAGGCGGCGCATCACGGCCTGCGCGCCGGCCAGGTCGCCGGCGGCGAACTGGCGGTAGAACTCGACCGTCAGCTCGGGGAAGCAGTTGGCCGGGCCGCAGATCCAGCTGGTGGCGCCCCAGATGAAGAAGTCCAGCGCCTGGTCGTCCGAGCCGCACGACAGCTGCAGGCGGCCCTTGTACTGCTCGCCGATCTCGATGGCGCGCAGCAGGCTGCCCGAGCTTTCCTTGATGCCGATGACGCGCGGGTGGTCGGCCAGCGCGGCCATCACGCCAGAGCCCACCTCGACATTGGTACGCACCGGGTAGTTGTAGAGGATGACGTTGATCTCGGGGAAGGTCTCCAGCACCTTCTGGTAGTGCGCCAGCAGCTCGTCCTGCGAGGGCAGCGCGTAGTAGGGCGGCGCCATCAGGATGTTGGTGTAGCCCTGCTCGATCGTCTGGCGCACCTGGCCGATCACCTCGCGGGTGCTCGCGCCGTTGACGTTGGCCACCAGCGTGGCGCCGGGGCCGGCGGCCTCGCGCACCGTGCGCAGCACCTGGCAGCGCTCGGCGTTGTCCAGCGCGTAGTACTCGCCCGTCGAGCCCAGCGCGACGAAGCCGTTGACGCCCGCCTGGAGCTGGTGCTGCACCACCGAGGCGAGCATGTCGTGATCGACCGCCCCGCTGGCGTCGAACGGGGTGACCAGGGCGGGAAGGATGCCTTCGAGTTTCATGGGAGAGTTCTCCGAGGGATGGGAAGCGGATCAGGCGAGGCGCCGCAGCAGGCGGGTCTCGACGAGACCGACCAGACGGGTGACCGGGAAGGCCACCAGGAAATAGATCAGTCCGACGGCCGACAGGAACTCGACCGGGCGGGCGGTGCTGTTGGACAGGTTCTGCCCGACGAACATCAGGTCGGCCACGCCGACCGAGGAGATCAGCGCGCTTTCCTTGAACAGGCTGACGACGTTCGACAGCAGCGGCGGGACAGCGCGCAGCAGCGCCTGCGGGAAGACCACGTGGGTGATGCGAACCGCAGCCGTCAGCCCGAGCGCGGTGCAGGCGTCGTACTGCTCGCGGGCGATCGATTTCAGCGCGCCGCGGAAGGTCTCGCAGGTGATGGCGCCCATGTACAGCACCAGCGACAGCGCCACCGAGCTGAGGGCCGAGAGCTGGAGACCCAGCACGATCGGAAAGCAGAAATACACCCAGAACAGCTGGATCAGCAGCGGCGTGCCGCGGAAGAACTCCACGTACAGGTGCACCGGCAGCCTGAGCCACGGCGAAGCCGCGCCGCGCGCCAGGCTCAGCGCGAAGCCCCACAGGCCGCCGACGATCGCACAGGCGCCGGTGATGGCCAGCGTCAGCAGCAGGCCGCGCAGCAGGCTCGGCAGCGCGTCCAGCACAGGAAAGAAGTCCAGGTCCATGACGAATCTCCTTCGGTCAGTGCTGCAGGGCCGCGTCCTGGCGACGCTCGACCGCATGGGCCAGCCGCGCGATCGGCAGCGACAGCAGGAAATAGATCAGCGCGATCAGCGAATACATCTCCAGCGGCCGGTAGGCCTGGGTGGCGATGTCCTTGCCGACGTACATCAGGTCGGCCACCGCCACGATCGCCACCAGGGCGCTCTGCTGCAGGCTGCCGATGCCGTTGGTCATCAGCACCGGCATCGCGCTGCGCAAGGCCTGCGGCAGCACCACATGCACCGTGCGCTGCCAGGGCTTGAGGCCCAGCGCCACGCTGGCATCCAGGTGCTCGCGCGGCACGGCCTGCACGCCGGCGCGGTAGGCCTCGGCGTTGAAGGCCGTCAGGTTCAGGCCCAGCGCCAGGATGCCCATCGGCACCGGATCGATGTACACCTCGAACAGCATCGGGATGCAGTAGAAGAACCACACGATCTGCAGCAGCGCCGGCGTGCAGCGGAAGAACTCGATGAACAGCTGCGCCGGCCAGCGCAGCAGCGCCCAGCGGCTCATCGCCACCAGACACAGCACGAAGCCCAGCGTCAGGCCCATCAGGTTGGCCGCCACGGCCAGCTCCACGGTCACCGCCAGGCCCTCGAGCAGCGGGGCGGCCCGGCCCGCGAGGAAGGAGAAATCGAACTGGTAGCTCATGCCCGCTCCGTCAGTCGAACTTCACGACTTTTTCGAGGAACTCGCGGGTGCGGCTCTCGCGCGGCCGGGTGAAGATTTCCTCGGGCGGGCCCTGCTCGACGATGCGGCCGCCGGCGCAGAACAGCACCCGGGTGGCGATGTGGCGGGCGAAGTGCATGTCGTGGGTGACGATGACCATCGCCATCTTCTGCTCGGCCAGCTGCATCATCACGTTCTGCACCTCGATGACCATCTCGGGGTCGAGCGCGGAGGTCACCTCGTCGAACAGCATCAGCTGGGGTTCGAGCATCAGCGCCCGTGCGATCGCCACGCGCTGCTTCTGCCCGCCCGAGAGCTGCGCCGGCCAGGCGTCGAGCTTGCTCTCCAGCCCCAGCCGCGCCAGCAGCTGGCGCGCCCGTGCGGTGGCCTTCTCGCGGCTCCAGCCGTGCACCTTGGTCGGCGCCAGGATCAGGTTGCCCAGCACCGACAGGTGCGGGAACAGCGTGTAGTGCTGGAACACCATGCCGATCTGGCGCTGCAGCTGCGGGTCGAGCGCGCGCGGGCGCCCGGCCGGCGAGCCGCTGATGTAGCCGCGCCCCTGGAAGCTGATCGCGCCGTCCTGGATGCCCTCCAGCCCCATCAGCACCCGCAGCAGCGAGCTCTTGCCGCTGCCGCTGGGGCCGATGATGACCAGCCGCTCGTCGGCTCGCATGCTCAGGTCCATGCCATCCATGACCGTCAGCGTCGGGCTGTAGCGCTTGCACACGCCGCGCAGGCGCACCAGCTCCGGCGCCGCAACAGCAGCAGAAGAAGCCGAGACCGGCGGGGCGGCGCTCGTCTCGGGAAAGGCGTTCAGGACGGCAGAGGTCATGGCAATGCTTTCGGGGCAGGCGATCGGGGCGACCGTGTCGGCGCGCTCAGGGCTTGCGGGTTCAGGGCTTCTTGACGGCCTCGACCGCGATGCGGGCGGCCTTCTCCACCAGGGCGTCGATCTCGCCGCTGGCGCGACGGCGGTTGATGTAGTCGCTCAGCGTCTTCACGTCGGTCTCGCCGCGGTTCAGGCTCATGCCGAAGGCCACCGGCTGCTTGCCCAGCGTCGGCTGCAGCAGCACCTCCTGCATGCGCGGGTTGGTGACGGTGAACAGCCGGTTGGTGTCGTTGGCGTCGACCAGCACGTCGGCACGCTTCGAGATCAGCGCCAGACGGGTCTCGTCGACACCGGGCAGGCGCTGGATGCTGGCCTGCTTGATGGCGGCCGACAGCAGCTTGTCCTGCGAGGTGCCGGACATGACCACGAAGCGCACGCCCGGCTTGTCGAAGTCCGCCAGCGTGTTGCCCGGCCGGGCGCCGAACTTGCCGCCCTCCTTGGGCACGACGAAGGAGATCTGGTAGTCCACCGCGGCCGAGGAAAAATTGACCGCCTTCCGGCGCTCGGGCGTCTCGTTGAGCGCCAGGGCCAGATCCCATCCGCCCGACTGCACGCCGGCCACCAGGTTGTCCCAGTTCGTGTCGACGAACTCGACCTTGACCTTCAGCTCCTTCTCGCCGAAGTCGCGGCACAGATCGACGAAGAAGCCGCTGTACTGCCCGCTCTTGGCATCGCGCATCACATAGGGCGCGGCCACCGCGGCGCCGCAGCGCAGCACACCGGCCTTCTTCACGTCGTCCCAGCCATCCGCCGCACGGGCCGGACCGGACAGGGTCATCAGGCTGGCCGCGGCCAGGGTGGCGACGCCCAGGACGGCGCGACGCGAACGGGAGTTCAGGAAAGCCATGTGCTATCTCCGTGGATCGAGGATGAAAACTTGAATGCATCGATGGATGCAATGCTGCACACATATGCACCGAACGTGCCAGATCGATGACCGCCTGCGCCACACGGCCATCTGTCGCCAGGCGGCGTCAAGCGGGTGCTCACGCGGGGCAGGGATCACCGCAACGGTGCATCTGCGGCGGATTGATCGCCTTCTTGTGGTGCGATTCGACATCGATGTATCCAATTCTGCATACATCGATGCCGCCTGTGATTCGGGCTTTTCCGGATGACCTGCGGCGCCGATCGGGCGCATTTGCGCACGGGCTCGCGCCCGATCCCGCCTGACGCGGGCAGACGCGCCAGGCCGCCGTCGCCGACCCGGATCAGGTCCGCATCAGGGCCTCGATGAACTGCTCGACGATCAGGTTCTGGCGCTGCCCCTTGCGGGTGGCCAGCGCCAGCGGCATCGAGAAGCGCTGACGGTCCGGCGCCAGCGCAGCCATCTGCCCCTGCGCGACCCAGGCCGCGGCATAGTGGTCCGGCAGGAAGCCGATGAACTGCCCGGTCAGGATCAGGAAGGCGATCGCCTCGCGGTCGGAGGCGCTGGCCACGCAGTTCAGGCCCTGGTGCATCACGATCGCCTCGGCGCTCATCCGGTAGGTCGGCACCACCGCGGCGGCCTCGCGCAGCGCCACCGCGTCGACCTCCGCCGCCCGCACGAACAGCGGATGGCCGTGGCTGCAGTAGAGCTGCGAGGTCTCGTCATAGAGCGGCAGATAGCTCAGCCCGGACAGCGGCGTGATCAGCGGCACCGCACCCACATGCAGCCGCCCGTCGAGCACGCCGCGCTCGACCTCGCCGGGCGGGCTCATGCTCAGGTGGATGCGCACCGCGTCGCTGCGCTGGCGGATCGCCTGCAGCGCGGCGGTGATGCGCATGCGCGGCAGCGTCACCAGGTTGTTCATCAGCCCGATGTTGAGATCGCCGCGCAGCGTCTGGTGCAGCTGGTTGACGCCGGTGCGGAAGTCCTCGACCGCCGCCAGCAGCGATTCGGCCGAGCGCAGCACCTCGCGGCCCTGGTCGGTCAGCGCGAAGCCGGCGCGGCCGCGCTGGCACAGCCGCATGCCCAGGCGCTGTTCCAGGTCGGCCATGTGCAGGCTGATGGCCGAGCGGGTGATGCCCAGCGCGCTCTCGGCGCCGGCAAAGCTGCCGGCCTCGGCCACCGCCTTGAAGACACGCAGCAGCCGCAGATCGAAGTCGGACACCTGGGCCAGGGGAGAAAGAAGGGCACGCATGATCAGATGAGCAATTCAATAACTGATGGTATGAAATATCGAATCGTACTGGCGTGAAGGACTCTCCAGAATCCGCAGCACCTCTTTCGACACCGCACGGGAGCGCCTCATGCCCCAGACCTCGCCCTTCACCCCTCTGTCCGCCGAGCGCCTGAAGGCGCACTGGATGCCCTTCAGCTCGAACCGCGACTTCCACGCCGATCCGCGCCTGATCACCGGCGCCGAGGGCCGCTGGCTGATCGACGCCCAGGGCCGGCGCGTCTTCGACAGCCTCTCCGGCCTGTGGACCTGCGGCGCCGGCCACTGCCGCCCCGAGATCGCCCAGGCGGTGGCGCGCCAGCTCTCCACGCTCGACTACTCGCCCGCCTTCCAGTTCGGGCACCCGCTGTCCTTCGAGCTGGCCGAGCGCATCGCCGCGCACTTCCCCGATCCGCTCAACCACGTCTTCTTCACCGACTCCGGCTCCGAGAGCGCCGACACCGCGGTCAAGATGGCCCGCGCCTACTGGCGCATCCGCGGCCAGGCCAGCAAGACCAAGCTGATCGGCCGGGCGCGCGGCTACCACGGCGTCAACATCGCTGGCACCGCGCTGGGCGGCATCGGCGGCAACCGCAAGACCTTCGGCCCGCTGATGGACGTCGATCACCTGCCGCACACGCTGCAGCCGGGCTGCGCCTTCACCCGCGGCCAGGCCGAGACCGGCGGCGTGGCGCTGGCCGACGAGCTGCTCAAGCTCATCGAGCTGCATGACGCCTCCAACATCGCCGCCGTCATCGTCGAGCCGATGTCGGGCTCGGCCGGCGTCATCGTGCCGCCGCAAGGCTATCTGCAGCGCCTGCGCGAGATCTGCACCCAGCACGGCATCCTGCTCATCTTCGACGAGGTCATCTCCGGCTTCGGCCGCCTGGGCCGCCACAGTGGCGCGGAGTTCTTCGGCGTCACCCCCGACATCGCCAACATCGCCAAGCAGGTCACCAACGGCGCGGTGCCGATGGGCGCGGTCATCGCCTCCACCGAGATCTACGAGACCTTCATGCGCCAGCCGCTGGCGCGCCATGTGACCGAGTTCACCCACGGCTACACCTACTCGGCGCATCCGGTGGCGTGTGCGGCCGGCCTGGCCACGCTCGACCTGCTCGAGCGCGAGCAGCTGGTGGCCCGCGCCGCCGAGCGCGCCCCCGACTTCGAGGCGCTGCTGCACGGCCTGCGCGGCAGCAGCGCCCACATCCTCGACATCCGCAACTGCGGCCTGGCCGGCGCCATCCAGCTCGCCCCGCGCGACGGCGACCCGACCATCCGCCCCTTCGAGGCCGGGCTGGCCCTCTGGCGCCAGGGCTTCTACGTGCGCTTCGGCGGCGACACCCTCCAGTTCGGCCCCCCCTTCGAGACCACCCGCGACGAGCTCGACCGCCTGTTCAACGCGGTGGGCGAGACGCTGGCCGGACTGGCCTGAGCGGAGACGCGGACGATGCGCATCCTCCATGTGGGCGCCAGCGGCACGCTGGGCCGGGCGGTGGCCGAGACGCTGCAGGCGCGCGGGCACACGCTGATCCGCGCCGGCCGCCAGGGCGGCGACATCGCGGTGGACATCACCGACGAGGCCTCGGTGCGGGCGATGTACGCCCAGGTCGGCGACTTCGACGCGCTGGTGGCCACGCTGGGCCGGGTGCATTTCGCGCCGCTGGCGGACTTCAGCCGCGCGCAGTGGCAGATCGGCCTGGACGACAAGCTGATGGGCCAGGTCCGGCTGGTGCAGATGGGGCTGGCGCAGGTGCGCGAGGGGGGCTCCTTCACGCTGACCAGCGGCCTGCTCAACGACGAGCCGATCCGCCAGGGCGCGTCGGCCGCGATGGTCAATGCGGCGCTGGAGGGCTTCGTGCGCGCCGCTGCGCTGGAGATGCCGCGCGGCGCGCGCATCAACCTGGTCAGCCCGACGCTGCTGGCCGAGTCGGTGCCGGTCTACGCGCCCTTCTTCCCCGGCACGGCGCCGATGGCCGCCCGCGAGGTGGCGCTGGGCTATGTGCGCAGCATCGAGGGGGCGCACACCGGGCGCGTCCTGCGCATGGGCTGGAGCCTCGCGCGGTGACCCGGCCCAGCGTCGCGCGCATCGACCTGGCCGCCCTGCGCCACAACGCCCGCCATCTGCAGGCCCTGCACGGCGGGCGCCAGCTCGCGGTGCTGAAGGCCGACGCCTATGGCCACGGCGCCATCGACTGTGCCCGGGCGCTGCGCGGCCTGAGCGACGGTCTGGCCGTGGCCTTCGTCGACGAGGCACGCGCGCTGCGCGCCGCCGGCCTGACCGCGCCGATCCTGGTGCTGGAGGGCGCCTTCGATGCCGACGAGGTGGCCTTCGCCGCCGCCGCCTCGCTCTGGCTGGTGGTGCACCAGGACCGCCAGCTGCACCTGATCGAGCAGGCCAGCCTGCCCGACGGCGCGCTGCAGGTCTGGCTGAAGATCGACTCCGGCATGCACCGGGCTGGCTTCGCGCCGGAGCGCGCCCGCGAGCTGCACCAGCGTCTTCAGGCCGATCCCCGGGTGGGCGCGGTGACGCTGATGAGCCATTTCGCCCGTGCCGACGAGCCCGGCTGCGACCTGACGGCACGACAGACCGCGCTCTTCGAGCAGGCCACCGCCGGCCTGCCGGGACCGCGCAGCCTGTGCAATTCCGCCGGCGTGCTGGCCTGGCCGAGCGCACACCGCGACTGGGCCCGGCCGGGCATCGCGCTCTACGGCGCCGATCCGCTGCTGCGTCAGGAGGACTGCGGCCTGCGCCCGGTGATGACCCTGGCCAGCCAGGTCTTCGCCGAACGCTGGCTGGCGCCGGGCGAGCCACTCGGCTACGGCACCGGCTTCACCGCCACCGCGCCCACCCGCGTCGGCCTGGTCGCCCTGGGCTACGCGGACGGCTATCCGCGCACCGCGCCCACCGGCACGCCGGTGGCCGTCGAGGGCCGGCGCTCGCGCCTGATCGGCCGGGTGTCGATGGACATGCTGACGGTCGACCTGACCGGTCTGCCCGACGCCGGCATCGGCAGCCCGGTCGAGCTGTGGGGCGCGCAGATCCCGGTCAACGCGGTGGCCGGCCTCTCAGGCACCCTCGCCTACGAGCTGCTGTGCAACGTCAAGCGCGTGCCGCGTCAGCGCCTGCGCGGCGGCTGAGTCAGCCCGGCAGGTCGAGCTGACGCGCCAGTTCGTCGATCCGGTCGAACCAGCCGTCGGCCGGCACCGCGCGGATCGGCTCGCCGTGGTTGTAGCCGTAGCTCAGCAGCACGACCGGGCAGCCGGCGCCGCGCGCGGCCTCGGCGTCGTTGCGCGAGTCGCCGATCATCAGCGTGCGCGCCGGGTCGGTCCCCAGCGCCCCGCAGGTCTCGACCAGCGGCATCGGATCGGGCTTCTTGCGGGCAAAGCTGTCACCGCCGAAGGCCAGCTCGAAGAAGCCGTCCAGCCCCTTGGCCACCAGCAGCGGCCGGGCGAAGTCCAGCGGCTTGTTCGTCAGGCAGGCCAGGCGCAGGCCGGCGGCGCGCAGCCGCGTCAGGCCCTCGACCACGCCGGGATAGACGTCCGAATGCTGGCCGTTGATCGCCAGGTAATGGCGCTGGTAGGCGGCCCAGGCGGCGTCGTAGAGCGCCGCATCGCCGCCGACCTGCGCCAGCGTCGAGCGCAGCAGGTGCTCGCTGCCCTTGCCCACGGTGCGCTCGACGAAGGCGCGGTCCACGCCGGGCAGCGCCAGCTCGGCCAGCGTCAGGTTCAGCGCGACGACGAAGTCGCCCTGGGTGTCGACCATCGTGCCGTCGAGATCGACGATGGCGGCCTGGAGATCGGAGAGCAGCGGCAGGGGCATGGCGGGACGGGCGAATGCGGCAAGGGTTGAAGACAAGGCACGGATTGTCAGGCCAGGCCGCGGGCGGGCCGAGGTGCGGCAGGACGGCCACCGGACACACCCCCGCAACACCTCTTTCGGTCCGGCACGGTTTCATACGCCTCGTGCCTTGCCGCAGGAACGGGTGTCGGGCATCTTGGACGCAGCCAAAAGAATGCGCGAGGCCGGATCCGGTCGACGGTCCTCCAGGGAGAAACGCCATGTCCAGCATGATGATCATGTCCGCACGCAGGCCGCTGGCGGTCCTGTCGCTGTTGTCTGCCGCGCTGCTGACGGCCGGCTGTGGCGGCGGAGACGAGGCCGGCGGCACCGACCCCCAGGCCGCCGAGAGTGCGCGGGCGACGGCGCTGGCCACCCGCGTGCCAGCAGAGCGCACCTGGCGCGCCGGACAGCTGCTCGAGAACGCCGGCACCGAAGTGGTCGCCTACAAAGCGGGCATGGCCGACGACACCGGCACGGTGATCGCCGTCTTCGTGCAGAAGATCGGCAGCCGCTACCAGCTCCAGGCGGTGCGCGGCACACCGGGCAGCGCCAGCACTTCATCGGCGTGGACCGCGCCGGTGGTCATCAGCGGCGCAGTCGATCCGGCGATGGATCCGGGCAAGGGAAGCTGGGATCTCGGGCTGTCGGTCGCGTCGGGCGGGCGCGCCTACGCGACCTGGTTCGTGCGCCGCGCCTGCACCGCGACCACCTACGTCGCCACCCCCAGCGCGACCTGCAACGTTCTGTACGGCGCCGCCTTTGACGGCAGCAACTGGGGCGTGCCCGAGCTGATCGCCGACTCGCCGCGCCACTGGGGTGCACCGGTGCCGCGCATCAACGACAGCGGCGACATCGCGGTGCTGCACGAAGGCTGGGTCGCGCCGGGCAGCACCCTCGGCACGCAGCGGGTCGCGGTGGCGGCGCGGCTGCAGGGCCAGAGCAGCTTCGCGCGCAGCGTCTTCGCCGACTGGCCGCTGCAGGCAGGCACCACGCTGGGCAATGACGTGGACCTGCAGCTCGACGCCGCACGCAACCTGATCGTGGCGGGCCGCAGCGTGCGCGCCGGCACCGGCGACATCATCGCGCGACGGGGCATGGTCGGCAGCACCTTCAGGACACCGGAAGTGATCGATGCAGGCAGCGCAGACGCCCGCTTCCTGGGGCTGGCCACCGGTCCAGGCGGGCGCAGCTTCGTGCAGTGGCGCCAGGCGCTGGCCGGCTCGACCGTGCCGGTGATCTGGGGCGCAGCCAGCGCCTCGGCCACCAGCACCTGGGCGGCGCGCAATCTGGGTGCCAGCGCCAGCGCCGATGCCGGCTGGCTGCAGGCCCCGAGCAGCGGCGCCTGGGCTGGCAGCGGCCTGTTCCATGCCACGCCCTGCCAGCGCACGCCCTGGCTGGGCGGCGCCCTGGCCTGGGGCACCGCACAGGCCCTGCCCAGCGGCTGCGAGGTCTGGCATGCCAGCACCGCACGCCGAGCCCAGGCCTCGGACGGCCAGCTGCTGTGGCTGGCCCAGGACGGCCGCTGGTCGAGCCATGACGCGATCGCGAACCGGATCACGAAACCCCTGGCGGCCTCCGGCTCCTCGAACGCTGCGGACTTCCTGTTCGGCCTTCCCGTGGCCTCGCTCACCAGCGCCCGGCTGTTCGGTGCCAACCTCGGCAATGCGACGCTGCTGATCTCGAGCACCGGCATCGGTGCGTTGGTCACGCGTGGCACGCTGGCCACGCTGCCCAGCGCCAGCGCGCCCGGCGGCGTCAACGGCGCGGTCTACAGCCTGTGGGGCTGGTTCCTGAAGTGAGGCATCAGCCCGCCAGCTCGGCGCGCAGATGCTCGGCCCAGGCGGGTGCGCGCCCCAGCCAGCCGCCCACCTCCAGCGGCTGGACTTGCCCCTGTCGCTCCAGCCCGAGCGTCGGGAAGCCCTGCCCGCCCAGACGACGCAGCCAGCGGTGGCTGTCGGCAATGTGCTGGCGCGTGGCCTCGTCCTGCAGGGCGTCGAAGTGGCGGTCGAAGCCGGCGGCGGGCAGGCCGAGGTCGCCGGCCAGATCGCGCAGCACCGCGCGATCGGCCACCCGCCGACCCTCGACATAGTGGGCCTGCTGGATGCGCGCCAGCATCCGCAGGCCGTCGCCGCCCAGGGCCTCGGCGGCCAGCAGCGCGGTGGTGGGTGGACCGGAATCCATCACCGCCTCGGTGTCGCGCAGCAGGCCGTCGAGGTAGGCGGCGCCGAAGGGCTGCCCCGACAGCTCGGCGATTCGGCGGTCATGCGGCAGCACATGGTCGCGCCACTGCGGCGTGATGCGCAGGCGCCGCTCCCCGGCGAGCATGCCCCCGCCATGCAGGCGCAGCACCAGGCCGTCGAGCGCGGCCGCAGCGTGCAGCAGCGGCGCGACGGCGTAGCACCAGCCGCACAGTGGATCGTGCACCACATGCAGGACGGCGAGGGAGGAGGAAGGGGTGGGGGAAAGCGTCGACATCACGGACCTCACTGCGGCCAGGCCATCTCGCCCTTGATCACCTTGGCGCTGATCTCCAGCGACGACACCTCGCCCAGATCGGGGTAACGGCGCTGCATCGCGGCGATCAGGCCGGCGGCGTCGCGGGCGCGGGCCGCTTCGGTCTCGAAGGCGTCCAGATAGTCGCGGGTGAAGCGCAGGGCCGACAGGTCGCGGCTGGGGCGGCCGTCCGCGGCGGGCAGCTCGTGGCCGGGCACGATGACGGCCGGGCGCAGGGCCTCGATGGCGCGCAGCGTGCCGCG
>JBJOPV010000049.1:0-19301 GCA_046050625.1 Pseudomonadota bacterium
ACTCGGTGAGCTGGTCGCACGAGTACTTCACGATGGACGACAAGCTCTCGAAGGTCGTCACCGAGACCTTCGTGCGCCTGTATGAGGAAGGCCTGATCTACCGCGGCAAGCGCCTGGTGAGCTGGGACCCGATCCTGAAGTCCGCCGTCTCCGACCTGGAGGTCGAGAGCGAGGAGGAGACCGGCAGCCTCTGGCACATCCGCTATCCGGTCGAGGGCTCGGACGAGTCGCTGGTCGTGGCCACCACCCGCCCGGAGACGATGCTGGGCGACACCGCCGTCATGGTCCACCCCGAGGACGAGCGCTACACGCACCTGATCGGCAAGCAGGTGAAGCTGCCCGTCACCGGCCGCCTGGTGCCGGTGATCGCCGACGCCTATGTGGACAAGACCTTCGGCACCGGCGTCGTCAAGGTCACGCCTGCGCATGACCAGAACGACTACCAGGTCGGCCTGCGCCACGGCCTGCCGATGCTGACCATCTTCGATCTGGAGGCCAAGGTCAGCGCGCACGAGGCCGCCGACATCCCGGCCGAATACGTCGGCATGGACCGCTTCGCCACCCGCAAGGCGCTGGTGGCGCGCTTCGAGGCCGAGGGCCTGCTGGTCGAGGTGAAAGCCCACAAGCTGATGGTGCCGCGCTGCGCCCGCACCGGCCAGGTCATCGAGCCGATGCTGACCGACCAGTGGTTCGTCGCCATGACCAAGGCCGGCGCCAACGGCAAGTCCATCGCTGACGAGGCGATCGAGGCGGTCGACTCGGGCGACGTGAAGTTCGTGCCCGAGCAGTGGGTCAACACCTACAACCAGTGGATGAAGAACATCCAGGACTGGTGCATCTCGCGCCAGCTCTGGTGGGGCCACCAGATCCCGGCCTGGTACGGCGAGAACGGCGAGCTGTTTGTGGCCAAGTCTGAGGAAGACGCCCGCGCCCAGGCCACCGCCGCCGGCTACACCGGCGCGCTCAAGCGCGACGAGGACGTGCTCGACACCTGGTACTCGTCGGCGCTGGTGCCCTTCAGCACGCTGGGCTGGCCCGAGCAGACGATCGAGCAGGACCTGTTCCTGCCGTCCTCGGTGCTGGTCACCGGCTACGACATCATCTTCTTCTGGGTCGCCCGGATGATCATGATGACCAAGCACTTCACCGGCAAGGTGCCCTTCAAGCACGTCTACATCCACGGCCTGGTGCTCGACGCGCAGGGCAAGAAGATGTCGAAGTCGGAAGGCAATGTGCTTGATCCGGTGGACCTGATCGACGGCATCGCGCTGCCGGAGCTGCTGGACAAGCGCACCGTCGGTCTGCGCAAGCCCGAGACCGCGCCGAAGGTGCGCAAGGCCACCGAGAAGGAATTCCCCGAGGGCATCCCGGCCTACGGCGCGGACGCGCTGCGCTTCACCTTCGCGGCGATGGCCACGCTGGGCCGCTCGGTCAACTTCGACGCCAAGCGCTGCGAGGGCTACCGCAACTTCTGCAACAAGCTCTGGAACGCCACCCGCTTCGTGCTGATGAACACGGAGGGGCAGGACTGCGGCCTGAAGGACCACACCGCCGAGGCATGCGCCACCGGCGGCTACCTGCGCTTCAGCCCGGCCGACCGCTGGATCACCGGCGAGCTGCAGCGCGTCGAGGCTGCGGTCGCGCAGGGCTTCAAGGACTACCGCCTCGACAACGTCGCCAACGCGATCTACCAGTTCGTCTGGGACGAGTACTGCGACTGGTACCTGGAAATTGCCAAGGTGCAGCTGCAGGTGGCCAAGGACGCCGGTGACGAGGCCTCGGCGCGCGCCACCCGCCGCACGCTGATCCGCGTGCTGGAGACGACGCTGCGCCTGCTGCACCCGGTGGCGCCCTTCATCACCGCCGAGCTGTGGAACGGCGTGGCGGTGGTGGCCGGCCGCAAGGCGGCGGACGCGGCCGACTCGATCGTGACCGCGGCCTATCCGGTGGCGGTGCTGGAGAAGGTCGATCCGGCCGCCGACGCCTGGGTCGCGCGCCTGAAGGAGATCGTGGGCGTGGTGCGCGCGCTGCGCAGCGAGATGAACCTGTCGCCGGCCGAGCGCGTGCCGCTGCTGACCTGCGGTGACGCCGACTTCGTCGCCTCGGCCGCGCCGGTGATCCGCGCGCTGGCCAAGCTGGCCGAGGTGCAGGTCATCCAGGACGAGGCCGCCTTCGCCGAGGCCAGCGCGCTCGCACCGGTGGCGGTGCAGGGCGCAGCGCGCCTGGCGCTGAAGGTGGAGATCGACGTCGAGGCCGAGCGCGCCCGTCTGGGCAAGGAAGTCGCTCGCCTGAGCGGCGAGATCACCAAGGCCCAGGCCAAGCTGGCCAACGAGAGCTTCGTGGCGCGGGCGCCGGCGGCCGTCGTCGAGCAGGAGCGCGCGCGGATCGCCGCGTTCAGCGAGACGCTGGCGAAGCTGCAGTCGCAGCTGCAGCGCCTGGGCTGAGCGCGCCGCTCATCGGCGGCAGCACCAGGTCGCCGAGCTCGGCCGGCATCGTGACCACCCGGTCGCCGGCCGGCTTCATGCGCAGGATCTCGTCGAGCCGGCGCGCCACGCCCCAGGCGCTGCGCAGCCGCGCCTCGCGGGTGTAGGGCGCCAGCCGCGGCGTCAGCACCAGACCGCGCACGCCGTGCAGCGGATGGCCCTCGCTGCGGGCCTCGGGGCCAGCCTGGTCCATCCAGGCGGCGGTCAGGCGGCCGCTGCGCAGCACCGCCGCCAGTGCCCGGGACTCGAACAGGTCCAGCGGCGAGACGCTGGCCAGCACCTGGCCGGGCTTGCAGCCCGCCAGCACCCGCTCGCCCAGCAGACCGGCATAGCGCGGGAAGAAGTCGAGCTGCACGCTGACCGCATCGCTCTGGGCGAACAGATCCTGCAGCCCGACCGGCTGGATCCCCCAGCGCGCCCAGTGCGCGCTGCCGGCGTGCAGCGCCGGGTCGTAGCCGATCACCTTCGTGCCCATCACCTTCAGCAGTTCGGCCAGCCGACGTGCGGTCGCGCCCATGCCGATCAGCCCGACGGTGCTGTGGCCGAGCTCGCGCCCGCCTGCCGGCAGGTGCTCGCGTGGGTCGGGCCGCAGCAGCGACATCAGCGCGCCGAGCAGGAACTCGGCCTCGGCGGGGGCGGCGGCGTCCGCGCAGCGCACCACCTCGACGCCGGCGCGCTCGCAGGCATGGAAGTCGATGCGCTCCGGCCCGCCCACCACCCGGCCGATGGCCAGCAGCCGTGGCAGCCGGCCCAGCAGCCGTCGGTCGATGGCGACCGAGGCCGGCAGCATCGCCGCGCGAGTCTGCGGCAGCAGGTCCTTGAGCACCCTGGGATCGTTGGCCAGGCGGGGAGCGTGGAAGACCTCGTGGCGCTGCTCGAGCCAGCGCAGCACCTCAGGTTCGAGCGGTTCGGCAACAAGCAGGTCCATGAAATGCGGCAAAACGTGAAGGATCCGTAAGCTTCGATGTTAATCAGTAGCGCGATGTATTACGGTCCCCTGATCAGGCGTGGAGATGACACCATCTCATGCCAGAATTGATCGAGAAGCCGTGCTTTTGCCGGTCAATTGAACAACTTTGGCAATCCGTTCTCTTTCCTTTTGTCCAGGGGGACCTGTCCATGCAACTCGTCAAGAAAGCCATCTTTCCGGTCGCCGGCCTCGGCACCCGTTTCCTGCCGGCCACGAAGGCCCAGCCCAAGGAAATGATGCCCGTCGTCGACAAGCCGCTGATCCAGTACGCGGTGGAAGAGGCTTACGCTGCGGGCGTGCGCGAGATGATCTTCGTCACCGGTCGCCACAAGCGTGCCATCGAGGACCATTTCGACATGACCTACGAGCTGGAGGTCTCGCTCGAGAACGCGCAGAAGCACGAGCTGCTGAAGGTGGTGCGCAGCATCAAGCCCAAGGACATGGAGTGCATCTACGTGCGCCAGGCGCAGGCGCTGGGCCTGGGCCATGCCGTGCTGTGCGGTCAGCGACTGGTCGGCAACGAGCCCTTCGCGGTGCTGCTGGCCGATGACCTGATGATCGGCGAGCCGCCGGTGCTCAAGCAGATGGTCGATCAGTTCAACGACTGGCGCGCTTCCATCCTGGCGGTGCAGGAAGTGCCTGCCGAGCACACCAAGCGCTACGGCATCGTCGCCGGCACGCTGGTCAACGATCACCTGATGGATGTGAGCAACATCGTCGAGAAGCCGGCGCCTGAAGTCGCGCCGTCGCGCTGGGGCGTGGCTGGCCGCTACATCCTGACGCCGGGTGTGTTCCACGAGATCGCCGCCCAGCCGCGGGGCGTCGGCGGCGAGATCCAGCTGACCGATGGCATCGCTGCGCTGCTGCGCCGCGAGAAGGTCTTCGCCTACCGCTACGACGGCCGTCGCTACGACTGCGGCAGCAAGGATGGTTTCCTCGAGGCCAACGTCGAGCTGGCACTGCGTCACCCCGAGCTGGGCGCAGGCTTCCGCGACTACCTGCGCAATCTCGAGATCTGAGGCGGCTTCGCGTGCTCTGGACGCCCGCCCCGCGCGGGCGTTTTTCATGGCGCGGGCGGATGCGCGGTCAGCCAGTCGTGCAGTGCCTGCGCTGCGACCGACAGCCCGCGGTCTCGACGTCGCACCAGATAGATCTGCCGCGCCAGCCCCGGCCAGGCGAGCGGCCGGGTCACCAGCTGACCCTCCTGGAACTGGTAGAGCGTCAGCGCCGGCACGATGCTCAGGCCCAGGCCGGCGCGCACCATGCCGGCCACGGTGGCGAGCTGCTCGACCTCCAGCGTGGCGGTCGGGACCTGTGGGTGCAGCGCGGCCTCGATGTACTGGCGCACGCTGGAGGTGCGCGACAGATGGATGAAGGCCTCGCCGTTCAGATCCGCAGGCGTGGGCATGGGCCCCTGGGTCAGGCGGTGCCCTGCGGGCAGCACCAGATGGAAGCGGTCGGTGCAGAAGGGCTCGGCCTGCAGCTCTGGCGTGTCGGCACGCACCGCGGCGAGCGCGAAGTCGGCCTCGCCGCGCTGCACGCGCTCGATGCAGGGCTCCGACAGCACATCGGCGACCGACAGCGCGATGCCGGGCCACCGCGACCGGAATCCGGCCAGCACCTCCGGCAGCCAGCCCGCCGCCAGCGAGGGCAGCAGGGCGATGGAGACCCGGCCGCGTTCGCGTGCCGCCAGCTCCCTCAGGCCTTCCAGCGCGGCGTCGAACTCTTCGAGCAGACGCTGCGCCCGCGGGCGCAAGGCCGCACCCTCGTGCGTGAGCGCCACATGGCGGGTGCTGCGGTCGAACAGGCGCAGGCCGACCTGGTCTTCCAGCCCGCGGATGAGCGCCGAGAAGGCCGGCTGCGAGAGGTGGCAGGTGGCCGCCGCGCGGGTGAAGCTGGCGCTGTCGGCCAGGGTCAGGAAGGCCCGCAGCTGGCGGGTGGACAGGTCGGTCATGGCCCATCGAGTATTCATCTGCTGATCCGATCAATCCATCCGTGATTTCCATTTCACGAATGAGATGGCGCGGTCTAGAGTCGGCACCATGACGACCGGCTTTCGATCCGGTGATGGAGACGACGATGCCTGTCCCGCTGTGCATCGGTGGGGCGGCCGGATTTTCCGGCGATCGCACCGATGCCGCCGGCCCGGTCGTGGACGCGCTGATCGCGTCTGGCGGCCCGGCCTGCCTGATCTTCGAGACCCTGGCCGAGCGCACGCTGGCGCTGGCCCAGCTCGAGCGCCGTGCCCGGCCCGAGGCCGGCTACGAGCCCCTGCTCGACGAGCTGCTGCGTCCGGTGCTGGCGCGCTGCCTGGCGCACGGCATCCGCATCGTCAGCAACTTCGGGGCCGCGAATCCTGAGGGCGCCGCGCGGCATGTGCTGCGCATCGCCCGTGAGCTGGGCCTGAGCGCGCCCCGCGTTGCCGTGATCGACGGCGATGACCTGATGGCCGGCCCGGCGCGTGCGCTGTGGCAGCCGCATGCCGACGGGCTGGACGTGGTGTCGGCCAATGCCTATCTGGGCGCGTCGGCGGTGGCGGCGGCGCTGCGCGAGGGTGCGCAGGTGGTGGTGGGGGGGCGTCTGGCCGATCCCTCGCTGGTGGTGGGCCCGGCGATGGCCCATCACGGCTGGGCCGAGGACGACTGGGACCGCCTGGCGCGCGCCACCCTGGCCGGTCACTTGCTGGAGTGTGGCGCGCAGGTCAGCGGCGGCTACTACGCCGACCCGGGCGTGAAGGACGTGCCCGGCCTGGCCCGGCTGGGCTATCCCATCGCCGAGATCGATGCGGACGGCCACTGCATCATCACCAAGCCAACCGGCACCGGCGGGCGGATCGACCGCCACACCGTGACCGAGCAGCTGCTCTACGAGGTGCACGATCCCGCCGCCTACCTCACGCCCGATGTGGTCGCCGACCTGCGCGAGGCCGAGCTCACCGAGCTGGGTCCGGACCGCGTGCGCCTGACGGGCGTGCGCGGCCATCCGCGCCCGGCCTCGCTCAAGGTCAATGTCTGCCACGCCACCGGCTGGCTGGCCGAGGGCGAGATCTCCTACGCCGGCGTGCGTGCCGGGGCGCGGGCGAAGCTGGCCGGGCAGGTGCTGCGCGAGCGGCTGCAGGGCCCGCTGCGCCTGGACCTGATCGGCGTGGGCAGCGTCTTCGGCGACGACGCCGGCACCTGGGTCGACGCGCTGGACGTGCACGGCGCGCGTGACGTGCGCCTGCGCGCCGCCTGGCGCCGCACCGAGCGCACCGAGGCCGAGCGCCTGATGCGCGAGGTGACGGCGCTCTACACCTGCGGCCCCGCTGGCGGCGGCGGCGTGCGCACCGCGATGCGTCGCACCCTGGGCACGGTGTCCTGCCTGGTGCCTCGCGAGGCCGTGCCGGCCACGCACCGATTCATCACGGAGGCCGCATGAGCGAGAACCGATCGACCGATGCGCCGCTCACCGTGCCGCTGCACCGCCTCGCCCATGGCCGCACCGGCGACAAGGGCGACCGCTCCAACATCAGCGTCATCGCCTGGGACCGCGCTTTCTGGCCGCTGATCCAGGCCCAGGTGACGCCCGAGGCGGTGGCGCGGCAGTTCTCGCATCGCCATCCGGGCGCGATCACCTGCCATGCGCTGCCCCGGCTGCAGGCGCTCAACGTCGTGATCGATGCCGTGCTCGACGGGGGCGTGAACGACGCGCTCAACCTCGACAGCCACGGCAAGGCCCTGTCCTATCTGCTGCTGGACCTGCCCGTGCAGGTGCCGCGGGCGCTGGCCGACCGCCTGCACCCGCACGACTGATCTGCCACCCGATCGCCCCCGGATTCACCGCCCCTCAGAGGAGACAAGCCCATGAACCGCATTTCGCGCCGCCGTGCCCTGACCACCCTGGCGCTGGCTGCCACGGCCTGCCTGGCTGGCCCGGCCGCCGCCCAGACCTTCCCGAGCAAGCCCATCACCCTGGTCGTGCCCTTCGCGGCCGGCAGCGCCACCGACCAGCTCGCGCGTGCGCTGGCCCAGTCGGTGGGCGAGCAGACGAAGACCACGGTGATCGTCGACAACAAGGCCGGGGCCAGCGGCATGATGGCCGCGCAGTTCGTGGCCCGCGCGCCTGCGGACGGCCACACCCTCATCATTTCCACCAACACCACGCATGCGGCCAACGAGCATCTCTACAAGAAGATGCCCTATGACCCGGTCAAGGACTTCGCGCCGCTGACCGGCCTGGGCCGGGGCGGCCAGGTGCTGGTGGTGAATCCGGCCTCGCCGTGGAAGAACGTGGCCGAGCTGGTGGCCGACGCGCGCAAGCGCCCGGGCAAGCTCAGCTTCAGCAGCGGCAGTGCCTCCAGCCGCGTGGCCGGCGAGATGTTCCAGCAGCTCAGCGGCACCGAGATCCTGCATGTGCCCTACAAGAGCAACCCGCAGGCCCTGACCGACGTGATGGGGGGCCAGATCGACTTCATGATCACCGACACCGCCACCGGCGTGCCGCAGATCAAGGCCGGCAAGCTGCGCGCGCTGGGCTTCTCGATGACCCGCCGCAGCCCGCTGCTGCCCGAGCTGCCCACCCTCGACGAGGCCGGCGTCAAGGGCTACGACATGAGCTACTGGTTCGCGGCCTACGCGCCGGCCGGCACACCCGCGCCGGTGATCAAGCGCCTCAACGAGCTGCTCTCCACCGCCGTGCGCGCGCCGGCGGCCAAGGCCTTCTTCGAGACCTCGGGCGCCGAGGCCTGGACCAGCACGCCCGAGGAGCTGGCGCGCCACCAGGTCGCCGAGACGCTCAAGTGGGGCAAGGTCATCAAGGCAGCGGGCATCGAGCCCGAGTGAGGCTTGATTCGTGAGGCGCGGCTGCCGGGCGCGCTCAGCGCCGGCGCAGCAGATGCACCATCTCGCCGTCGTGCAGCGTCTGCTGGGCCAGCAGCGCGTTGCCGGTCTGGCGGCTGAAGGCCTGGAAGTCGCGCAGCGAGCCGGGATCGGTGGCGCGCACCTTCAGCACCTGGCCGCTGTCCATGTCGGCCAGCGCCTTCTTGGCCTTCAGGATGGGCAGCGGGCAGTTCAGGCCGCGTGCGTCGACCTCGCGGTCGGCGCCAGGCAGGGGGGTGTCGTCGGTGTTCATCGGGGGCCTTCTCGTCTCGAGCTGCCGCCGGATTCTAGTGCGAGCCCCTGCAGGGGCCTGGTCGCTCAGCCGTGCCGTGCCACCAGCGCCTGCTGGGCGCTGATGCCCTGCTCGCCGGCACGGTGATAGCGGCCGTCGCTGCCGAGCCCCCAGGCGTCGCGCCCGTCGTGCAGGTACGGCACCAGGCATTCGTCGATGACCCGCTGGCGCAGCGCCGGGTCGCGCACCGGCCAGGCGATCTCGATGCGGCGCAGCATGTTGCGTGTCATCCAGTCGGCGCTGCAGAGGTAGAGCGCCTCGTCGCGCTCGCTCTCGCCCCAGCGGAAATACAGCACCCGGGTGTGCTCGAGGAAGCGGCCGACCACCGAGCGCACGCGGATCCTTTCGCTCAGGCCCGGCACGCCCGGCGGCAGCATGCAGGCGCCGCGCACGATCAGGTCGATCTCGGCGCCGGCCTGGCCGGCCGCGATCAGCGCCTCGATCAGCACCGGATCGGTCAGCGCATTGAACTTGGCGACGATGCGCGCCGGCCGCCCGGCCCGTGCCGCACCCGCCACCTTCTGCATCAGCTCGACCAGCGTCGGCTGCAGGTCGAAGGGCGCCACCAGCAGCCGCTTCGTGCGCTCGAGCGGGTTGAGGCTGGCGAGGTGACGGAAGACCGCGTCGGCGTCGGCAGTGATCTCCGGATCGGTCGTGAGAAAACCCAGGTCGGTGTAGAGGCGCGCGGTCTTCGAGTTGTAGTTGCCGGTGGAGAGGTGGGCGTAGCGCACCAGGCTGCGGCCCTCCTTGCGGGTGGCCAGCAGCAGCTTGGCGTGCGTCTTCAGCCCGACGATGCCGTAGACCACCTGCACGCCGACCCGCTCGAGCCGCTCGGCCCAGTTGATGTTGGCCTCCTCGTCGAAGCGCGCCTTCAGCTCGACCACCGCCAGCACTTCCTTGCCGCGGCGCGCCGCCTCGATCAGCAGCTCCATCAGCACCGACTCGGTGCCGGTGCGGTAGATGGTCTGCTTGATCGCCAGGACCTTCGGGTCGTCGACGGCCTCGCGCAGGAACTGCACCACCGGGTCGAAGGACTCGAAGGGCTGGTGCAGCAGGATGTCGCGCTCGGCCATGCAGTCCATGACGCGCCGGCCGCGTGGCAGCTGGGCGGTCGGCCAGACCGGCTCGTGCGGTGCAAAGCGCAGCTTGGGCGCCACCGCCAGGTCGATCAGCGTGTTCATGCGCACCAGGTTGACCGGGCCGTTGACCCGGTAGAGCGCGGCCGGCGGCAGGTCGAACTGGTTCAGCAGGAACTGCGCGAGCTCAGGCGGGCAGGTGTTGACCACCTCCAGCCGGATCTCGCGGCCGTAGTGGCGTGTGGTGAGCTCGCTGCGCAGCGCCTGGCGCAGGTTGGTGACATCGTCCTCGTCGACATCGAGATCGGAGTCGCGGGTCACGCGGAACTGCGAGAAGGCCAGCACCTGGCGGCCGGGAAAGAGCTCGGCCAGATGGGCGCGGATCACGCTGGTGAGCATCACGAAGGCCTGGCGGCCGTCGGTGAGACGGTCGGGCAGGCGGATGACGCGCGGCAGCACCCGCGGCACCTTGATGATCGCGATCGAGTTCTCGCGGCCGAAGGCGTCGGCGCCGGCCAGCTGCGCGATGAAGTTCAGCGACTTGTTGGCGACCTGCGGGAAGGGGTGCGCCGGGTCCAGCCCCAGCGGCATCAGCAGCGGCTGCACCTCGCGGTGGAAGAACTGCGAGACCCACTGGCGCTGCGACTCGGTGCGGTCGGCGTGGTTGACGATGACGATGCGCTCGGCCGCCAGCGCCGGCATCACCTCCTCGTTGAAGACGCGGTACTGCTCGTCGATCAGCGCGTGCGCCTCCACCACCGCCCGGGCCAGGTCCTCGTCGTCGTCGAGCTCGTCGGTCAGGCGCGCGGCCTCCAGCGCGTCGGCGAAGCGCACCTCGAAGAACTCGTCCATGTTCGACGAGACGATGCAGATGTAGCGCAGCCGCTCGAGCAGCGGCACATCCTTGCGCCGGGCCTGGGCCAGCACACGCCGGTTGAATTCGAGAATCGAGCGTTCGCGGCTGATCAGCGCCGGGGCGCGAGAGGGTGTCATCGTGTCGGACATCCGGCCATGCTAGGCCGGTGGCATGACAGATCTGTGACGGATTTTCGCCGCTCCCGACCGGCCAGACAGATGACCGATCCGCTGATCGCTCAGAGGATCTGCAGCCGCAGCGCGCCGACGCGTGCCCAGGCCTCGGTCTCGGCCGCCAGCAGGTGCAGCGCGCGCGGGTGGCGCTCGCCCCAGCCGGCGGGCAGGCGCAGCTGCACCGAGCGGCCTTCGGCCGCCAGCGTCGGCAGCGGCTCGTCGGGTGCGCAGCGCGCGTGGCACAGCAGCACCGCCAACCGCAGCGCGAGCAGTTGCCAGACCAGGTCGGGCTCGGTCAGCACGGCCTCGACCTTGCGCAGTCCGCCGCGGTGACCGAGCACCAGATCGGCCAGCCGGCGCTGCTGCGTCTGCGAGAAGCCCGGCGCGTCCCCATGCGCGATCAGGTAGGCGCTGTGGCGGTGGTGGTCGTGGTGCGAGACCATCATGCCGATCTCGTGCAGCGCCGCCACCCAGCCCAGCTCGCGCAGCAGGTCCGCATCGGCCCCGGGCTGGAGCTGGCGGTGCAGGCGCTGCGCGGTCTCCTGGACACGGCGGGCCTGCATCGCGTCGGCACGAAAGCGCTGCTGCAGCTCGGTCACCGTGTCGTCGCGCAGATCATGGTGAGCCGGATCGCGGTCGGCGGCCAGGCGCTCCTCCAGGTCGAAGATCACGCCCTGGCGCAGCGCGCCGCGTGCGGGCTGCAGCGCCTCGATGCCGAACTGCGCCGACAGCGCCGACAGGATGGCCAGGCCGCCGCCGAGCACCGCGCGGCGCTCCGGCTTCAGGCCGGGCAGCGCCAGCGCGTCGACGCGCCCGGCCTGCACGCAGGCGCGAATGCACCAGGCCAGACCCTCGGGCGTGATCGCGCCGTCGGTGATGCCGGCGGCCGCCAGGATCTGCGAGACCGCGCCGGCCGTGCCCGACGAGCCCAGCGCCTCGCTCCAGTGGCGGCGCGAGAAGGTCTCCAGCGCCTCCTCGAACTCGGCGCCGGCGGCGACCTGCGCGGCGCGGAAGCGCTCCTCGGTGAACAGGCCGTCGCCGAAGTAGCGCATCGACAGGCTGACGCTGCCGATGCCGAAGGACTCGGCCTGCATCGGCACGCTGCCCGCGCCGATGATCAGCTCGGTCGAGCGTCCGCCGATGTCGATCACCAGCCGCGGATGCACCGAGGGCTGCAGCCGTGCCACGCCCTTGTAGATCAGCCGCGCCTCCTCGCGGCCGGAGATCACCTCGACCGGATGGCCCAGCGCCTCGGCCGCGCGCGCCAGGAAGGCGTCGCGGTTGGCGGCCTCGCGCAGCGTCTGCGTCGCCACCGCGCGCAGCTGGCGCGGCGGAACGCCGGCCAGCCGGGCGCGGAAGCGCTGCAGGCAGGCCAGGCCGCGCTGCGCGGCCTCCTCGCTCAGGCGGCCCTCGGCGTCCAGACCGGCGCCGAGCCGCACCGTCTCCTTGAGGTAGTCGATGCGGCGATAACGGCCGCGGCTGGTCTGGCCGATCTCGAGGCGAAAGCTGTTCGAGCCGATGTCGATCGAGGCGAGAACGCCGCGCCAGGACGGCACGGAGGAGGAGGCTGGCTGGGCGGGCATGCGTGAATTGTCCATGGTCTTCTCGGGGGCAAGCCGGCCGAGGCTGCGGTTTTTTTCGTGCCCCCGGATGCTCGCGCCGTCACCGACAACCCCGCTCTCCAGGAGACCGACATGGCCGTGAATCCCCTTGATGACAATATGCGCCAGGACTTCGACAGCCTTGTGACGGCCGGACCGCTGCGGGCGCCCGACCGGCGCGGCTTCATGCGCACCACGCTGGGCACCGGCTTTGCCGCGGCGGTGCTGCCGGTGATGGCGCAGACGGTGGTGACGACCCCGGCCGACGGCCTGACGGTCGGCGAGGTGACGATCGATGTGGACGGCTTCGCGATGCCGGCCTACCGCGCCGCGCCCGCTGGCGGCACCCGGCTGCCGGTCGTGCTCGTCATCAGCGAGATCTTTGGCGTGCACGAGCACATCGCCGACGTGGCGCGGCGCTTCGCCCGCCAGGGCTATCTGGCGATCGCGCCCGAGATGTTCGTGCGCCAGGGTGACGCCCGCCGCTACGGCGAGATCGCCCGGCTGCAGGCCGAGGTGATCTCCAAGGTGCCCGACGCCCAGGTGATGCGCGATCTCGATGCTGCAGTGGCCTGGGCGGCGAAGAACGGCGGCGACGCCACGCGCCTGGGGCTGACCGGTTTCTGCTGGGGCGGGCGCATCACCTGGCTGTATGCGGCACACAACCCGCAGGTGCGCGCCGGCGTGGCCTGGTACGGCCGGCTGGTGGGCAACGCCAACGCGCTGCAGCCGCGCCATCCGGTCGATCTGGCCGGCGAGCTCAAGGCGCCGGTGCTGGGTCTGTACGGCGCGGCCGACACCGGCATCCCGCTTGACACGGTCGAGCGCATGAGGGCGGCGCTGGCGGCCGGCAGCGCGGCGGCGCAGCGCTCGGAATTCGTCGTCTATCCCGACGCGCCGCATGCCTTCCATGCCGACTATCGCCCCAGCTTCCGTGCCGGGCCGGCGGCCGACGGCTGGGCGCGCTGCCTGGCGTGGTTCAAGGCCCAGGGCGCGGCCTGAGCGGCCAGGATCGATTTGCGACTGTGCTGATCCCGCTCAAGCGGGGGAGGGGCGCTCGGCAGGCGCGGGGGCAGGCGCTTCAGGTCGGCGGGCTAAACTGCCGCGCTCCCTGAACCGAACGACAACGTCTCACCCCACCCACCGCCGCATGATCTCGCGCCGCGACTGCCTCCGCTCCTCCTCGGCCAGCCTGCTGGCGCTGTCGCTGGGGGCCTGCAAGCCGACCACCGCAGCCTCTCCGGCCAGCCCGCCGGCGGGTTCCGCCCCGACCTTGCCGGCCTCGGCCGCCCCCTCGGCCGCCCCCTCGGCTGCCGTGCCTGCAGCCTCGGCGCCGTTCTCGGTGCGCGCACCGATCTTCGTGCTGAATTCGCTCGACGCCACGATCAGCGTCATCGACCCGGTGACGATGACCGAACTGCGCCGCGTGCCCTCTGGCAAGGAACCCCACCACCTCTACCTCTCGCCCGACGAGAAGTCGCTGCTGGTGGCCAACGCGGTCGGCGACTCGATCACGCTGGTCGATCCGCGCAGCGGCGAGGTGCAGCGCACGATCACCGGCATCGTCGATCCCTATCACCTGCGCTTCTCGCCCGACATGCAGTGGTTCGTGACTGCGGCCAACCGCCTGAATCACATCGACCTGTACCGGGTCGGCCGCCTGGCCGGTGGCGGACTCGACATCACGCTGGTCAAGCGCGTGCCCGCCGGCAAGACGCCCAGCCACCTGGCGATCGACACCCGCAGCACCGTGGTCTACGCCAGCCTGCAGGACAGCGATCAGCTCATCGCCGTCGACCTGGCCACGCAGGCGCCGCGCTGGACCATCCCCTGCGGCAAGATGCCCGCCGATGTCTACCTGACGTCGGACGACCGCACGCTGCTGGTCGGCCTGACCGGAGACTCGGTGGTCGAGGCCTACGACGTCAGCGTCAATCCCCCCCGGCTGATCAAGCGCATCCCGACCGGCGACGGCGCGCATGCCTTCCGCGCCTGGGGCGACCGGCGCCATGTGCTGGTCAGCAACCGCGTGGCCAACACCATCAGCCGCATCGACACCCAGACGCTGGCGGTGGTCGACACCTATCCGGCGCCGAGCGGGCCGGACTGCATGGACCTGTCGCCGGACCGCCGGTTCATCTTCGTGGCCTCGCGCTGGGCCGGCAAGCTCAGCGTCATCGACACCGAGCAGAAGAAGGTGGTCCGCCAGGTGAGCGTGGGCAAGTCGCCGCACGGCGTCTGGACGCTGGACCACGCGCCGAGGCTGTGATGAGGCGTGCCGCCGCGCGGGCCTTCGCCGGGGCCGCCGCCCTGCTGGCGGCGGGCGGGGCGACCGCGGCCGGCTGCCCCCGTCCGCTGTTCCTGACCTTCGACACCGGGCACATGGGCGTGGCGCCGCTGGTGGCCGAGGTGCTGCAGCGGCAGGACGTGAAGGTCACCTTCTTTCTCGCCAACGAGCGCACGCAGACCGACGGCGGCAGCCTGGACGTGCAGTGGGCGCCGTGGTGGCGCGCGCGGGTGGCCGAGGGCCATCTGTTCGCCTCGCACACCTTCGACCATGTCTACTGGCGCGGCGACCGCGCCGACGGCGGCTTCGAGGTCCGCCCGAGCGCCGGTCCGCAGGCCGGCGTGCGCTCGACGATGACGCCGGCCCAGTACTGCGCCGAGCTGGCCCGCCCGGCCGCGCGCCTGGCCGAGATCGCCGGCCGGCCGGCGATGGCCGCGCTGTTCCGCGCGCCCGGCGGCAAGACCTCGCCGGCGCTGCTGGCGGCGGCCTCGCGCTGCGGCTGGACGCATGTCGGCTGGAGCCCGGCGGGCTTTCTCGGCGACGAGCTGTCCAGCGAGCGCCATCCCAATGACCGCCTGCTGAAGCAGGCCCTGCGCGACATCCGCCCCGGCGACATCCTGCTGGCGCACCTGGGCATCTGGTCGCGCCAGGACGCCTGGGCGCCCGTGGTGCTGGAGCCGCTGATCGTCGGGCTGAAGGCCCGCGGCCACTGCTTTGCCACGCTGGCCGAGCATCCGGTGCTGGGCGAGGCGGCGCGCCGCCCGGCCCCGTCCTCACGTCCCTGACGTCTCCTTCCGACCTGATCTTCCTTCCCGACGATGATCGACTTTCTTGTGCAGCGCTTCGGCCAGGCCCAGCAGTGGCTGTTCGAGACGGCGGTGCAGCCGCCGCTGTTCGCGCTGGGGCAGGGTGCCTTGCTGGAGGATGCCTACGACGCCACGGGCTGGCTGCTGGTGGGCCTGCTGCAGTTGGTGGTGATGGGCGCGGTGATCGCGCCGCTGCAGCGCTGGCGCCCGGTCGAGCCGGTGCGCGACCGCGCCGCCATCCGCCCGGACATCGCCTACACGCTGCTGCACCGGCTCGGGCTCTTCCGCGTCGGGCTGTTCTTCCTGGTCGATCCGCTGTGGCAGGCGCTGTGGGGCACGCTGGCGGTGCACGGCTTCTCCGGCTGGCACCTGGACCAGGCGATCGCGCCGTGGTGGCCGGGCGTGAGCGACACGGCGCTGGCGGCCTTCCTCGTCTACCTGCTGGTCTTCGACTTCGTCGATTACCTGCTGCACCGCGGGCAGCACCAGTTCGAGGCCTGGTGGGCGCTGCACGCGCTGCACCACAGCCAGCGCCAGATGACGATGTGGAGCGACAACCGCAACCACCTGCTCGACGACCTGATCCGCGACGCGCTGCTGGTGCAGCTCGGCCACCTGATCGGTGTGGCGCCGGCGCAGTTCGTCGCCATCACCGCCCTGGGCCAGCTGGTCGAGAGCCTGTCGCACGCCAATCTGCGCCTGTCCTTCGGCTGGGTCGGCGAGCGGCTGCTGGTGAGCCCGCGCTTTCACCGCCTGCACCACGCCATCGGCCTGGGCCATGAGTCCGAGGCCGGCAAGGGCACGCTGGGCGGCTGCAACTTCGCGGTGCTGTTCCCGGTCTGGGACCTCCTGTTCGGCACCGCCGACTTCCGCAGCCCGGTCGGCCCGACCGGCATCCGCGATCAGCTGCCCGAGGAGGGTGGACGCGACTACGGCCGCGGCTTCTGGGCGCAGCAGCGGCTGGGACTGCTGCGGCTGCTCGGGCGGGGCTGAGCCCGGGCACTGCGACATCCTTCACGCACTGGCAGCGCCGCTTCGCTATGCTGCGGGGCATGTCGAAAGTCCTTGATGCCCTGTGGCGCGCGATCGGCTACTGCTTCCTGCCGCGCGTGATCCTGCTGTCGATGCTGCCGGTGCTGTTGCTGGGCACCGTGTCGGCTGCGCTGGCCTGGTTCTTCTGGGTGCCCGCGGCGGCGGCGATGACCGCGCTGGTGGTCGACGCGCCGCTGCTGGGCGATGCGATCGCCTGGCTGGATGGCTGGACCGGCGGGGTGCTGCGCACCGTCATCGGGCCGCTGCTGCTGCTGGTGGCGGTGGTGCCGGTGCTGATCATCGCCGCGCTGCTGCTGGTGTCGGCGCTGATGGCGCCGACCCTGATCGGTCTGGTGGGGCGGCGCCGCTTCGAGGCGCTGGAGCGGCGCGGCCCGCTGGCGTGGTGGCGTGCGCTGGGCTGGACGCTGGGTTCGGTCGGCGCGGCGCTGGCGGCGCTGGTGCTGACGCTGCCGCTGTGGCTGATCCCGCCGCTGGCGCTGCTGCTGCCGCCGCTGATCCTGGGCTGGCTGACCTACCGCGTCATGGCCCACGACGTGCTGGCCGAGCATGCCGACGCGCCCGAGCGCGCCGCGCTGCTGCGCGAGCACCGCGCGCCGCTGCTGGCCATCGGCGTGACCTGCGGCTACCTGGGCGCGGCGCCGTCGCTGATCTGGGCCTTTGGCGTGCTGGCGCTGCCGATGGCGCCGCTGCTGCTGCCGGTCTATGTCTGGCTCTACACGCTGGTCGAGGTCTTCGCCGCGCTCTGGTTCGCGCACTACATGCTGGCCGCGCTCGATGCCCGCCGCCAGGCCGCGCCGGTGCTGCAGCCGCTGCGCGTCGAGATCGAGCCGGTCGACGGCGTGCCGATGCCGGGCGCGTCGGCGCTGCCGTCTTCAGCCCCCTCCGCCCCTTCTTCTTCCCTCCCGAACCCGCCTCTGCTGCCATGAACTTCGGCCTCATCATCGTCGGCGACGAGATCCTGTCGGGCAAGCGCCAGGACAAGCATCTCGCGAAAGTCATCGAACTGCTCTCGGCGCGCGGCCTCGCGCTGGCCTGGAGCCACTATGTCGGCGACGACCCGCGCCGCATCACCGACATCCTGCGCACCGCGTTCGCCAGCGGCGACGTGGTCTTCTCCTGCGGCGGCATCGGCGCCACGCCCGACGACCACACCCGCCAGTGCGCGGCGGCCGCGCTGGACCGACCGCTGGCGCTGCACCCCGAGGCGCGCGAGCTGATCATGGAGCGGGTGCGCCAGCTCGCCGCCGAGAAGGGCTGGACCGATGATCCGGATCATCCCGACACCCTGCACCGGCTCAACATGGGCGTCTTTCCCGAGGGCGCCACGATCATCCCGAATCCGTACAACCGCATTCCGGGCTTCTCGGTCGGCGACGTGCATTTCGTGCCGGGCTTCCCGGTGATGGCGCATCCGATGATCGAGGCGCTGCTCGACACCCGCTATGCGCACCTGCACGGCGCGGGCGTGCAGCAGGAGCGTTCGCTCATCGTCTACGGCGCGATGGAGGCCAGCCTGACGCCGCTGATGATCGACATCGAGGCGGCCTTCGAGGGCATCAAGGTCTTCAGCCTGCCCAGCGTCGACCACCCCGTGCACGGCCGCCACATCGAACTGGGCGTCAAGGGTCGGGGCGAGCGCCTCGACGCCGCCTACGCCGCCCTGCGGGACGGGCTCGTCCGGTTCGGGGCCCGCACAGGCCCTGAAATGGTGCGATCGAATGCACCAGAATGATTCATGGCGTGACACTGTTGGCGCACCATAAGAGTGCCCGCCTGAAATCTGCCTTGTTTTGAGTCAATCAGGCCGGGCGCGGCCGGGGCGAAAGCTGTTCGCGCAGATACGGCTTCAGGCATGCTTTCTGCTACATTGCCGTGCGGTTCACGGCCCGGTCGTGAACCCTGCAACACCCGATCCATTCACAGATATCCCCATCTCGCTAGGAGCCCCTGATGGCCAAGACCGTCGCCGACGTGATGAAGATGGTGAAGGAAAACGAAGTCAAGTTCGTCGACTTCCGTTTCACCGACACCCGTGGCAAGGAACAGCACGTGACCGTGCCGGTTTCGCACTTCGATGAAGACAAGTTCACGTCGGGTCACGCGTTCGACGGCTCCTCGATCGCCGGCTGGAAGGGCATCGAGGCGTCGGACATGCTGCTGATGCCGGATCCGAACACCGCCAACGTCGATCCGTTCTTCGAAGAGCCGACCCTGATCCTGACCTGCGACGTCATCGATCCGGCCGACGGCAAGGCCTATGAGCGCGACCCGCGCTCGCTGGCCAAGCGCGCTGAAGCCTACATGCGCGCCTCGGGCCTGGGCGACACCGCCTTCTTCGGTCCGGAACCCGAGTTCTTCGTGTTCGACAGCGTCCGCTGGAACGTCGACATGTCGGGCTGCTTCGTCTCGATCGAGTCGGAAGAAGCCGCCTGGAACACCGGCAAGGACTACGAGCACGGCAACAAGGGTTTCCGTCCGACCGTCAAGGGTGGCTACTTCCCCGTGCCGCCGGTCGATTCGGGCCAGGACATGCGCTCGGAGATGTGCCTGATCCTGGAAAGCCTGGGCATTCCGGTCGAAGTGCACCACCACGAAGTGGCCAACGCCGGCCAGATGGAAATCGGCACCCGCTTCAGCACCCTGATCGAGCGCGCCGACTGGGTCCAGCTGCAGAAGTACGTCATCCACAACGTGGCGGGCGCCTACGGCAAGACCGCGACCTTCATGCCGAAGCCGATCGTCGGCGACAACGGCTCGGGCATGCACGTGCACCAGTCGGTCTGGAAGGACGGCAAGAACCTGTTCGCCGGTGACGGCTACGCCGGTCTGAGCGACTTCGCGCTGTACT
>JBJOPV010000050.1:0-18701 GCA_046050625.1 Pseudomonadota bacterium
CGCGGCGTCAGCACGAAGCTCTCGAGCACCTGGCCGACCCCGTAGATCAGCAGCACCGCACCGGCGCCGTACAGACTGGCGAACTGCAGCACCCCGGCCAGCAGCGCCAGCGCCGCGCCCAGGCCGAAGCCCAGGTAGGGAATGAAGATCGCCAGCCCGGTGAACACGCCCAGCGGCAGCGCCAGCTCGAAGCCGGCCAGCGCCAGGGCCGAAGTGTAGAAGGTCGCCAGCACCAGCATCAGCAGCAGCTGTCCGCGCAGGTACTGCCCCAACACCTCGTCGCACTCCTCGGCGAAGCCGCACGCCGCCTCCAGATGGCGCGGCGGCACCAGCCGGCGCAGCCGCCCGGTCAGCATCGGCCAGTCCAGCAGCAGGTAGAACATCACCACCGGCACCAGCACCGCATTGCCCACCAGCGCCAGCAGCACGCTGCCGCCGATGCGTGCCGAGCTCAGCAGCGCCGCCAGCATGTCCTCGCCGCTGGCGTCGAGGTACTTGACCACGAAGGCCTTGATGCCGGCGATGTCCAGCCGCACGCTGAGGCCGTACTGCGCCAGCCACGGCGCCAGCCCGTCGTTGATGCGCGCGGCCAGCAGCGGGATCTGCTCGCGCAGCCGGGGCAGCTCGTGCGAGATGACCGGCACGATCAGCAGCAGCACGCCCAGCAGCGCAGCCATCGCGATCAGCTCGACCAGCAGCGCCGCCAGCGCCCGCGGCAGGCGCAGAGGGCGCTGCAGCCGCCCGACCGCCGGCTGCAGCGCATAGGCCAGCACCAGCGCCGCCAGGAAGGGCGTGAGCACCGGGGCCAGCAGCCACAGCAGCAGCCCGGCCGGCAGGGCCACACCCAGCCACGCCAGCATCAGGCTGCGCGCGCGAGTCAGTTTGTGCACAGGACGCAGGGAACTTGTCATCGGGTGACTCTAGTGCCAGCGCGGCGGCCCCGCCTCGCGCAGCACCGTCAGCTGCGCGCTGATGCGGCGCCGGTCGGCAGCGCCCCGGCCGGCGTGATCAAGGTAGCACTGCAGATCCTCGATCGCCTCGGTGGTCAGGCCGAGCTGGGCCAGCGTCAGGCCGCGCTCGCGCCGGCACGTCCAGTTCTCCGGCTCGAGCGCGACCTGCCGGTGCTGGATCTGCAGCAGGCGTGCCGGATCGCCATCGGCCCGGTGCACCCGCTCGAGGTTGCGCAGCATGCGCGACAGGATCTCGCGGGCCGGGGCCGGCTGCAGATGCTCGGCCAGCAGCTCGCCCAGCGCGCCGGAGGCGGCCTCCACACCCAGCCGCGACATCGCATCCAGATCAAGCCAGGGCTCGAGCCGCTCCTCCAGCTCATGCCGGGACAGCGAGCGCCCGCAGAGCGGATCGATCACCGCCTCGCCCATCGGCAGGTGCAGCTTGACCAGAAAGTGTCCCGGAAACGCCAGCCCGTCCGCCTGCAGACCGATCTGGCCGGCCAGCTCCAGGTAGATCACCGCCAGGGACACCGGAATGCCACGCCGCTCGCGCAGCACCTGGTGCAGGTGGCTGCAGGCCGGCTCGTCGACCTCGCCGGCGATGAAGCCGAGGTCCTTGTAAAGAAAATGGTGCAGGGCCTGCACCCGCTGCAGCGGCGAGGCCTCGGCGGCCAGGCGCTTGCGCAGCCGCCAGGCCAGGGTGTCGAGCTCGGTCTGCACCGCCTGCAGGTCCAGCCCCGGCTCCTCGGCCTGCGCGATCGCGGCCGCGGCCTCGGTCAGGGACAGGCTGTCGTCGTCGGCGACCAGCGCGGCAAAATACTCGAGCGGAGACAGGGAGCGGCGGTCCATGAAGCGAAAGTGTATCGACAGCGCGCACCCGACCGCAGATTCGCACCGATCTCACTGCCGCCGCGCGAACTGGCGCAGGTCCAGCCCCAGCAGCCGCAGCACGCCGAAATACAGCAGTGCCACCCCGCCCAGCACACCGGCGAGCACCAGCGCGCGCCAGCCCGGCTGGCTGCGCAGGCCGATCCAGTCGATCGCCTGCGCCGCCCAGGCCAGCGCCGCGCCCAGTGCCGCGCAGCCGACGACCACCCGCAGCGCGAAGCCGCGCCAGCCGGGCTCGGGGCGGTAGCTGCCGCGCCGACGCAAGCCCGTCAGCAGCCAGGCCGCATTGACCAGCGCCGCCAGGCCGATCGACAGCGCCAGCCCCGCATGGCCGAGCAGCGGCACGAAGACCAGGTTCATCAGCTGCGTCAGCGCCAGCACGGTGATGGCGATGCGCACCGGGGTGCGGATGTCCTGCCGGGCGTAGAAGCCGGGCGCCAGCACCTTGATCGCCACCAGCCCCATCAGGCCGGCGCCGTAGCCCATCAGCGCGATCACGGTCTGGCGCACATCCTCGGCGGTGAAGGCACCGTAGTGGTACAGCACCGCCACCAGCGGCTGCGGAAACACCAGCAGCGCCACCGCGCACGGCAGCGCCAGCAGCACCACCAGACGCAGCCCCCAGTCGAGCAGGCCCGAGTAGCGCTCGGCATCGCCCTTGGCCTGCGCGGCCGAGAGCTGCGGCAGCAGCACCACGCCCATCGCCACGCCCAGCAGCGCGGTCGGGAACTCCATCAGCCGGTCGGCATAGGTGAGCCAGGACACCGAACCGGCCGTCAGATGCGAGGCGATCTGGGTGTTGACCAAGAGCGAGAGCTGCGCGACCGACACGCCCAGCAGCGCCGGCGCCATCTGCTTGAGGATGCGGTGCACGCCCTCGTGGGCCCAGGCGCGGCGCAGCGCCGCCGGCCCCGACCCCAGGCGCGGCAGCAGGCCGATGCGCCGCAGCGCCGGCACCTGCACCGCCAGCTGCAGCACGCCGCCGACCATCACGCCGACCGCCAGCGCATAGACCGGCCGCAGTCCCCAAGCCTCGAACTGCGGTCGCAGCAGCCAGGCGGCGACGATCACGCTCAGGTTCAGCAGCACCGGCGTGGCGGCCGGCACCACAAAATGCTTCCACGAGTTCAGGATGCCCGCCGACAGCGCCACCAGCGACATGCAGCCGATGTACGGGAACATCAGTCGGGTCATCACCACCGCGGCCTCCTGGCCGTCGGCCGGCAGGCCCGAAGCCATCGCCCAGACCAGCACTGGCGCGCCGATCACCCCCAAGGCACACACCACCACCAGCGCCCACAGCAGCACGGTGGCCACTGCATCGATCAGCGTCTGCGTCTTCTCGTCACCCTCGGTGGCGCGCGAGGCGGCCAGGATCGGCACGAAGGCCTGCGAGAACGCGCCCTCGGCGAAGAGGCGGCGCAGCAGGTTCGGGATGCGGAAGGCCACCTGGAAGGCATCGGTGGCGGCACTCGCACCAAAGGCGGCTGCAATGAGCTGCTCGCGCACCAGCCCGGTGATGCGCGAGGCCAGCGTGAGCGCCGACACGACGGAGGCAGAACGAAGCAGACTCATGGATGGGGACTTGAGCGTCAGGGGTCGCAGGTCTTGCGATTATCAATGCTATACTGCTAGGCTTTTCCACCCGGAACACGAAACACACCATGGCCACTTCGTCCAAAGCCAAGAAGAAGACCGTTCGCATTGCCTCGGGTCGCAAGCGTGCGCGTCAGGATGTCAAGCTCAACGCCGCCAACACCGCGCTGCGCTCGAAGTTCCGCACCGCCGTCAAGGGCGTGCTGAAGGCCGTCGCCTCGGGCGACAAGGCCAAGGCTGGCGACACCTTCAAGACTGCCCAGATCGTGATCGACTCGATCGCCGACAAGGGCATCTTCCACAAGAACAAGGCCTCGCGCATCAAGAGCCGCCTGTCGGCCAAGATCAAGGCCCTGGCTCCGGCCCAGGCCGCCGCCTGAATCAGCTGATCCGGGTGGATTCCAGCAAAAGCCCGCTTGCGCGGGCTTTTTGCTTTGCGCGAAGGGCTCAGCCCCCCGCCACCTTGTCCGCCTCGCTGGTGAAGGCATCGGCGAAGAACTCCTCTTCCGGCAGACCGCAGGCCGCGACGAAGTCGCGCTGCGCCGACTGCACCATCACCGGCGCGCCGCAGGCGTAGACCTGATGGCCTGACAGATCGGGCAGGTCCGCCATCACCGCCTGATGGACGAAGCCGGTGCGGCCGCTCCAGCCCGCCTCCGGCTCGGAAAGCACCGGCACGAAGCGCAGCCACGGCAGCCGCGCGGCAGCCGCCTCGGCCCAGTCGCGCAGGTAGAGATCGGCCGCCCTGCGCGCGCCCCAGTACAGCACCGTCGGCCGCGTCAGGCCCTTGGCTTCCATGTGCTCGATCAGCGCCTTGATCGGCGCGAAGCCGGTGCCCGAGGCCAGCATCACCGCCGGCTTGGCGCTGTCCTCGCGCAGGAAGAAGGTGCCGAAGGGCCCTTCCATGCGCAGGATCTCCTTCTCCTTCATCGCGCCGAAGACATGGTCGGTGAAGCGCCCGCCCGGCATGTGGCGGATGTGCAGCTCCATGACGCCCTGCGCCAGCGCGGGCGCACTGGCCATCGAGTAGCTGCGGCGCGCGCCGTCGCGCAGGATGAACTCGACATACTGGCCGGCGTGGTACTGGAAGGACTGGTTGGCCGGCAGCTGCAGCTTCAGCACCGCCACGTCGGCGGCGGGACGCTGGATCGACATCACCCGCGTGGGCATCTTCAGCACCGGGAACTGGTCAGCGGCCGTGACCTGGCGCGATTCGACCACGCAGTCGGTCTGCGGCGTGGCGCAGCAGCTCAGGATCAGGCCGGCGGCCTCCTCCTCGGCGCTGAGCGCCTTGAGCTGGTGCGCGCCGTGGATCACGCGGCCCTCGAGCAGGCGGCTCTTGCACGAGCCGCAGGCGCCGTCCTTGCAGCCATAGGGCAGACCGATGCCCTGGCGGATCGCCGCAGGCAGCATGACCTCGTCGCGCGCGACCTCGAACTGGCGTCCGGAGGGCTGGACGGTCACGGTGAAATTCATCTCTTATCCTTCGGGGTTGTCATCACATCACCACGGGGCGAGATTGTGCCGCACCACCACCGGGGCCTGCGCCCCGCCCTTCCCGCAGCAGCCACCCGCCTGCTGCGCCGCCCGCGCCTGCTGATCGTCGGCTGCGGCGATGTCGGCCAGCGCGTGGCTCAGTCGCTGGCCACACGCTGGCGCCTGGTCGCGTTGACCTCGGACGCCACGCGCGTGCCGGCACTGCGCGCGCTGGGGCTGAGACCGCTCGTCGGCAATCTCGACCAGCCCGACACGCTGCGCCGGCTGGGGGCGCTGGCGCCCCGGGTCCTGCACCTGGCGCCGCCGCCAGGCCAGGGCGCGGACGACCCGCGCACCGCGCACCTGCTGCAGGCGCTGGCCCGCCACGCGCTGCCCGGCGGGCACCGGCTGGTCTACGGCAGCACCACCGGCGTCTATGGCGACTGCGCGGGCGCACGCTTCGACGAGACCCGCCCGGTCGCGCCGGCCAGCGCGCGTGCACGCCGGCGTGTCGCCGCCGAGGCACGGCTGCGCCAGACGGGCCGCAGCGGCCAGCTGAAGGCGACGATCCTGCGCATTCCAGGCATCTACGCGGGCGACCGCCCGGGCGGCCACCCGCGCGAGCGGCTGCGGCGCGGCACACCGGTGCTGCGCGCAGAGGACGACGTCTACACCAACCACATTCACGCCGACGATCTGGCGCGCGCCTGCATTGCCGCACTGCTGCGCGGACGGCCGCAGCGGGTGATCCACGCCTGCGACGACACCGAGCTGAAGATGGGCGACTACTTCGATCTGGCCGCCGACCTGTGCGGGCTGCCACGGCCGCCGCGCATCAGCCGCGCCGAGGCGCAGCAGCGGCTCTCGCCGATGCAGATGAGCTTCCTGTCGGAGTCGCGCCGGCTGATCAACCGGCGCCTGAAAGACGAGCTGAGACTGGCGCTGCGCCACCCGAGCGTGGCGAGCGGGCTGCTGGCCTGAGGCCCTGGGCGCTCAGATCAGCGATCAGCGCCGACGCTGGCGGGGCGGGAACGGCGGCAGGCCGCGCCAGTAGCGCATCATCAGCCAGCCGCCCAGCATGCCCCCCAAGTGGGCGAAGTGCGCCACGCCATTGCTGCCCATCAGGCCGAACAGCAGCTCGATGCCGCCGAAGACCATCACGAAGATCTTGGCCTTCATCGGGATGGGCGGGAACAGCGGCATGATGGTGCGGTCCGGGAACATCATCCCGAAAGCCATCAGCAGGCCGAACAGCGCGCCCGAGGCCCCCAGCGTCGGGCCGCCGCCGCTCGCGCCCAGGCTGACCACGAGCAGCTGGATCACGCCGCCGGCCAGCGCACTGGCGCCCAGGAACTGCAGGTAGCGCTGGCGGCCCCAGATCGACTCCAGCTCCGAGCCGAACATCCACAGGCCCAGCATGTTGAAGAACAGATGCCCCATGCTGCCGTGCAGGAAGGCATAGGTGATCAGCTGCCACGGCATGAAGGAGCCGCCGCCCAGGCCGCCGCCGAGCGGCCAGAGCGCGAACAGCGCCTCGACCCAGAAACCGAACAGCAGTTGCACGCAGAACAGCGCGGTGCAGATCAGCATCAGGGCCTTGGTGACGGGCGGGATCTGGGGCATGTCGGCGGAAGTTGCGGGGATCCGCGAGGGATCTGGTGCCGGAGGCCGGACTCGAACCGGCACGCCTGTGAGGGCGGTGGATTTTGAATCCACTGCGTCTACCGATTTCGCCACTCCGGCAGGAGAAAGAGGATGCGTCGGTCGCGCGGCGCCGATTATGGCATGGCCCCACGCCGTCCTGTCCTTGCTGCCACAATCGTCCCGATCCGCGACCCCGAGGACCCCAAGGAGAGAAGATGCCCCATTACAAGACCGTCGAGGATGTCATCGGCGCGACCCCGCTGGTGCAGCTGCAGCGCCTGGCCGGCGAGGAGGCTGCCCGACGCGGCAATGTCATCCTCGCCAAGCTCGAGGGCAACAACCCGGCCGGCTCGGTCAAGGACCGCCCGGCCATCAGCATGATCCGCCGCGCCGAGGAGCGCGGCGACATCCGCCCCGGCGACACGCTGATCGAGGCCACCAGCGGCAACACCGGCATCGCGCTGGCGATGGCGGCAGCCGTGCGCGGCTACCGCATGGTGCTGATCATGCCGGAGGACCTGTCGATCGAGCGCGCGCAGACCATGAAGGCCTTCGGCGCCGAGCTGATCCTGACCCCGAAGGCCGGCGGCATGGAATACGCCCGCGACCTGGCCGAGCAGATGGAGCGCGACGGCAAGGGCCGCGTGCTCGACCAGTTCGCCAACCTCGACAACCCGCGCATCCACTACGAGACCACCGGCCCGGAGATCTGGAACGACACGCAAGGCCGTGTGACCCACTTCGTCAGCGCGATGGGCACCACCGGCACCATCACCGGCACCTCGCAGTATCTGAAGGAGATGAACCCGCAGGTGCGCATCATCGGCGCGCAGCCCTCCGAGGGCTCGCGCATTCCGGGCATCCGCAAGTGGCCCGAGGCTTATCTGCCGAAGATCTACGACCCGAAGCAGGTCGACGAGATGCTGCTGGTCTCGCAGGCCGACGCCGAGGACATGGCCCGGCGTCTGGCACGCGAGGAAGGCCTGTTCGCCGGCATCTCGGCCGCCGGCGCCTGCTGGGCGGCGCTGCAGGTCTCGGCCCGGGTCGAGAACGCCACCATCGTCTTCATCGTCTGCGACCGCGGCGACCGCTACCTCTCCACCGGCGTCTTCCCGGCCTGAGCACCCTGCGTCACGGCAACGATCCCATCAGGGTGCGCAACGCCCCATGATGAGGACATTCATCAACGAATACGCCCAACAATGGAGCCCCAAGGCACCAAGGTGGGACTGGGGTGCTCAGGCCCGGATTGAAAAATACATCATCCCGCCCCCAGAAACCCTTCCTGCCTCCGAGGGCCCTCGGTCGAAATCCCGACAGGGAAGGCTCGTGATCTGAGCCATGCTTGGCATCGCAATTGCGATCCGTCAGGTTCCGATCGTGCGCACCACCGAAGTGCGCACGCCTTCCAGACTGCGGGTGAACCTCGAGATGAACGAACTGATCAACATGACCTGGGTGGCGATCTGCACCGCCCTGGTCTTTTTCATGCAAGCCGGCTTCGCGCTGGTCGAGGGCGGCCTGTCACGGGCCAAGAACTCGATCAACGTGATCATGAAGATCTACCTCGGCACCTGCCTGGTCGGGGTGGGCTTCTGGGTGGCGGGCTACGGACTGGCCTTCGGCGCCAGCCAGGGCGGCCTGATCGGCACCAGCCTGTTCATGCCCGAGGGCCTGAAGGCCTTCGATGCGGTCGGCCTGCTCTACCAGATGATGTTCGCGACCACCGCGGTCAGCATCGTCTCCGGCGCGGTGGCCGAGCGCATGCGCTATGGCGCCTACCTGAGCTTCGCGCTGCTGATGTCCCTGCTGATCTACCCGGCCTACGCGCACTGGACCTGGAACCCGTCGGGCTGGCTGAAGGCGATGGGCTTCGTCGATCTGGCTGGCGGCGGCGCGGTGCACTCGATCGGTGCCTGGTGTTCGCTGGCGGGTCTGCTGGTGCTGGGGCCCCGTCTGGGCCGCTTCGGCCGCAACGGCGAGGTGCGCGACATTCCCGGCCACAACCTGCCGATGGTGGCACTGGGCGGCTTCATCCTGTGGATGGGCTGGTTCGGCTTCAATGGGGGCTCGATCGGCGGCCTGGAGAGCGGCCAGCTCGGTACGGTGCTGCTGTCGACCTATCTCGGCGGCTGTGCAGGCGGCATCGGCGCACTGGCCTTCATGCGGCTGACCCGCCGACCCGTGCTGATGAGCGCCTCGGTCAACGGCAGCCTGTGCGGCCTGGTGTCGCTGACGGCCGGTGCCGCGACGATGAGCCCGGGCTTCGCGATCCTGACCGGGCTGATCGCCGGCGCCGCCTGCATCTGGGGTGCCGAGGCGCTGCGCCGGCTGCGCATCGATGACGCGGTCGACGCCATTGCGGTGCACGGCATCGGCGGCGTCTGGGGCCTGCTGGCCGCCGGCTTGTTCTACCAGGGCGACCTGTTCGACGGCACCCGGACGATGGTTCAGCTGCTGGGCGCGCTGGCCGCCTTCGCCTGGGCCTTCCCGGTGGCCTGGCTGCTGTTCAAGCTCATCGACCGCCTGATCGGCCTGCGCGCACCGACCCTCAACGAGCAGCGCGGCCTCGACGCCACCGAGCACCACGAGATCGGCTACCCCGAGTTCCAGGATTCGCCGGGACGACTGCACAAGGAAACCTGAACCGATGGCCACAGAAGCCCTGTCCCTGCGCCGCCGTGCCGCCTGCGCGGCGCTGTCTCCCGTGCTTGACGAGGAGGCGCTGCTCGACGCGCTGCGCCTGCAGCACCAGTCGATGCGCGGCGACGCGGTCGCGGACATCATCCGCTACATCGATCAGGTCGCCGAGCGGCATCACCTCGATGCGCCGCTGCGCAGGAAGCTCTACGAGACCTTCTACAAGGCGCTGCGCCTGCCCGAGGACCAGCTGCCGATGGACCCGTGGCCGATGATGTATCCGCCCGAAGCACCGGCGGCACCGGCACTGGCGCCCCCTGCAGCGCACGCAGCCCCCGTCGCGCCAGCAAGCCTCGCCGCGATCAACCCGGTGGCCGCCGCGATGCAGGCCGCCGGCGTCGCAGCGGGACCGCCACCGCAGCCAGCGCCGGCGGCAGCCCCCCCGACCGCAGCGGTGCTGCCGCCCGAGCAGGCGGTCTGCGCCGAACTGGTCCGCAGCGCGCTGGCCGAGGTACAGCGCTTCCATCCCGGCGCCTTGCAGGATCTGGGTGACAGCGCGCTGGATCTGGTCGACACGCTGAAGGTGCCTCTGTCGCTGCGGCGTCTGCTGCGCGAGCTGTGGGCGCGCCCGCTGCAGGCGCACTGGGTGCTTGACCTGCCAGCGGCCGAGCTGTCGCAGGTGGTGCACCTGCTCTACATGGCGCTGTGCGAGGCGCTCGGCCCGGTCGAGGCCGACCAGATGCTGACCCGCGCGGTACGCACCGCCGAGCAGAGCCCGCTGGCGCGACAGTTCTCGCCCCGCCGGCTGCTCTGAAGCTCGGCCGGGCGCGGGTGTCAGGCTGCAGTGGAGCCCATGCGCGCCAGCATGTCGGTGGCGGCCGCCTGATGACGACCGCTCTCGTCGCGCAGCACCACCTCGAGCAGCTCGCGTGCAGCCGCCTCGCGGCCGATCTCGAGACAGGTGCGGGCCATCTCGACGCGCAGGGCCCCGCGCAGCTCCGGATCGATCGTGCCGACGGGCCGTGACGCCTCGGGCACGGCCGCGGGCGATGTCGAGGACGCTTCATCACCTTCGGCGGCCACCGGCCGGACCAGTTCGGTCACCAGCGGCGTGGCCTCGACGGTGCGAGCCATGTCGGCCGCAGCGGTCGAGACATCGAAGTTGCGGGGCGCCGACGCACGCAGCGCCTGCACAGGCGAGTTGGACGGGACGGCCGCCTCGCGCAGGCCCGGACGCCGACGCCACAGGAGGGCTCCGCCGGCCAGGACGCCCGTACCCAGCAGCCAAGGCAGCCAGCGCAGCGCTGAGGCCGGAGCGACCGCCTCGCCCTCGCGCGCCCCGGGGCTGGCGACATCGGCCGCCGGTCGGGTGGACGCAGTGACCGCCGCCGAAGCAGGAACTTCGGCCGGCGCAGAGGCGGGCCCCTCAGCAACAGGCGCTGACGCCGAGGCCGGTGACTCGACCCCGGAGGCGACCGGTCCAGGCGCCGAGGCGGCCACCGGCGCCACCACAGCGACCGCTGCGCCCGCCACGGGCAGCGCAGGCAGTGCCGCGCCCGATTTCAGCGCCGCCAGATGCGCCTCCACCAGCGCCACCGATGCCGCACGATCCTCCGCCGTCAGTTCGCCCAGCGAGGGCAGCACCAGCGGCATGCCCAGGCGCAGCCGGTGGATGTTGCCCTTGACGAAGGCGTCCGGATTGCGACGCAGCACGGCCACCATGACCTGCTGGCGTCCGACGCCGGCCTGCCGGGCCACCTTGCCGGCGATGTCCCACAGGTTGTCCTGTGCGACCGTCGTGCGAAAGGGCCGGGCCGTCTCGCCGACGATCGGCTCCGCCACCGGCTGGGCCGAGGCCACGGGCAGGATCGCCAGTGGCGCGCAGGCCAGCGCGAGATGGATCAGTCGGCGCTTCAGAGGAGGCAGCATGGGGTGTTCACACCATCAAGGTGTCCATCAGGTCGATCATGAACTCGGTGTCCTCCTGGTCCTGCTTCTCCCAGCCGCTCAGGCCCAGGGCCTCGAGCGTGCGACGCCCGTCGGAGGCCGGATCGTCCATCGACAACAGCAGCTGCTGCAGCGGCTCGCGCAGGTGCGCAGCGCGCGGCCCCACCAGCAGCACATGCCGCACCAGGCTGATCTCGCTGGTCATCAGCGAACGCAGCTGGCGGCGGATCGGTGCGCTCAGGTCGTCGAAGGCTTCCTTCAGGAAGAAGCCGCAGTCGGCCTTGCCCTGAAGCAGGGTTCGCGCCAGGACCACGTAGGTCGACACCGAGGCGGTGGACACGTTGTCGCGATTCAGGTCGGCCGACTCCAGCAGGATCATGCCGATCAGGTTCACGTCCGGATCGCGGGTCACGGCCAGGCGCGTGCCGGGCTGCAGGTCCTCGACGGACTGTGCCGGCGAGTCCGCGTGCACCGCGATGACCACCTCGTCGAGGCAGTCGCGCGGCGCGGCGATGGCGACGAAGCCCTTCTCGCGCACCAGCATCGCCGCGTCATAGGGATTGGCGTAGATCAGATCGACCCGGTCGGCGGCAATGGCCTGGCGCTGCGCGGCGAAGTCCTCGTACAGCTCCAGGTGAATGCGCTCGCCCAGGCGGCGCTGCAGCCAGGTGTTGAACACATACCAGCCGGCGATGTGCTCGGGCGAGAAGTCAGGGCTGACCGTCAGCTCCAGCGGCGTGGTCGCGGCGTTCTCGCTCACTTCAGTTCCTCCGCCCGCATCCGGGCATAGAGCGCGATGCACTCGTTGACCTTGCTGCGCGAGGGCTTGCGGCGCACCGAGGTGTAGCCCACGACCCGGCCGTCACGCACGTTCGGGATCGCGGTGGCGAACACCCAGTAGTGCGCGCCGTCCTTGCGCAGGTTCTTCACGTAGCCCTGCCATTTCTCTCCGCGCCCGACGGTGTCCCACAGGTCCTTGAAGGCGGCCGCCGGCATGTCCGGGTGGCGCAGGATGCAGTGGTTCTCGCCGATCAGCTCGTCGCGCTCGTAGCCGGACATGTCGACGAAGGCCTGGTTGGCGTGGGTGATCACGCCGGCGGTGTCGGTGCGCGAGACGATCAGCTTGCCGTCCGGATACGGCACCTCATGGTCCACGACCAGCACCCGACGGGTGCGCCCGTCGTGGTAGCCCATCGTCAGCTCGCGCCGTTCCCCCGGCACCAGATCGGACTCGTTCATGTCGGTCATCATCGGATTCCCTCGATCACGAAGCGGACCGATCAGATGACCTTGCTGATGGCGTCGGCAGCGCGCTTGACGTCGAGGAAGATCAGGCCCAGGCGCGAGTTCGGCTTGCACAGCGCGGTCAGCACCGAGTCGGGGCCGGCGTGCGTCATCAGCACATAGCCCTTGGCGCCCTTGACCAGGACCTGCTCGAGCTCGCCGCGGGCCAGCTCGCGCGAGGTGCGGTCACCCAGCGACAGCATCGCGGCGCTCATCGCGCCGACGCGGTCCTCGTCCATGCCCGCCGGCAGCATCGAGGCCATCATCAGGCCGTCGGTGGACAGCACGGCCGAGGCCTCGATGTCGGCGGTCGAGCCGTTGAGTTCGCTCAGGATCGAGTTCAGCAGGTCTTCACGCATGGGCGTTTCCTTCAGGAAAAATGGTGGTTGGGTGGTCGAGGGGAGAGAAATGCCATCCGGGCGTCCGGTGCGGCCCCCCCGCCGCGCCGGCTCCACCCGCAGACCGGTCGATCAGTCCGTTCAGATCGACGCCCGGCCGTAGCGCACGCCCAGCGCCCACACCAGCGTGGTGAACGCCTCCTGGTTGAAGCGCGGCATGCCGCTGACGATCAGGATGAAGTAGTCGTCGCCGAAGTACAGCGGCCAGAAGCCGACCTCGCTGCAGCCGGCGGCGTTCACCATGCCCCAGCCGTCGCTGCGCAGGCGCATGTTGCCGTGCAGCAGCCGCGAGTGGCGCTCGTGCACGCTGGCGATGTCGCCGCCCAGCGCGGCGAGCTCCTCCGAGGTCTCGTGCGCGAAGCCGGCGGTGCCCAGGTACAGGCCGCGCTTGTCGGCCAGGATGGCCTTGCCCTCGTCGGAGAGCTGGGTCAGCAGCGGCGGCAGCATCGCCTCGATCGAGTCGGGCGGCACCTCGACCTGCATCGGCAGGCCCTGCACGAAGCCGGAGGACTGCAGCCGGTAGACGAACTCGAGCGCATCCTGCTGGTTCATGCCCATCCAGTCCTGCACCAGATCGGCGCTCAGGCGCGGCGTCTCGGGCTCGCTGAGCAGGCGCTGCAGGAAGGTGCGCGCCGGCTCGCGGGTCGGCCGGCTCGCGGCGTAGTAGGCGCCCGCCGGGGTCGGGTGCAGGTAGAACTCGCCGGTGAGCGTGTAGTGGTCCATGGGCGCAGACGTCGGCAGACAAGCCGCCGGGAGAGTCGGTTCGGGAGTCAGAGGGTCGGATCGATCTGCAGCAGCAGCGCCTCGATCAGCACCGAGACGTCGCCGCGCTGACGCGCGTCGACCTCGAAGATCGGCGCACTCACCTCGAGCTCGGCGAGCTGGCGGGCGTAGTCGTCGATCGTCGGGGTGGCGCGCGCGTCCATCTGGGTCACGCCGATGACCAGACGCGTGCTGTCGATGAACTCCTTGAAGGACTTGATGTAGAAGCGCATGTCCTCGAAGGGCGTCGGCCGGGTATTGTCGAGCAGCAGCACCAGCCCGATCCCCCCCTTGGTGAGGATGTCCCACATGAAGTCGAAGCGCTCCTGGCCGGGCGTGCCGTACAGGTGGACCTTCTCCTTCGGACCGAGGCGGATCATGCCGTAGTCCATCGCCACCGTCGTGTTGGACTTGCGCTTCTGCGTCATGTCCGAGGCGTGCTCGTCGGTGCGAATCGGCTCGATGTCGCTGATCGAGGCGATCGCCGTGGTCTTGCCGGCACCGACAGGGCCGGTGAAGATGATCTTGTGGTCGGTATGGGCCATGGGAATGTGTCCGGGGCGTCCTGGGGGCGTCGTGGGAAGGACGTCTTCGATTACTTGTTCAGCCAGCCGAACAGGCGGGTCAGCAGGCCACGATTGTCCTTGGCCTTGCCACGCTGCGACCTGCGGATCTGGCCGCCGTCGTCGGTGATCAGGTCCAGCGCGAGCGCCGCGTTGTAGAACGCGAACACATGGCGCTGGGCGATCTTCAGGGACTGGGCCGTCTCCAGCAGCGAAGCACCCCGCGTGGCCCACAGCGCGGCGATGCGCAGTGCATGCGGCGTGCGGTGCAGCCGGGTCAGGTTCGGCCAGCTCTTCAGGTAGACGGTCGCGGCCGGATCGACGCCGACCGGCAGCCGGCCCGCCGAGGTCTCCAGCGCCGTCTGCCAGAGCACCTGGTCGAGCCGACGCACCAGCGCGGTCCGGGTCAGCGTGTCCTGCAGGTCGGCGAATTCCTGGCGGCTGAAGGCGCGGGTCTTCGGACGCTTGTCCACCGGCGCGCGCACCAGCTCGGCGAAGCGCTCGGCCGAGAACTCGCAATAGATCAGGTTGGTGGTGCCATCGACGGTGATGCGCCCGGCCGTGCTCTCCAGATGCGCGGGCACCTGCCACTTGCCGCTGACCTGGAAGGCATCCTTGAGCACCCCGACCAGGTGCTGGGCTGGATCGAAGCGCAGCGCGGTGTCGGCCGTCAGCGCGGCGGTCTCCATGTCGGCACGGGTGCCGCAGTAGCGCGCCTCGTCGACCAGCTCCTCGGAGCGGCAGCGGCGCAGACCCTGGGCATCGAAGGCGGCTGACGCCAGGGCAGGCGCCACGTCGGCCGGCGCGCTCGCCCGAGGCGGATCTTTGGGCAATTCCTTGCGCACCGGCGCCGCCATGGCCGCAGGCGAGCGTGCCGAGACCGGCTGCGGTGCGGCCACAGCGGCCTCCAGCACCGGCTCGGCCACCGGCGCGGTGACCACCGGCGCGGGCGCAGCGGCCGGTACCGGTGCTGGTGCTGGTGCGACCACGGGTACGGCCGGTGCGGGCATCACGGACCGCACCGGAGCCGGAGCAGGCGGGGTATCGCGGCTGAACAGCCGGCGCAGCAGGCCGCCGAAGCCTCCCGGGCGAGCCGGCGCCGACGCAGACACGGCCACCGGCGCCGCACGCGGGGCAGCGACAACAGGCACCGGATCAGGGACAGGCGGAGCTGTGGGTGCGGGCACAGCCACGGGCACGGGCACGGGCTCCGGCTCCGGGACAGGCGTGACCTCGTGCCACTGCGACGCCGGCCCGGCGTCGGCGGCGGGCTGAGCCGCAGCCTCGGCCGCATCAGGGGTCACCACCGGCGCGCCCAAGCGGCCCGCACGCAGATCAGCCGCCGCAGCCAGCAGCGAAGCGGGCGTCACCGGCTTGTGCACCCAGACGGCGCCCTCGACCTGCTGAGGCTGGGTCGACAGCGCGATGCCAGGCCGGCCGCTGCGGGCCCGGAAGGCCTCCCAGTGCAGGCGCGACTCGAGCGTGTCGAAGTCGAAGATGGCCACGTCGGCCACGTCCTCGCCGCTCGGCGCAAAACTGCTGCGACCGGAACTCGAGAAGAAGAAATCCAGCACCGCCTGCGTGCGCGGCGGCAGGGACAGAAGGGCAACCTTCAATCGGGTTTGCAGCTTGGAGGCTTCCACTGACTACAGGCTCAAGGTCGTAGGGAATCGATCGTGGATCTGGAGTCGTCGCGCCAACGGCGTCTCAGACCCAGCCCGCAGGCACCGCACCGTGGCGCGCGACCAGCCGCTCGGCCATCGCGGCCTTCGCAGCGTCGTCGCGGCTGTGGCGATAGATCGCCAGCAGCTCGCGCAGGACCTCGTCGTCCTGCGGCGCGTCGAGAAGTGCTTCCTCAAGCATGCCACGGGCACCTTCCAGGTCGCCGTATTCGAGTAACGACATCGCCTGCTGGAACGGCGTCTCCCGCGCCACCTCGCGGCGCTGCAGCTCCACCATCGCCGAAGCCCCGAGCACCGCGCTGTCGAACAGCGACCAGTCCTGCGCCGGCAGGCGGGTGCCGCGCGGCAGACCGCTGTCCAGATGCAGCCTCAGCAGATGTGCATCCTGCGGATCGAGCCAGGGCTCTGCCTGGTCGAGCAGCTGACGGCGCAGGCCGCGCCCCCGGTCGCCCAGGGCCAGGAAAAGATCGACCAGCGCGCCGAAGGCCCGCTCGGTCAGTGGCGGCCGACAGGCCAGCAGCACCCGGCGCACATGCGCCTCGACATCGAGGGCATCGCGCGCCACCTGCCCGGAGAGATGCCGCCATGCGACCAGGGGATCGACCCCGGAAGGACAGTCGAGCCGACCGGCACGCCCATACGCGAACACCGGGTCCGTCGACCCCTGGAAGATCTGCTCGACTGCGCTCATTGCCACCCGATCACCCGGCCAACGCACCGGATCATGTGCCCTTCGATCACCGCACCTCGGTGCATCCCGATCGCCCCGCCGTGGACCGGGTCGCGCAGGCGCCCACCGGCACGCAGCGCAGCCAGACCCGTCGCAGCCCCCGGAGCCGAGACCGGCCACCGGCTGGAGAAGATCAGGCCGTCGCCGCGCCCGAGCGTCAAGGCGTCCGCCATCTGCCGGGTCGTGCGGAGGAAAGGCATGGTGTGCGGCCCTCGCGGTCGATGGGAGAGGAAGTCGGAGCGGTGGAGCATCGGCACATCATCCGTCATGGCGACCACAGGGTCGAGTCAGCCGGCGGCCGGCGCATCCCACGACCAGAGCGCGCACGCGACGGCAAAGCCGTGCATCGGCTGTGCATTGAACCGGTGAGAAATGCATCGAAACACCCCGCATATGCTCGATTTGAACACGACAGGCTCAGACAATGACCCGCGCCGATCTCATCGAAGCAAGCTGCCGCCGATTTTGCTCAAGAACGTCAGTTTTTGGTACCAAAATGATCCTGGGGCGGATCCCGCAGCGGGCGGGCGAGCGGGCGGCGGCCGGTTAAGATCAGGCCTCCCTTGCGCAGCCCCTGGATCCACACCATGCCCCGCTGTGATCGCCCCACCGCCGCGATGGCCGGACGCCATCGCTCTCCCGACCCCTGTCGCCGCCTGCTGCTGAGCCTGCCGCTGCTGACGCTGCTGGTACAGGCATCCCCTTGCGCGCGCGCGCAGCATCAGGTGCGCCGGCCCTTTCCTGCCGATGCACTGCGCGGCACGCTGCTGGTGACCTCCCCGCCGGAAGCTCGCCTGAACGGCGAGGCCGCCCGCCTGGCGCCCGGCGCACGCATCCGCGACGAGAACAACCTGCTGGCGATGAGCGCCGCGCTGGCCGGCCGCCGGCTGACGGTGAACTACACCGTCGAGTCGCTGTTCGACGGCTCGGTGCTGCTGCGCGACCTCTGGATCCTGCGTCCCGACGAGATCGCGAACTTCTGGCCGCGCTCCCGCGAGGAAGCCGCACGCTACCAGCTTGACCCGATCGCCCAGGTCTGGAGCAGGCGCAGCGCCTGAGTCCGCCCCCTGTCGGCAGGCCGCACCGCGGCCGCTCGTCCGACGACTTTCCCGCCCTCCGCCGACCGGCTGCGCCTGGCGCCGCGCCGGTTGCCTTTGTTTCGATTTGCTTGCAATCATGAACAACGAACCCTCCGTTCCCACCGATGTGCTGCCGCAGAAAAAGGTCTACATCCGCACCTTCGGCTGCCAGATGAACGAATACGACTCGGACAAGATGTCCGACGTCATGAAAGCCGCCGAGGGCTACACGCCCACCGATGACCCGGAAGAGGCCGACCTGATCCTCTTCAACACCTGCTCGGTGCGCGAGAAGGCGCAGGAGAAGGTCTTCAGCGACCTCGGTCGCGTCAAGCACCTGAAGAAGAAAGGCGTGCTGATCGGCGTGGGCGGCTGCGTGGCCAGCCAGGAAGGCGCGGCGATCATCGAGCGCGCGCCCTATGTCGATGTGGTCTTCGGCCCGCAGACGCTGCACCGCCTGCCGCAGATGCTCGAAGCCCGCCAGCGCGCCGGCCGCCCGCAGGTCGACATCAGCTTCCCCGAGATCGAGAAGTTCGACCACCTGCCGCCGGCCAAGGTCGAGGGCGCGTCGGCCTTCGTCTCGATCATGGAGGGCTGCTCGAAGTACTGCTCCTACTGCGTCGTGCCCTACACCCGCGGCGAGGAATTCAGCCGCCCCTTCGAGGAGGTGCTGACCGAGGTGGCGGGCCTGGCCGACCAGGGCGTCAAGGAGATCACGCTGCTGGGCCAGAACGTCAACGCCTACCGCGGCCGCATGGGCGGCACCGACGAGATCGCCGACTTCGCGATGCTGATCGAGTACGTCGCCGAGATCCCCGGCGTCGAGCGCATCCGCTACACCACCAGCCACCCCAACGAGTTCACGCAGCGCCTGATCGACGTCTACGCCCGCGTGCCGCAGCTGGTGAACCACCTGCACCTGCCGGTGCAGCACGGCGCCGACCGCATCCTCTCGGCGATGAAGCGCGGCTACACCACGCTCGAATACAAGAGCACGATCCGCAAGCTGCGCGCGGTGCGCCCGGACATCAGCCTGTCCACCGACTTCATCGTCGGCTTCCC
>JBJOPV010000051.1:0-18614 GCA_046050625.1 Pseudomonadota bacterium
AGCGTGCGCCTGCTGGCCGACGGCATGAACAGCTTCAATGACCACTGCGCCGTGGGCATCGAGCCCGACCGCGCGCGCATCGCCGAGCTGGTGCAGCGCTCGCTGATGCTGGTGACGGCCCTCAACCCGCACATCGGCTACGACAAGGCCGCCCAGATCGCGAAGAAGGCCCACCACGACGGCAGCAGCCTGCGCGAGGCGGCCCTGGCGCTCGGCCACGTCACCGCGGCGCAGTTCGATCTCTGGGTGGATCCGGCGCGCATGGTCGGCTGAGCCTCATCCGCCCCGGCCCGGAACGGGCGCGTGGTCTTTTGTGATGTTCCGTTGAGGGTGTTCTTTTATAACAACAGGAATCATTCTTATTTGTAATTAGAATCTCAACACAAAATGCAACCAACCGGAGGCGGCATCGCGTCGCCCTCGGCTCTCCGGAGAACTCCACTTGAAGACTCGGCACTCCCTGCTGTTCACCCGCAGCGCCTGCGCGCTGGCCGTCATGACCGCGCTGGGCGCTCTGGGTGCCGCCCAGGCCCAGACCCCGGCCGACTCGGCCAGCGCGCCGGCACCGGGAGCCGCGCCGGCGCCGGACGTCTCCACGTTGAAGCCGGTCGTCATCACCGGCAAGCGCGAGCGCCGCATTTCCAGGGGGGCCACGCACCTGGATCTGGAGATCAGGGACACACCGCAGACGATCAGCACGATCGACCAGGAAACCCTGCGCGACTTCGGGGCCACGGGCAGCAATGACGCCCTGCGCTTCGGCACCGGCCTGAACGTCGACGACTGGGAAACCAACCGCACCAACTACACCGCCCGTGGCTTCGAGGTGATGCTGACCCAGGTCGACGGCCTGGGCATGACCAACGACTGGGGTCTGGTCGTCGGCCAGCAGGACACCTATCTGTTCGACAAGATCGAGCTGATCCGGGGTGCCAACGGTCTGCTGACCGGCGTGGGCAACGCCTCCGGCACGATCAACTACGTGCGCAAGCGCCCAGGCAACAAGGACGGCGGCGAGGTGATCGCGACGCTCGGCGCCCACAGCCAGAAGCGCCTGGCCCTGGACTACAACAAGGTCCTGACCGAGGACGGCCGCTGGGCCGCACGCGTGGTGGTCGCCCACGAAGACAAGGACTCCTACCTGCGGGCGCTGCATGACCGGCGCAGTTCGCTCTACGGCGTCGTCGAGGGCCAGATCGGCAGCGACGGCACGCTGACGCTGGGCCTGTCGACCCAGGACGGCCAGCAGCGCTCGCCGATGTGGGGCTCGTTGACGGTGACACGCGCCGACGGCACGCAGGCCGAGTACGACAGCTCGGCCTCGACCTCGCAGGACTGGACCTACTGGAACACCCGCTCGACCACCGCTTTCATCGAATACACCCACGCGCTGTCGCCCGACTGGGAGGCCAAGGCCAGCTACAACCACACCCGCGGCAGCAGCGCCACCAAGCTGTTCTATGCCTACACCCTCACCGGCAGCCTGAATGCGAACGGCACCGGCCTGTACGGCTGGCCCTACCGCAGCGAGGGCGAGTCGCGCAGCGACATCGTCGACCTGAGCCTGACAGGCCGCTTCGGCGCCTTCGGCCGCAAGCATGAGGCGGTGATCGGCGTCAGCCACTCGAAGCAGGACAGCCTGACCGAGGCCTACGCCGTCACCAGCGCGCCGTCGTCGGTGCTGCCGGCCTTCCCGTACTCGGGCAGCGCCTACGCCGAGCCGGTCTGGGGCGCGAAGAAGGTCAGTGCCGACGGTACCCAGGACATCACCCGGCTGTACGCCTCGACCCGGCTGTCGCTGACCGATCGCCTCAAGGGCATCGCCGGACTGAACGCGATCAGCCTGAAGCGCGACGGCACCTCGATCTACGGCGGCGGCACCCAGCTCGACAACGAGACCACCGAGAAGATCAGCCCCTACCTCGGCGTGACCTACGACCTCACGCCGGAGACGCTGGCCTACGCCTCCTACTCCGACATCTACCAGGCCCAGGATCAGCGCGACGTCAACGGCGCCTTCCTCGCCCCGATGAAGGGACTCAACGCCGAGGTGGGACTGAAGTCGGAGTGGCTGAACCGCCGGCTGCTGACCACGCTGGCCCTGTTCAGCGCCCGGCAGAAGGGCCTGGCGACCGAGGACGGCTTCGACGCGGTGGCCCAGCGCTCCTACTACGTGCCGAAGGACGTGCGCTCGCGCGGCATCGAGCTGGAGGCCAGCGGCCGTGTCAGCGCCGACACCAAGGTCTCGGCCGGCTTCACCGCGATGCGCCTGACCGGCCCGGACGGCAACGACATCTACGAATGGGTGCCGCGCCGCACGCTGAAGCTGCGCGCCGACACCCGCGTGCCGATGCTGCCAGCGCTGCGCGTGGGCTCGGGCCTGCGCTGGCAGTCGGACACCGCCAAGACTGGCGGTGCGCACCAGGACGCCTTCGCGCTGGTCGATGCCTTCGCGGCCTACGAGCTGTCGCCGGCGGCCACCGTGCGGCTGAACGTCAACAACCTGTTCGACCGCAAGTACCTGCGCACGGTGCAGTACGGTGCGATCTACGGCGCTCCGCGCGCCGCCTCGATCTCGCTCGAATACAAGCTCTGAGCGGGACCGGCATGAAGGACACCTCGATCCGCGGCGCGCAGATCGCCGCCAGGGTGCTGGCGGGCGTCATCGGCAGCTACGCCTTCACCTGGGGCTTCGCCGCCGCGGGTGTGGCCGCCCTGGTCGGACTGGGCGCCGATTACCACGACGCCGAGATGGCGGTGCTGATGCTCGCCTTCCTGGTGTTTCCCGGCCTGCTGCTGTGGTGCGTCGTCGCCAGGAGTCTGCTCCGGATCGGGAGCGTGCTGGCCGGCGGCACGCTGCTGCTGTCGGCCTCGGCCTGGGCGATCCAGCACGCGCTGCTGACCTGAGCGCCCTCCCCGATCGACGCACAGGAGAAAGCGATGTTCACGAACTTCCGCCAGTCGATGGCCTGGCTGCACACCTGGTTCGGCCTGGTGATCGGCTTCATGCTGATCGTGGTGTTCTTCTTCGGCTCGCTGTCGGTCTTCGACCGCGAGATCGATCGCTGGGCGCTGCCTGACACCCGCTTCGCGCCGCAGCCCATGCCTTCGTTCGACCAGGTGCTGCTGCCCGCGCTCAGGAAGATCGAACCCGACGAAGCCGACTACGCGGCCCACATGCCCGCCCTGCACGACCCGGCCCGGGGCCCGATGACGCCGCGCCTGGCGCTGCCGGCCGACGAGTACTGGGCCTACACCACGCACCGCGACCCGGTGCTGCGCATGGGCGTGGGCTTCAGGGTGCCCCAGCCCAAGGACGCCGAGGGCCACAACCACATCCACGGCGACGCCACGATCGACCCGCGCAGCGGCGCCTTGGTGCGCGCCGACCAGCTCAAGATCGGCAGCGAGTGGTTCTACCCGATGCACTACAGCCTGAACTGGACCTGGAAGAACCTGGGCATCTTCCTGGTCGGACTGGCGGCGGTGGTGATGATGGCCGCGCTGGTCTCGGGCGTGATCATCCACCGCAGGATCCTTCGCGAGCTCTTCACCTTCCGCCCGGCCAAGCAGACCCAGCGTGCCGCGCTGGACCTGCACAACCTCAGCGGCGTGGTGGCCCTGCCCTTCCATTTCTTCTTCGCCTTCACCGGCGCGGTGATCTTCGCGGCCGTCTACTTCCTGCCGGTGTCGCAGTTCCAGCTCAAGGACCTGCACGACCGGCATGAGCTGATCGAGGCCCGGGAGACCGGCCTGCCCCACCAGCGCGCCGGCGTGGCCGCACCGCTGGCCTCGGTCGACGCGATGATGGCCGAGGCCCGGCGCCGCTGGGCCGCGCGCGACATGGCGGGCCAGGTCGGCTTCCTGCAGATCCACCATGTGGGCGACGCCAACGGCTATGTGAGCGTCTACCGCGCCGGCAGCGACCGCGTGGCGCTGGTGGGCGAAGGCATCCACTTCAAGGCCAGCACCGGCGAGGTGCTGCGCGAAGACCCACCCCGCGGCGTGGTGGCGGAGATCCACCAGTTCCTGACCGGCCTGCACCTGCAGCACTTCGAGCACTGGCTGCTGCGCTGGCTCTATGTGCTGGGCGGCCTGCTGGGCTGCGTCTGTCTGGCCACCGGCTTCCTCTTCTTCGTCGAGAAGCGCAAGCGCCAGCATGCCCGCAGCGGCAGCGCGGGCAGTCGGATCGTGGATGCGCTGGCGGTGACGACCGTCACCGGGATGGTGATCGCCGCCGTGGGCATGCTGGCCACCAACCGGGCCCTGCCGGCGGATCTGCCGGGCAAGGGCGACTGGGAGAAGCTCGCCTTCTGGAGCTTCTGGGCACTGGCAATGGCACACGCCTTCTTGCGCAGCAGTCCGGTGGCGCAGGCGCGCATCAACCCGGCCTGGCGGGAACAGTGCGGGGCGCTGGCCGGACTGAGCGGGGCGGCCGTGGCGCTGAATGCACTGACCACGGGCGACCACCTGGTCAAGACGGTGTTCACCGGCCCCTATTGGCCGGTGGCCGGGGTGGATCTGAGCCTGCTGGCCACGGCAGGAATGGCCCTCTGGGCTGCGCGCAAGCTGGCGCTGCACGAACGGGGCCTGCTCACCGCCAGATCGGTCAAGTCCGATCCCGCCGACCCGAACAAGCCCGCCGAGGTGGCCCATGTCTGAGGCGCTGTGGCTCACCGCAGCGGCAGCGCTGACCCTGGCCGGCATGGGCTGGCTGGCGCTGGCGATGGAGGTGCACTGGGGGCAGGTGATGCACTGCCCGGCCGAGGATGCAGCTCGCTCCCGGCAGGTGCTTCGCACCCTGGGCACGCTGGCCCTGCCGCTGTCGCTGCTGGCCTGCCTGATGGCCGACCGGCCCTCGATGGCGGTGCTGGTGTGGGTGATGCTGCTGGCGGGCAGCGCAGTGACCGTGGCGCTGGCACTGGCCTGGCGGCCTCGGATGCTGGCGACGCTCTGGCCCTCTCGACACTGAGAAGTGCCATTGCCTCCTGGGTCTGTCATGCTGGAGCGCTATCACCGCGAACTGCTGAACTTCCTCTCGCGCCAGGTCAACGACCGCGACACCGCGGCCGACCTCGCGCAGGAGAGCTTTGTGCGCGTGCTCTCCGCCCAGTCCAGCGGCCAGGCCGTGCTGGACCTGCGCGCCCTGCTCTACCGCACCGCCCGCAACCTCGTCATCGACCAGCACCGCCGCAACGGGGTGCGCAAGCACGACGACCTCAGCGCCCTCCCCGAAGATAAGCACCCATGCGCGCCCCAGCACCTGCAACCTGAGGAAACGTTGGCCTCCTCCCAGGTCATCCGCGCGTACGTGGCCACCATCGAGGCCCTGCCTCCCCGCTGCCGCGAAGCCTTCGTGCTGCACGTGTTCGACGAACTGAGCCACGCCCAGGTCGCGCAGCACATGGGCATCTCCGTCAGCATGGTGGAAAAGCATGTGGTACGGGGCATGATCGCCTGCAAGCTCTGTGAACGCAGGCTGCGCGAGCCCGCATAGCCTCCACCGGAGGCCAGGGGCCGAGCCACGCAATAGGCGGATCGGGCCACAACATTCACAACCGTGTCCCGAGGTGAGGAAACCCACCCGCCCATGCGTCTACAAGCACAAGAGCCATCCACTGCGCCCGCCATGCCTTTGAACTCGCCCGGACCCAACGGCCAGCCCAGCGCCAGCGCGCCCGATGCGAGCGCGCGCCTGGACGAGAACGCAGACGAGCGCGAGTACGAGGCCTTTGCGCAAGCGCAAGACCCGTTGGACATCGGGGCGGCCACCTGGGTGACGCGCCGCCGCAGTGGCCTGAGCGTCGAAGAGGAAGCGGAACTGCAAGCCTGGCTGGACGCCGATCCGCGTCACGCCGAGGCCTTTGCCGACATGGACACCATTTTCGGCGACGTGCAGCAACTTCCCGACGACGACGTGGTATCCCTCAAAGCCGCGTTGCATGCCTCGGCCGCCTCACACGCGCCGCTCCGCACGCCCGTGCCGCAGCAGCCTCGCCAGACCCCGACAGGCGCCTGCCATCGGAACGGCCTGTTCGGCTGGCTGCCTGAAAGCTGGGGGCGGCGGGTCCCCCAAGCTGCAGCGGCGGCCATCGCCTTTGCCCTCGTCGGTAGTGGCTGGATGGGCTGGGACCACTGGCGCCAGCAACCCACCTTTGAACAGACCTTTGCCACGGCGCGTGGCCAACAGCTCAGCGCCACACTGCCCGACACGGGCCTGGCCACCCTGGCGCAAGGCAGCACGCTGCAGCTCGACACCGCCACCCAGCTGGAAGCCCGGCTTTACCGCGACCGGCGCGAGGTGCACCTGCGCGACGGCCAGGCCATGTTCACCGTCAAGTCGGACGCACAACGCCCCTTCCACGTCTGGGCCGGCGCGTTGCGCATCACCGTGATCGGCACCCGGTTCTCTGTGCGCCACACGCCGTCTGGACTGGGTACAGGGCAGACCATCGTTTCGGTCGAAGAAGGCCGCGTGCGGGTGGCCCGAGCCAACCCGCATGGCGCCGTCACCAGCGATGGCGACGACATCCTGGGCGCCAGCGGTGCAGCCGGCGTGGCGGCCCTTGAACTCACTGCAGGCCAGATGGTGACCGCGGACGACACCGGCCATCTGGGCGCCGTGGCGGTCATGCCCTCTGGCCGCATCGCCCCCTGGCGCGACGGCCGTCTGAGCTTCGACCAGACCCCGCTGGCCCAGGCCATTGCCGAGTTCGAGCGTTACGGACGCACCGGGCTGGTGGTGCGCGAACCCGCGGTGGCCGCCCTGCCCGTGGGCGGAAGCTACAGCCTCACGCAGTGGCAACGCTTTGCGGAGACCTTGCCCCAAGTACTGCCTGTACGCCTGATACGACGAGGCGAGGTCACGGAGATCGTGATGCAGTGAGGTGAATCCAGTCGCAGAAGATTTTCTGAGGAAGTCTCATTGGCAACGTGAGGATTGCGTGGGGGTGCTGCGTCTTCATGGGCAGAAGGGCTGACGAACCTTGCGCCAGTCCGACCGATCACTGAACGACCGAGGAGTCTTGACCCATGCGACCCGCGCAACCCGCAGCACTGCAGCAGCGTTTCCTCCCTGCCCCCCTGGCCCTGGCAGCGGCCATGGCCATTGCGCTGGCCACGGGCCACGCGCCGCGGGCGCATGCTCAGAGCAGTGCAGCAGCAGCGGCAGCGGCCCCCATCGCCATCAACATCCAGGCACAGCCGCTGGGACAAGCGCTGAATGAGCTGGCTCGGCAGGCCAATCTGCAGATGACATTCCCGGCGGGGATGGTGGCGGGCAAGTCGGCTCAGGCAGTGACGGGCCAGCTGACCGTCCGGCAGGCGCTGGATCGACTGCTCAGCGGCAGTGGTCTGAGCGCGATCCAGGAAGGCACATCGGTGGTGATTCAGGCGATACCACCGTCACGGGTCAACCCGGCATCGGCTGATGAGCGCACGCTGCCGTTGATCCGCATCACTGCTGCGCGCGAAGCTTTCCGGCCTGAGGCCATTCATCTGGAGCACCGAGACATCGAGCGGAGCAACCCGTCCGATCTGCAGGACCTGTTCCGGGGCCAGGCCGCCATCCAGGTGGGCAGCTCATTGCCCGTGTCGCAGAAGCTCTATGTCAACGGCGTGGAAGAGACCAATCTGGCCACCACCATCGACGGCAGTCGCCAGAACAACAAGATCTTTCACCACAACGCGACCACGCTGATCGATCCGACCCTGCTCAAGGCCGTGCGCGTCGATCCCGGCGTGGCCCCGGCAGACGCAGGCCCGGGCGCACTGGCGGGAGCGGTCGCCTACGAAACCCTCGCCGCCTCCGAACTGCTCGAGCCCGGTCGCAGCTTCGGAGGGCGGGTCAAAGGGGAGTTCGAGAGCAACGGCGACATCTCTGCCGCCAGCGGCGCCCTGTATGGCCAGCAAGGCGGGTTCGAATATCTGGGCCACCTCAAGCACGCCACCGGCCAGCCACGCCAGGATGGTGCGGGCCAGCAGATCATCGGCTCGGGCACCCGCATGCTCAGCGGCCTGGGCAAGATCGCCTTCCAGGCCGAGTCAGGCCACCGGGTGCAACTCTCGCACGAGAGCGTGCAGGACGACGAGGCTCGACCTTACCGGGCTGACATGGGCCGCGTCCTCGGCGGGCGACCGATGCCGCTGACCCGCGACTATGACCTGCACCGCCAGAACACGGCCCTGACCTATACGGACGCCAAGGCCACGGGCTGGTGGAACCCCAGGATTCAGCTTTCCCGCTCGGTGACCGACCTGCGCATCCCTGAAGCCAGCCAGGTGACCACAGGCCGCACCGAAAGCCTGAACGGCAAGGCCGAGAACCGCTTCACCCTGGCCCGAGGATCGGTGACAGCAGGCCTGGACTTCTTCGACGACCAGGCCGACACCGACTACCGCTACCTGCCCAATCCGGCCTTGAACGAGGGGGGAAAGGAGAGGCTGCGCAACCTCGGCCTCTATGCCCAGGCTCGCCTGGATCTGGCCGCCCATGCGCGGGTGTCCTTCGGGGCGCGTCATGATGCCCAGCGCTTCACCGGTGTGGACGGAGTGCGTCGCAGCGACGCCGGAACCTCATACAACGTCACCGGCGAGCTGGACGTGACACGGGGCTGGACGGTCAGTGCCGGCTACTCCGATGTGTGGGCCGGAATACCTCTGGCCGAGAACTTCATCATCAGCCCGGCCTGGCGCTATCCGGGCGAGATGACTGCGGTGACCGCAGACAACGCCTTCGTTGGACTGCGCGCCGAGCTCGACGGTGTGCTCAAAGGCTGGGCGCTGGACGGCCGAGTCTTCCGCACCGACATCAAGGATGCCCGGACCCCAGACTACCGACGGGGACCGAACCTGCGCAAGGACATGTCGTCCGAAGGCTACGAACTCGGCGGCACCTACACCTGGGGAGCAGGCTTCGCCCGGCTGCGCTACGCCGACATCGACACCCGCATCGACGGAAATCCTGCCGAGTCCTACACCGGCCGCTACCTGACCACACCCATCGGCCGGATCATCAGCCTGGAGGCGGTGCACAGCCTGGCGGAACGCCGCTGGACTGTGGGCGCCAATGCGCAGATCGTGCTGAAGGAAACCAACACCTTCAACGAGGCGACAGGCAGCCGTGCCCTGCCGCTGGCCGGCTACGAAGTGGCCAACGTGTTTGTGGCGTACCGTCCAGTGCAGTGGCGCCAGCTCACGCTGCGGGCCGAGGTCAACAACCTGTTCGACAAGACCTATACCAGTCGCGCCACCTATGGCCAGGAGTATGCGGATGTGGTGCCCCTGCGCGAGCCAGGCCGCTCGATCAAGCTGATGGCCTCTTACCATTTCTGAGCGCCGGCGCATGAGATCACGGGTGGTCGTCGTGCACCGTTGGGTCGGCCTGGTGATGGCAGGATTCCTGCTGATCGCCGGGCTGACCGGCAGTCTGCTGGTCTGGTACCACGAGCTGGATGTCGAGCTGAACCCGGCTCTCATGCAGGTCCAGCGACCCTCGGTGGACGCCAGCCGACTTGATCCGCTGACCCTGCGTGAACGTGTTCAGGCGGCCTATCCCCAGGCATGGGTGCACTGGGTCACCCTGCGCGAGGGCCACGCCGACGAGGCGGTCAGCTTCTGGGTGGAAGGTGCAGCCAACGCAGACGGAGTGCATGCCGACCTGGGTTTCGACGAGGTGTTCGTCAATCCGTATACCGGCACCATCACAGGCACAAGGCGCTGGGGAGACCTGTCGCAGGGCGTGACCAACCTCATGCCCTTCATCCACCGCCTGCACCACTCGCTGGCGCTGGGTACGGTGGGCACCTGGATCTTCGGCGTCATCGCCGTGCTGTGGACCATCGACTGCTTCGTGGGCGTCTGGCTGACCCTGCCTGCGCGAAGCAAAGCATCCCCACCGTCGTCGCCACGTCAGTGGTTCAGGCGCTGGGCACCGGCCTGGAAGCTGCGCATCGGCGCCGGACCTTACAAACTCAACCATGACCTGCACCGCGCCGGCGGTCTCTGGCCCTGGGCTGCCCTGTTCGTGCTGGCCTGGAGCAGTGTGGCCTTCAACCTGTACGACCCGGTCTACAGACCCGTGATGGACCTGTTCTTCGACATGCGGCCCGATCCCCGCGCGTCTCTACCGCGGCTGGCTCAGGACGCGCCCGAGCCGGCCATGGGCTGGTCGGCCGCGCTGGAGCGGGGTCGTCAGCACATGAACGCACTGGCCCGCGACCGCGACTTGCGCATATTGGCGGAAGACCGCCTGTCCTACGATCCTCACCGCGGCGTGCTGCGACTGGAGGTGCGCAGCCATCGCGACGTCAGCCAGCGGCGAGGCCGCACTGCGATCTATGTGGATGCACGCAACGGAAAACTGCTGGCCTGCCGGCTTCCCACAGGCGAAGCCGCCGGCGACACCGTCACCGCCTGGCTGCTCAACCTGCACATGGCCCATCTGTGGGGCTGGCCGTGGCGGTTGTTCATCACCCTGATGGGACTGGTGGTGGCGCTGCTCAGCGGCACGGGGCTGTACATCTGGTGGAAGAAACGGCGATCGCGCAGGCTGTCGGCACTCAGCGCGGCGTCACCGGCGGCTCGACATACTTCTCGACCACCGCACCGTCGACGGTGTAGCCGCTGACGCCCATGTCGGTGTCGCGGCGCTCGGTGCGCATCGTGCCGGTGATCCAGACGGTGTCCATGCTGCGCAGGCCCTTGGCGGGAATGGCGGCCTTGACATGCACGATCTGGTTGGCCGGCGGCGGCGGCGAGTGGATGCAGGCACCGAAGTACGGCACCAGCAGGAACTCCTTCCACTCGCCGGCCTGTCCCTCCAGCGGCACCAGGTAGCCGGGCAGGCGCACCTTCTGGCCGTTGAGTTCGGGGCGGGTGGGCGCGGCGTCCCAGATCTCGCGCACCTCGCGCAGCAGCGCGTCGGCCTTCGGGTCGCCATCCTGGATGCGCGACAGGTCGCCGCGGTTGCGCAGCCTGGCGGCCGGATCCCAGCCGGCGGGCACCATCTCCTCCCACTTGAGCTGGCGCACCGCAGCGGCCTTGGCCGGCTTGGCGGCCGCGGCCGGCTTCGGTTCGGTGGCGCGGGCCGCCGGCAGCGTGGCCAGCAGCATCGCGCCTGCGGCCAGCGCCAGCGCCCACCTCGATGTCGTCGTCATTCCTCGCATCACAGCCACTCTCCCGTCGATTCTCGAAACTGGGGCCTCGCCCCGCTCAGGCGCGCGGCGACAGCCCATCGGCCAGCGACAGCCGGTAGGCCCGCCAGCCCGGCCCCAGGCTGGCCAGCCAGCCGCCCAGCAGCAGCAGGCCCATCAGGCGCATCTCGTCCGGCCCCGGCCAGCGCGCATGCAGCACCAGTCCCCATCGTTGCAACGCAATGTCGCCCAGCAGCACGATCGCGCCGACCGAGGCCAATGCGCCCAGCAGCACGCCGCACAGCGTGACCAGCGCGCCTTCCACCGCCAGCAGCGCCAGCACCTGGCGCGGGCCGGCGCCGACCGAGCGCAGGATGGCCAGCTCGCGCCGGCGCGCGTCCAGCCCGGCCAGGATCACCGCGACCAGCCCGGCCAGGCTGACCGCCGCCACCAGCACGCTGACCGCCTGCAGCGCGCGCTCGCCCGCGCCCAGCACCGCCCACAGCTCGTCGAGCGCCACGCCGGGCAGCACCGCCATCAGCGGCTCGTCGCCGTAGCCGCGCACCCAGCGCTGCACCGCGAACACCGCCGCGCGGCTCTTCAGGCCGACCAGCACCGCGGTGACCGTGCGCGGCGTCAGGTCCTGCGCGGCCGCCGCCTCGGCCGAGACGCGGGCACCGGGCAGCGGCGCGCCGGCGATCCAGTCGATGTGGATGGCCTCGATGCCGGAGAGCGGGATGTGCACCGAGCGGTCCACCGGCGTGCCGGTGCGCGCCAGGACGCCGACCACGGTGAAGGGCTTGTCGGCGTGGTCGTTGGCCGCGAAGGCGCCATCGCCGTGGCTCAGCACCAGGCGCTGGCCCAGCCGGTAGCCCAGCCGCTCGGCCACCTCGGCGCCGATCACCGCCTCGTAGACATGGCTCATGCCGTCGCCGAAGGCCCGCCCAGTCGCCAGCGCCAGCGGCTGACGCTCGCCGTAGCGGAAATGCTCGAAATAGGCCGGCGTCGTGCCGACGACCGCAAAGCCCCGGTGGCTGTCGCCCAGCGCGATCGGCACCGTCCACGCCACCTGGCGCTGCGCGGCCAGCGCCTGCGCGCTGTCCCAGCCGATGTTGTTCGTCGCGCTGCCGACGCGGAAGACCGCGTAGAGCATCAGCTGCACCGCGCCGGTGCGCGGGCCGACGATCAGGTCGGTGCCGGAGACCGCCTGGGCGAAGTTCTGCCGCACGTCCTGGCGCAGCCGCTCGATGCCCAGCAGCAGGAAGGTCGACAGCGCGATCGACAGCACGATCAGCGCCAGCACGAAGCGCCGGCTCCAGGCGCTGCGCGCGGCCAGCCCAAGCAGCGCGCTCATCGCGGGCCTCCAGAGGCGGCAGCGCGGTTGAGCGCCGGCAGGTCGATCTGGCGCGCGAAATGCCCGGCCAGCCGCGCGTCATGGCTGACCAGCACCAGTGCGCTGCCGGCCTCGCGGCAGCTGGCCAGCAGCGCATCGACGAAGCGGTCGCGGGTGCCCTCGTCCAGCGCCGAGGTCGGCTCGTCGGCGATCACCAGCTCGGGCCGGCCGGCCAGCGCCCGCGCGCAGGCCACGCGCTGCTGCTGCCCGACCGAGAGCTGCGCGGCCGGACGGCGCCACAGCGCCGCGTCCAGCCCCAGCCGCGCCAGCCACTGCGCGGGCTCGTCGGCGCCGGCACAGCGCGCGCGCCGCCGCGCCGAGAAGCGCAGCGGCAGCCGCACGTTGTCGATCACCGAGAGGTAAGGCAGCAGGTTGAACTGCTGGAAGATGTAGCCGACATGGTCGGCGCGCAGCCGGTCGCGCCGCGCGCCCGACAGCGCGCGCCAGTCCTGGTCGAGCAGCGCCACCGTGCCGGCATCGGCCACCAGCACGCCCGCCATCAGCGACAGCAGCGTGCTCTTGCCACAGCCGCTGGGCCCGCGCAGGAAGACCGCCTCGCCGGGCATCAGGTCGAGGGCCGGCACATCGAGCGTGTCGACCGCCGCGCCGGGCCAGCGGTGGCGCAGGTCGCGCAGCGACAGCAGCAGTGACGGCTGCGGGCTCATCGGCCCCAGCGCAGCACCCGCGCCGGGCGCTGGAGTGCTGACTTGAACTGCCCCGCCGGCGTGACGATCTCCGCCTCGACCCGCGTGATGCGGCGATGGCGGTCCAGCAGACCGCCCAGGTCGATCGCGGTCAGCGCCTGCGGCTGGGCGCAGCGCAGCACGAAGCTCGCATCCAGATCGGCATGCTCGCCCTGGGCCGCGCCACCGGCCTGCAGCACCGGTGCATCGACGGTGGCCGACACCGGCTGGCACTGCGCCGCCGCGTCGGGCGCGAACAGGCCCCGGCCGGCGCGCAGATGCTCGAGCAGCGCCTGCACGGCCTTCTTCTCGGCCTCGGTGCGCGGCGCGCGCTCGAAACCCAGCAAGCTGTCGAGCGGCGCCTCCAGGCCGATCGTCAGCGTCTGGCCGTCCAGCGCGATCTCCAGGCCGATGCGGCCGTGCTCATGCGCGCCATGTCCGGCCTGCGCATGGGCGTGGGAATGCGCGTGCACACCGGCGGCGACGGCCGTGGCCGGCAGCAGCGCGGCCAGGCCCAGCATCAGGGCGGACAGGACAGAGGAGCGCGAGTTCATGGGGCGGAAGCTTCCGTGATGGAGATGAAGACGGGATGAGGACTCAGGACGGCACCGGTGCGGCGCAGGCCACCCGGTCACGGCCCTCGCGCTTGGCGCGGTGCAGCGCCTCGTCGGCACGCGCCAGCAGCTGCGGCAGCGAGGCGCAGTCCGGCGCCAGCACCGCCACGCCGATGCTGACCCGTGCCGACACCACCGCGCCATCGGGCAGCACGATGCGCTGCTCGGGCAAGGTCCGGCGCAGCCGCTCGGCCACCGTCAGCGCGCCGTCCCGGCCGGTGCCGGGCAGCATCAGCGCGAACTCCTCGCCGCCGTGGCGGCCGCAGAGATCGTGCTGGCGCAGCGGCCGGTGGCACTGCTCGGCCACCACCTGCAGCACCCGGTCGCCGGCCGCCTGGCCATGGGTCGCGTTGATCTGCGCCAGCCGGTCGATGTCGACCAGCAGCAGCGCCAGCGGCGTGCCGTGGCGCAGCGACAGACCGACCTCGCGCTCGGCACGGTCGAAGAAGTGACGTCGGTTCAGCACCCGGGTCAGATCGTCCTGCGCGCTGAGATCGAGCAGGCGCACCCGCTGGTGATCGAGCAGCGCCAGCAGGTCGAACAGCAGCAGGGCCAGCGGCGGCAGCAGCAGCGCCGGCACCAGCATCAGCAGCAGCGCCAGCAGCGGCCCGGACACGCCGGTCAGCCACGCCGCCGCCAGCGCCAGCGCTGCCGCCAGCGGCAGGCAGGCCAGCAGCCCGGCCAGCACCAGCATCAGCACGGCACGGTGACGGCGGCGCGCCAGCAGGTGATGGCGCAAATGACGGATCAGGGGAGATTCGGCAGACATGGCGGGACGCCCAGGAGCGCGAACAGCGCGCGATGCCCCCGATATCGTCGACCGGCACCCAGGCCTGAACCGAAGGGCAGATCCCGAGCCGCATGTCGGTCTGATCCTGCTCGGTACCTGGGCTCAGCGCGGCGCAGCCGCCGGCCCGCGCAGGCCCGCCAGCAGCGTCGCGGCGTTGTGCGACATCATCTTCAGATAGCTGTCGGCCACGCCGCCGGGCGCCGACAGCGCATCCGAATGCAGCGTGCCGCCCACCACCGCGCCGGTCTCGCGCGCGATGCGCTGCACCATGCGGGCGTCGGAGACGTTCTCGACGAAGACCGCACGGATCTGCTGGCGCCGGATCTGGCGGATGAGCCGGGCGATGTCGGCGGCCGAAGGCTCGCTGTCGGTGTTCCAGCTCTGCGCGGCCAGGAACTCGAGACCGTAGGCGGCCGCGAAGTAGCCGAAGGCGTCATGCGAGCTGACCACCCGGCGCTGCTGCGGCGCCAGCGCGGCGAAGTCGGCGCGAATGCGCCGGTCCAGCGCCGCCAGCTCGGCGTCGTAGGCGGCGGCGCGGCGGCCCAGCAGTTCGGCCTGGGCCGGCCGCGCCACGGCCAGCGCATCGCGGATGCGCGCCACATAGTGGCGGGCGTTGGCGATGTCCTGCCAGGCATGCGGGTCCGGCGCACCGGCACCGCCCTGGGCGTGGCTGTGGCCATGCGCATGACCGGCATGATCCTGTCCGGCCTCGACGGGCGCGGCGCGCGGCTTGAGACCGTCGCTGCAGGTCAGCACCGACCCGCGGTAGCCGGCCGAGCCGATCAGCCGGGTCAGCCAGCCCTCGAAGCCCAGGCCGTTGACGATGACCAGATCGGCCTGGGCGATGCGACGCACGTCCGCCGGCGACGGCTGGAAGACATGCGCGTCGGCATCCGGCCCGACCAGCGCCGAGACCTCGGCCACCGGACCGGCGACCTGCGCGGCCAGATCGGCCAGGATGGAGAAGCTGGCGACCACCCGCAGCGGCCGGTCGGTGGCGGCCATCGCGATCGCCGGCAGCCCGGCCGCCGCCCCCAGCAGCGCGGCCGAGGCCAGCAGCCGGCGACGGGTCGGAACAGCGCGGCAGACAGCCGGCCGGAGAACAAGCGGATCGGAGGACATGGACATCAGCAGCAGGAAGTGCCGCGCCGCAGCAGGCCGTCATGACGACCGAAGAGCAGCGACAGCACATAGATCACCCCGGCCACCAGCACGATGGCCGGGCCCGAAGGCAGGTCGGCATGGAATGACAGCAGCAGTCCGATCCAGCCCGAGAACATCGCGATCAGCGCCGCCAGCAAGGCCAGCGGCGCCAGATCGCGCACCCAGAAACGGGCAGCGATGGCCGGCACCATCATCAGGCCGACCGCCATCAGCGTGCCCATGGCCTGGAAGCCGCCGACCAGATTGGCCACCGTCAGCACCAGCAGCACGCCGTGGCTGAGCGCGCCGGGGCCGCCCACCGAGGCCAGAAAACCCGCGTCGAAGCTCTCGACCACCAGCGGCCGGTACAGCAGCGCCAGCAGCAACAGCGTCAGACTGGCGATCGAGGCCACCAGCAGCAGCGCCGCGTCATCGACCGCCAGCACGCTGCCGAACAGCACATGGATCAGGTCGACGCTGCTGCCGCGCATCGAGATCAGCAGCACGCCCAACGCCAGCGCGATCAGGTAGAAGGCGGCGAAGCTGGCGTCTTCGCGCTGGTGGGTATGGCGGGTGACCGCGCCGGCCAGCAGCGCCACCGCCAGCGCGGCCACGAAGCCGCCCAGCCCCATCGCGGTGACCGACAGGCCGGCGATCATGTAGCCGACCGCCGCCCCGGGCAGCAGCGCATGCGCCATCGCATCGCCCAGCAGGCTCATGCGGCGCAGCACCAGCAGGCAGCCCAGTGGCGCAGCACCCATCGACAGCGCCACCACCGCCACCAGCGCACGGCGCATGAAGCCGAACTCGGCGAAGGGAGAGAACAGCAGATCCTGCAGCGCCTGCCACGCGCCGATCCCCTCGCTCATGCAGCGCAGGCGCCGAGCACCTCGGCCGTGGCGCCCCAGGCCCAGCGGCGCCGGCCGTCGAGCTGCAGCACCCGGTCGAAATGGGCCTCGACCTGCGCCTGATCGTGCAGCACCGCGACCACCGCCCGGCCCTGGTCGCGCCAGTCGCGCATCAGCGCCAGCAGGTCGGCGGTGGTGGCCTCGTCGACCGCGTTGAAGGGCTCGTCGAGCAGAATCAGGTCGGCATCCTGCAGCAGCAGCCGCGCGAACAGTACCCGCTGGAACTGGCCGACCGAGAGGTCCGAGATCGGCCGCTGCGCGCAGCCGAGCAGCCCGACGGTGGCCAGCGCCTCGTCGACCTCGCGGCGCAGTCCGCCGCCCAGCGCACGCCACAGGCCGATGCGCGACCAGGCGCCCAGCGCGACCACGTCGCCGACGCGGATCGGGAACTGCCGGTCCAGCACCGACTGCTGCGGCAGGTGGGCCACCCGCAGTCCGGCCGCGCGCTCCAGGCGCCCGGCCACCGGCGTCAGCCGCCCGGCCAGCGCCTCGACCAGCGTGCTCTTGCCGGCACCGTTCGGGCCGATCACCGCGGTCAGCACTCCGCGCTCGAAGGTGCCCGACAGCGCCGAGACCACCTCGCGGCCGCCGCGCGCCAACGCGAGCCGCTCCAGCGTCAGCAGCGCGCCGGCCGCCGGCGGCGACGCGCTCACGTCAGCGCCCAGTCCACCGCCGCCCACAGCAGCAGCACCAGCACCGCCGCTCCGGCGCAGCGGCTCAGTGCCGAGGCCATCAGCATCGCCGGCTCCCACAGGCAGGTGCAGCCGCATCCGCGGCAGGGCGAGGTTCATCAGCAGGGACAACATCGTGAGAATCGGCGCCGGGGGCGCAGTCGACGCACAGGCCGTGCAGCGTCAGGTCATGGCGAGCGACCCGGAAACCCGGCGGGGCCAGATCATCCATCGTGCCGGGACAGGCATGAATGGGAAAGACGCGACGGCAGGCGGTGCAGTGGAAATGGTGGTGATGGTGACCATGATGGCCGTGCGCGCCAGCATGCCGACTGCGTGTGCAGGCCACCTCGTAGCGAGCGGACTGACCAGGCAGGTCGACCTTCAGCACCTCACCGGCCTCGAGCAGCGCCGCGAGCTGGCGATAGACGGTCGAGAGGTTCAGCGTCGGCACGCTGCGCTGGCCCAACGCACACAGCTCGGCCGGCGTGAGCGCACGGGCGCTGTCGCGCAGCGCCTGCATCAACGCATCGCGCTGGCGGGTCTGGCGTTCGCGGCCGACGGAAGACAAGGCAGGCATGGATCGGATGCTAATGCAAAAGCATTTGCAACAACAGTCCGACGTAAAAAAACCCCGGAGCCCGGATCGGGCTTCGGGGTTCTTCGCACCCGCCGGGCCTGACGCGGTCAGACCCGGCGGGTTCAGGCTCAGGCCTGCGGCGGCAGCTCGCCACCGGCGGCGACTTCGGCATCGACCGCAGCCAGCGCTTCCTGCGCTTCCTGCAGCGCGATGGCGCGGCGCTCGGTCTCGTCCATCTCGTCCTTGGCCTTGCGGGCCTGGTGATAGGCCAGACCGGTACCGGCCGGGATCAGGCGGCCGACGATGACGTTTTCCTTCAGGCCGCGCAGCTCGTCGCGCTTGCCCATGATCGCCGCCTCGGTCAGCACCCGGGTGGTTTCCTGGAAGGAAGCCGCCGAGATGAACGAGTCGGTCGACAGCGACGCCTTCGTGATGCCCAGCAGCACGTCGGAATAGGTCGCCGGCAGCTTGTCCTGGCTGCGCATGTTGTCGTTGGTGCCGAACAGCTCCGAGCGCTCGACCTGCTCGCCGACGATGTAGTGCGTGTCGCCCGAGTTCGTGATCTGCACGCGACGCAGCATCTGGCGAACGATCACCTCGATGTGCTTGTCGTTGATCTTCACGCCCTGCAGACGGTAGACGTCCTGCACTTCGTCGACGATGTAGCGCGCCAGCTCCTCGACGCCCAGCAGACGCAGGA
>JBJOPV010000052.1:0-18500 GCA_046050625.1 Pseudomonadota bacterium
GACGTTGGCCTTGACGGTGAAGTCCTCGCTGACCTTGTACTCGGCCATCAGGTCGCCGGTGATGTACTTCGGCGCGGCCCAGCCCGGGTTGCGGTTCGGCGTCATGCTGCTGCGGGCGTTCAGGCCACCACCGACGCGCACCTTCGGGGTCAGCTGGTAGGTGGTCCAGACGGTGCCGCTGTGCTTGGGCGTCAGCGACGGACGGGTGCCCTGGCCTTCCGAGCCCGCCACGCCGGCGTCGATGTTGGCCACCGGCATCCACATGTAGGAGCCGAAGACTTCCAGGGACGGCGTCAGGCGGCCCGACAGGTCGAGTTCCAGACCGGCGACGTGGCGCTTGCCCGACAGCGTCACCAGCGCGCTGTCCGGATCGGTGTTGCGCTCATGCAGCTTGGTGGTGCGGAAGATCGCAAAGCGGCCGGTGAAGTTGCCGTCAGCCGAGGTCAGGTAGCCGCCGAACTCGGCATTGATCGACTGCTCCGGCGGCACGCCGGCATTGCCCGCGCTCAGCGAGTAGGCATCGCCCGAGGTGTTGAACGAGGTCGCGCCCGTCAGATGGAAGGACATGCGCTCGCTCGGCTGGAAGATCACGCCAGCGCGCTTGCTCCACTCCGAGACTTCCATCTTGTAGCTGGTGGTGGTGACCGGGCTCAGCGAGGCGGTCGGCACGGTGTAGATGTCGTAGTCGCCGTCCAGACGGTCGTAGCGACCACCGACCAGCACCTTCCACATCGGCGCGACCTGCACCAGGTCCTGCGCATAGAAGCCCACGCCACGCGAGGTGTACTCGTTGCCGGTGCGGAAGCTGCGCAGGCTCTCGTCGACCCAGCCGCTGCCGCTGTCGGCGCCGACCGTGGTGGTGGCCTTGGTCGGCACCACGCCGCCCTGGGCGGCGGTCACCTGGGCATAGACCTTCTTGCGCTCGACGGCATAGTCGGCACCGGCCAGCACTTCGTGCTTGACGCCCAGACCGTCGAACTTGCCGCTGAAGTCGGTCTGCGCATACAGATTGCGCACGTTCTGGACCTTCAGCTGGGTGCCACGGGTCAGCACCGTCGCGTCGCTGAAGTTGGCCAGGCTGGCCGCCGTGCGGCCAGGCTGCAGGGTGGCTGCGGCAAAGCGGACCGTGCTGGCGCGCTGGTTGCGGTCATAGTCGCCGATGCGCACCTTGGTGCTGAGCTCCATCGTCGGCGAGAAGCGGTGCACATGGCTGAGGCCGACGGTGGTGGCCTCGCCCTGGTTGCGGTCGCTGTTCATGCCGTAGTAGGCGCTCGGGTCGACCGGCAGCAGCGTGGTCGTGCTCACGGCCGAGGTCGCGGTCGGGCGGATCCACGGCAGACCGTAGTTCATGCCGTTGTCGTTGTCCAGGTGGTAGAAGGACAGCGAGAACTCGTCACGCTCGCCGATGCCCCAGCGGTAGGTGCCCGCCAGGCCGGTCTTGTTGATCGACGAGCCGGCGCCGTTGTTGTCGGCCTTGGTGTCCATCACGCCCAGGCGCAGCGCCGAGTTGTCGCTGGTGCGGATGTTGAAGTCGCCCACCACCCGCAGGTACTGGTGGCTGCCGACGGTCACGTCGACCTGGTTCTCGTTGATCAGACGCGGGGTCTTGGTGACCTGGTTGACCGCACCGCCCGTCGAGCCGCGGCCGAACATCATCGACGCCGAGCCGCGCAGCACCTCGATGCGGTCATGGAAGAAGGTGTCGCGGTCGTAGAAGGCCGGATCGCGCATGCCGTCGACGAAGACGTCGCCGGTCGACTGCAGCGGGAAGCCACGCAGGCGGATGTCTTCTTCGCCGCCTTCGGCAGCCAGGAAGCTGATGCCGGCCGTGTTCTTCAGCACGTCCTTCATCGTGTCGAGGTTGCGGTCATCGATCAGCTTCTCGGTGACCACGGTGACCGACTGCGCCACGTCGCGCAGCTCCTGCTTGCCCTTGCCGATGGTGGTGGTGGTGGCCTGCAGGCTGTCCTTGCCACGCTCTTCGTCCTTCTTGCCCTTGACGGTGATCTTGCGCAGCGTCGAGACCTCGGCGGCAGCGGGCTCGGTGGCAGCGGCGGCCTGCTGGGCCAGCACCTGCGGTGCCAGGCAGGCCAGACCGAAGCCGGCGGCCAGTGCGCCCAGCGGCAGGGCTTGGGCCAGCGACGGACGGGTTGCGGGAGCTGCTGCGGCAGCAACGGAGCGGGAACGACGGCGAGCCATGTCGGAGTCCTGATGCAGTGAAATCGTTGGGGAGAGAGCACGGTGCAACGACGATCTGCCTGGCTCGCGGCTGGGTGTCATCGTCAGTTCATTAATGATAACGATTCTTATTATTTTGATTGAAACCTTTCTTGATCTTGTTGACTCGCTGGGCTCCACCTCCCCAGGATCGTCGCCTGGAAGCAACAGACCGCGAGAATCGACGAACGTGAGACGTGTGGCCGTGAGTCAGATCACATCAGAAACAGAAATCTCACAAACAAGAATCAGTCGCAAAAAGATCGCGCTCGAATCGGGCATGCTGCGCACAGGAGACCACACCGCCTCTCCCCTTTCTCGCAGGACCCGCAGCACCTCATGTCCATGCCTCTGAACTCCTCATCATCGACCCGCAACGGTCTCGAGATCCTGCACGGCCGCAGCGGCTTCGCACGGCTCGCGCCGGCGTGGCGGCAGCTGGTCGAGTCCCAGACGCAGGCCAGCCCCTTCCAGCATCCGGAGTGGATCGGCGCCTGGCTGGAATCGATCTGCACCGAGCCGGAACAGCTGCGCCTGCTGGCGCTGCGCCATCACGGCGAGCTGGTCGCGGTGCTGCCCCTGGTGCCGCACGCCTGCCCGCTGGCGCGACTGCTGCCGCAGTGGACGATGATCCAGGGGCCGCACATGGTGCTGACCGAGCTGGCCGGCAGCCCCGCGCGCTGGCCCTCGCTGCTGCAGGCGCTGGCCACGCAGAGAGCGCTGCGCTGCAGCGCACTGCAGCTGCCCTCGACGATCCACGAGCTCACCCCGGCTGCAGAGGCCCTGCCCGCCGGCAGCACGATGCGCCGGATGCACCGCAGCGAATCAGCCTGGCTGGACTGCAGCGGCGACACCGAACAGGCGCTGGTGCGGGTGCAGCGCTCCTTCCGGCAGAACGTGCGCCGGCTCGGTCGTCGTGCCGACAGCCAGGGTCAGGTCACGCTGGAGGTCGCCGACACGCCCGCGACGCTGGAAGACGCACTGACGCATTTCCTCGACATCGAGGCGTCCGGCTGGAAGGGCCGCAGCGGCTCGGCGATCCGCGATGACGTGCGGCTGGTGGGCTTCTACCGCGCGCTGGTGCGCGACTTCGGCGCACGCGGCCAGTGCCGCATCCACCGGCTGACGCTTGACGGCCGCACCATCGCGGCACAGTTCGCCCTGCTGGGCGGACGGCAGCTGAACCTGCTGAAGATCGGCTACGACGAGACCTTTGCCGCGATCGCGCCCGGCCACCTGCTGATGATGCGCATCATCGAGCGCACCTGCGCCGACCCGGCTCTCGACCGGCTCAGCCTGGTCACCAACCCGCCCTGGGCGCACCTGTGGAAGCCCGAGCTGGCCGAGGTCGACCACCTGACCCTGACGGCTCCGGACTGGAGCGGCCGGCTGCTGGGCAGGCTGATGCTGTGGCGCGATCGGCGCCGGCACACGGCCGCGCCGGCACCGGCACCGGCGTCGCCCGACAGCTCGCGCCTGCCGACTCAGTTCGGCGGCACCTGAGCCGCCGCGGCAGCGGCCGAGCTCGCCTGCTCCAGGCCACGCACCAGACCGCTGGCACTGGGCCGGTCGACGAAGACGCACTGCTTGCCGGTGCGGCGGCAGTGGTCCTTCACGCGCCAGTAGGCGTTGTGGCTGATGCAGCCGGCCTGACAGATCACCAGATCGGCCGCGGCCAGATGCGCATCGAGCTGGCCGGCGGCATCCTCCTCGCCACCGTCGTGATGCAGGAAGCGCGCGCCGCGCACCTCCACCAGCTGCCGGTAGACCGGCACGCTGGCGGTGCGCCCGCCCACGCAGAGCACCGCCTTGTCGCGCAGGTCCTCGCCCGCCATCTCCGTGGCCGCGGCCACGATCACCGGCGTGTCCGGCACCGCCACGGGCGCCGGCCGCACAGCCTCGGTCCGCTCGGACGGCCGCTGCGCCTGCAGCTGGCGGCGACTGTCCTGCAGCCGCATCTCCAGCTCGCGGATGCGCGCCTGCTGCTGCTCGATCTGGCGCGCCATCGCCTGACGGCTGCGCAGCGAGGGTGACGCGTCCTCGAGCTGCGCGACCTGGGTGCGCAAATCGTCGATGGTGGTGTCGCAGGTGATCAACCGAGCGCGCAGCCGCACCAGCTCGGCCTGCTGCCGCTCGGTCTGCGCCGACTTCTCGGCCAGCATCTGGGTGGTGCGCTGCTGCGCGGCCGCCAGCTCGCGCCCCAGTGCGATGTTCTCGCGTTGCAGCGTGTCCAGGCGCTGCACGTCGGCGCGCACGCCCACGCCGGCTTGATGCTGCAGCATGTGGATGTCACGCTGCACTTGCTCCTCGAGGGCCGCATCGCAGTCCGGATGGGTCAGCGTGACCCACAGCGCCGCGGCCACCTCACTGCCCAAGCAGGCCTGGCGCCAATGCGCGACCAGCGCCGCGGCGCCCTTGATGGCACGCGCCTGGCGCACCGCCCGCTCGAAGCGGGCATCGAGCTCGCGCTGCAGCCGCTCGGCCAGTTCGCTGCGGCGCGCGCTCTCGGCGATGGCGCGGCAGTGCAGTTCGTAGTCGTCCACCGCGGCGCAGTCGGGCAACACCGCCACCGTCAGCCGACGCAGCCGGTCGATCGTCAGACAGGTGCCCAGCACGGGACAGAAGACATTGCGCGGCAGCTCCCAGAGCCGCCGGCGCCGCGACGAGCGCTCGATGGGCGCCGGCTCTGCCGCCGTGCCCGCACGCGCCTGGACCTGACGGGCCACCGCGCGAGCCAGGTCGGTACTGGCCGCATCGTCGGCCGCCGCGAAGCCACGGCGAATCAGATCGCTCAGCGGCGTGGAAGAGGAGGTCTGGCACATCGGGTCGCTCCTGCATTTCAGTTCAGTGCCTGCTGCAGCGCCAAGCGCCAGCCGCAGGGATCGCCCCGGTCGGGACGCCAGGCCGGGCCCAGGCGGGCCAGCGCATCGCCGTCCGGACCGCCCAGCTCCAGGCGCTGGCGCAGACCGCAGGCACTGGCCTGGCCGATCAGTGCCAGCCCGGCCAGCCGCGCCTCGTCGAGGCACCAGGTCAGCCCGTCGCCCTGCACGTCGAGCCGGCGACGGCGCATGCACAGCGCGACCCGCTCCGGCACGAAGCTGATCTGCAGCCGGGCAGCCCCACCGCCGACCTCGCCGTGCAGCGCCAGCCGCTGCAGCATGGCCTCGTGCAGGACCTGGTGCAGCGCCTCGATGTCGCAGCCCTGGCGCCAGGCCGGATCAGTCGACATCAGGGGCGGGGCCCGACGGGCGTCGATACCGACCGGCGCGGCCCAGGCCAGGCCCTCGGTGCCGCAGGCCAGCAGACTTTCCCAGGCCGCGGCAGGCACGGGGGTGCGCCACTCCAGCGTCAGCACGGTCTGCCCGCGGGCATCGTGGAACTGCAGCCGGCGCCAGACAGCACCACGCGGCGACAGGATCTCGAGCGCAAAGCCACGGGCCCAGCGCAGCAGATCGGCATCGAGCCGCGCCGCCAGACCGGTCAGCGCCAGTCGACCACGCGGTGCCGGCACCGACTGCCATGGCGCATCGACCTCGATGCGGCAACTCGCATCGCCGCAGCCCAGCCGGGCCGGGCCGAAGGCCTCGATCCGGTCGAACAGCCCTGGCCAGTCCTCGTGCAGCCGCACTGCACGCAGCACCACTTCCTCAGGCCCTCTTTCCATCGCGACTCCTCGGACCGACGACAGGATTCATCGGAAAAAAAGCGCGGGCTGGCAGGAACCCGGCCGGGTTCCCTGGCATGCAGGCTGGCTGGCGCAGACAAAAGGCAGGCGGACCGCCAGGACCGTTCTGCCACCCTCATTCGTCAGGCCGGCGACCGCGTCGCCGAGCCGTTCAACCGTTCACTTCGTCAGGATCAGCTTGCCCAGCGCGGTGATGCGCAGCCGGTACAGCATGCCCTCATGCTCGATCTCGACCTCACGAGCCTGTCCGAGCAGATCGCGGCTCGACAAGCGCGGTGCCGGCGGATGAACCGGGCTGCCCACCGAGACCGCCAGGATGCGTGCATCGGCGCGTTCGTGGGACATCGGCTGGGGGAGTGCGGAAGTGATCATGACCCGATATTAATGAGAACGATTCTTATATGCAAGAAAAATCTCAGGTCATCGATCCGCCACCACCCGGACGCCGACGCACGGACGTGTTTCCGGACCGGCCCTGGCTGCAGTTGCCGCAGATGCCGAACATCGCCAGCCGGTGCTCCACCAGCGAGAAGCCGCGGCTGCGCGCCACCTCATGCTGCAGCGCCTCGATCTGTGGATCGAAGAACTCCTCGACCCGACCACAGTGCACGCACACCAGGTGGTCATGGTGCCCCCCGTGCTCGATCTCGTAGACCGCCCGCCCGGCGTCGAACACATTGCGGCGCACGATGCCGACCTGCTCGAGCTGGCCCAGCACCCGGTAGACGGTGGCCAGACCGATGTCTTCCCCCTGAAGCAGCAGACGGCGATGGATCTCGTCGGCGCTCAGATGCGCGCGCTCATCGCGCAGCACGTCGAGCACCTTCATCCGCGGCAGCGTCGCCTTCAGGCCGTGGATACGCAGGTTGTCGTCATGGTTCATGCAGTCATGATAATCATTCCCATTAATAGCGAAAAGTCACCCTCATCGCCTGCATCGACCTGTCATCGACTTGAATAGCAAATAGCTATCTGAAACAAAAAAACAGTCAATTGGCACTATGTGATGGGTCGGGCCTAAGATTCATCCCGTCGGTGCTGCAGATCCGGCTGACGCAGCCGGCACAGACAGCACCCCGACACCTGCAGACACCTGTCGATCCATCAACCCAGCTCGAGGAGCGCGATCCATGTCCCTGATCAACACCCCGGTCCAGCCGTTCAAGACCACCGCCTTCGTCAACCGCACCGGCAAGGGCGAGTTCATCGAGGTGAGCGAAGAGAGCCTGAAGGGCAAGTGGTCGGTCCTGATCTTCATGCCGGCGGCCTTCACCTTCAACTGCCCGACCGAGATCGAGGACGCTGCCGACAACTACGCCGCCTTCCAGGCCGCCGGTGCCGAGGTCTACATCGTCACCACCGACACCCACTTCTCCCACAAGGTGTGGCACGAGACCTCGCCGGCCGTCGGCAAGGCCAAGTTCCCGCTGGTGGGTGACCCGACCCACACGCTGACCAACGCCTTCGGCGTGCACATCCCGGAAGAAGGCCTGGCCCTGCGCGGCACCTTCGTGATCAACCCGGACGGCGTGATCAAGACTGCGGAAGTGCACTCCAACGAGATCGCCCGTGACGTGTCGGAGACCCTGCGCAAGCTGAAGGCCGCCCAGTTCACCGCCGCCAACCCCGGCCAGGTCTGCCCGGCCAAGTGGAAGGAAGGCGCCGCCACGCTGGCCCCGTCGCTGGACCTGGTCGGCAAGATCTGACGATCTGCCCCGCCGACCGGCCCCGCCGCCGGTCGGACCCCGCCGCCGCCTTTCCCCCGCGGCGGCGCGGACCGGGCAGACCCGGCGGACGCCTGCCGACCCTTTCATCCTCGTCTGCCCGGGACGCTGACCCCTGATCTTCCTCAGCCCCGGACCCGAAGGACTGAGCTCGAATGAGCACAGCCCTTCCGGCCTGACACGCCTGGACCCCACACCCCACCCCTCTCAAGGAGCACCCACCATGCTGGACAGCAACCTCAAGACCGCACTGAAGGGCTACCTCGAGCGCCTGGTGCAGCCGATCGAGATCGTCACCTTCGCCGACGCCGGCGAGAACTCGCGCCAGATGCTGGAGCTGGTGGCCGACATCGCATCGGTCGCGCCGGCGGGCAAGTTCGCCGTGCGCAGCGGCCCAACAGCCGGCGAGCGCCTGCCCTCCTTCCAGATCAGCCAGGTCGGCCAGAACACCGGCGTGCGCTTCGCCGGCCTGCCGATGGGCCATGAGTTCACCTCGCTGATCCTGGCCCTGCTGCAGACCAGCGGCTACCCGGCCAAGGTCGAGGCCGACCTGATCGAGCAGATCAAGGCGCTCGACCCGGCGCAGGAGCTGGTCTTCGAGACCTACATGTCCCTGACCTGCCACAACTGCCCGGACGTGGTGCAGGCGATCAACCTGATGGCGGCGCTGAACCCGAAGATCCGCCACACCACGGTCGAGGGCTCGATGTTCCAGGCCGAGGTGGAGTCGCGCCAGATCATGGGCGTGCCCTGCGTGTTCCTCAACGGCGAGCTGTTTGCGTCCGGCCGCATGGAGCTGGGCGAGATCCTCGCCAAGATCGACACCGGCGCGGCAGACCGCGAGGCGAAGAAGCTCGCCGGCAAGGAAGCGTTTGACGTGCTGGTGGTCGGTGGCGGCCCGGCCGGCGCGGCCGCGGCGATCTATGCCGCCCGCAAGGGCATCCGCACCGGTGTCGCGGCAGAACGCTTCGGCGGCCAGGTGCTCGACACGCTGGGCATCGAGAACTTCATCTCGGTCAAGGAGACCGAAGGGCCGAAGCTCGCCGCCGCGCTGGAGCAGCACGTCAAGGACTACGACGTGGACATCATGAACCTGCAGCGCGCGGTGGCCCTGGTGCCGGCGGCCACGCCGGGCGGCCTGATCGAGGTCAAGCTGGAAAATGGTGCCAGCCTGCGCAGCAAGAGCGTGATCCTCTCGACCGGCGCGCGCTGGCGCTCGATGAACGTGCCCGGCGAGACGGAATACCGCACCAAGGGCGTGGCCTACTGCCCGCACTGCGACGGCCCGCTGTTCAAGGGCAAGCGCGTGGCGGTGATCGGCGGCGGCAACTCGGGCGTGGAGGCGGCGATCGACCTGGCCGGCATCGTGGCGCAGGTGACGCTGATCGAGTTCGACTCGAAGCTGCGCGCCGACGCGGTGCTGCAGACCAAGCTGCGCAGCCTGCCCAACGTCACCATCCTGATGTCGGCGCAGACCACCGAGGTGCACGGCGACGGCCAGAAGGTCAACGGCCTGTCGTACAAGGACCGCATCAGCGGCGAAGTGCGCCGCATCGACCTGGAGGGCATCTTCGTGCAGATCGGCCTGCTGCCCAACAGCGACTGGCTCAAGGGCACGGTCGAGCTGAGCCCGCGCGGCGAGGTCATCGTCGATGACCGCGGCCAGACCTCGGTGCCGGGCGTGTTCGCTGCCGGCGACGTCACCACCGTGCCCTACAAGCAGATCATCATCGCGATGGGCGAAGGCGCGAAGGCCTCGCTGGGCGCCTTCGATCACCTGATCCGCAGCAGCGTGACGGGCTGACCCGCGCCCCCGGCCGGCTGCAGATTCAGCCGGGCAGAGACCGCGCAGATCTGAAAAACGTGATCCTGATCACGCAACGCTCAGACTGCCGGTGCACAGGTCGATAAGCGTGATGGATCCCCGGCCTTGTTCCGGGGGGTTCAGACGACCCGACACTCTGCCCGAATCATGCGGAATCTAGCATCGCGGCCCATGAAAACCTCCCTTGCGCTGCTGATCGGCGCCTTGTTGCTCGGGGGCGCCGTCGCTGGCGGGCAAGCCCAGCAGATCACCATGCTGGCGGCCCCCTCGAGCCTGGTGCCGCAGGGTGTCATGCTGCTGTCGCGCACGGCGCCACTGATGCTGCGGGTGCGGGGCTCGCTGGTGCGCGGGGTCGGCCCACGCATGACGGTGCGACTGAACGGCAAGCCGCTGGGCACGGTCGCGGTCGACCACGCCGACTGGCGCGACCATGCCTTCGTCGTGCCGTCGACACTGGCCGGCGGCGCGACGCTTGAAATCGTCTTCGACAACGATGCGGCCGCCGGCAGCGAGGACCGCAATCTCTTCATCGCCTCGGTCGCCCAGGGCACGACCCGCTTCCAGCCCGGCCCGCTGCAGTCGGTCTATGACCGTGGCGCCGGCGCCCTCGCCTTCGATGGCAAGGAGGTGTCGGCCGGACGCAGCGACCTGCCCTGGGACGGGGCGCTGCGCATCACCTGGCCGGGCGTCGCCACGGCCGTCCTGTCCACCACAGCGCGCCTGCAGCGCCAGCAGGCGGCCCGGCTGCTGCAACAGGCCAGCTTCGGCGCCCTGCCCGGCGAGATCGAGCAGCTCGCGGCCACCGGGCTGCCAGCCTGGATCGACCGGCAGCTGGCCTTGCCAGCCTCGGCCGACTTCGTCGGTGCGGTCCAGGCCCGGTACGACCTCGGTCCGGAGCACCGTCCGCACGGCGCGCAGTACCACCCGCATCAGGTCGGTCACCATTTCTGGCGCCATGCCAGTCAGGCGCCGGACCAGCTGCGCGCACGTACGGCCTTCGCGCTGCATCAGATCTTCATGGTCTCGCAGCAGGACGACAGCCTGTGGTTGCATGCCCGCGCCTACGCCCGCTACCTCGATCTGCTGAACCGCCAGGCCTTCGGCAACTTCCGCGATCTGATCGAAGAGATGGCGCTGTCACCCGCGATGGGCCTGTACCTGTCGCACATGCGCAATCTCAAGGAAGACCCGACCCGCGGCCGCCTGCCCGACGAGAACTTCGCCCGCGAGCTGATGCAGCTCTTCACCATCGGCCTGCACGAGCTGCGCCCGGACGGCAGCGTGGTGACCGACGCCGGCGGACGTCCGGTCGAGACCTACGGCAATGCCGACGTGATGGCGCTGGCGCGGGTCTTCACCGGCTACGGCTGGGCCTTCCCGGACAACGAGCTGACCGAGGCGAAGCTGCGCGCCGGCTGGCCCGACTACAGCGCGGCGGCCGACCCGCGCATCGACCTGCAGCGCATGAAGGCGTATCCGGGCCAGCACTCGCTGCTGGAGAAGCGCCTGTTCGTCGGCAAGCCCTGGGAGCGCAGCATCGCGGCCGGCGGCAGCGCCGCCAGCGATCTGAAGATCGCGCTCGACACCCTGTTCAACCATCCGAACGTCGGGCCCTTCATCGGCCGGCAGCTGATCCAGCGCCTGGTGCGCAGCGATCCCAGCCCGGCCTATGTGGCACGCGTCGCGGCGGTCTTCGCCAACAATGGTCGGGGCGTGCGCGGTGATCTGGGCGCGGTGGTGCGTGCCATCCTGCTCGACGCGGAGGCCCGCAGCCTGCCAGCGGCTGGCACCGGCCACAAGCTGCGCGAGCCGGCACTGCGGGTGGCGCAGTGGATGCGCGCCTTCGAGGCGCATTCGCAGACGGGCCAGTTCCGCATCGACACCGAGATGGAGGCCACCGGACAGCGGGTCATGATGTCGCCCTCGGTCTTCGGCCACTTCCGGCCCGGCCATGTGCCCGCCGGCACGACGATGGGAGAACAGGGCCGCACGATGCCGGAGTTCCAGCTCATCAACGAGACCTCGACCGCAACCTGGGTCAACCTGGCGCTGCGCATGAGCGGCGCCGGCCTGGGCTGGACCGGCTCGGGCTCCGATGTCAGCGCGCGCTATGACGCGCTGGCCGAGCTGGCGGGTCGCGGCGACCTCGACGGTGTCGTCGATCAGCTCGATCTGCGCCTGTTCGCCGGCGGCATGAGCGCAGGCCTGCGCCAGACCCTGATCGACACCATGGCCGATGTTCGCGGTCATGACGCGACCAGCCACCAGAACCGCGTGCGTGCGGCCGTGCTGTTCGCGCTGGCCTCGCCCGAGTACCTGATCCAGCGCTGAATCCAGCACGGAAGCCGATCGGCCGGAGATTTCCGCATGACCCCTTCATCCCCCTCTTCCCGCCGCGCCTTCCTGCGCACGCTCGGCCAGCTCGGGCTGCTGGGCGGCCCGGTGGCCGCGGCGCGGCCCGCATTCACGCTCGGCCTGGCCGGCCTGGGCGCGATGGCGGCACAGTCCTCCAGCGCGGCGCAGCTCGACCGGCCCTATCGCGCACTGGTCTGCCTGTTCATGAACGGCGGCAATGACGCGCACAACTGGCTGGTGCCGCTCGACGGCGTGGAGCATGCAGCCTATGCGCGCGCTCGGGGCGATCTGGCGCTGCCAGCCGGCGCGCTGCTCGAGATCGCCAGCAGCCGCCAGGAGGCGGGCCGGCGCTTCGGCCTGGCGCGCGAGCTGCAGCCGCTGCGCACCTGGTACGGTCGCGGCAACTGCGCCTTTGTCGCCAATGTCGGCCCACTGACCCAGCCGACGACGCTGGCCGACGTGCAGGCCGGCCGCGGGCTGCCGGCCAAGCTCTACTCGCACAACGACCAGCAGGCGACCTGGCAATCCCTGCAGCCCGAGGGCATCGCGCGCATCGGCTGGGGCGGCCGCATGGCCGATCTGCTGGCCTCGGCCAACCAGAGCACGGTGCTGACGACGATTTCCGCCTCCGGCCAGGCGATCTTCCTGAACGGCAGCGGCGTGCAGCCTTACCAGATCGACCCGGACGGCCTGGTCGACGTGCGCGCGCTGCAACCGGGCGCCTGGCTGCACGGCAGCGCCGGCGCGCAGGCCCGGCTCGACGCCCTGCTGCGCAGCAATGGCAGCACCGATCTGCAGGCCGAGCACGCCCGGGTGACCCGCCGGGCGCTCGACACCGCGGCGCAGCTGCGCAGCGCGCTGGCTGGCACGCCGGAGCTGCCGCTGGGGGCAGCCACGCTGGCCGACGGCAGCCGGCTCGACCTGACGAAGGATCCGCTGGCGCGCCAGCTGCGCATGGTCGCTCGACTGATCGCCGCCGCGCCGGCGCTCGGCCTGCGCCGCCAGGTCTTCATGGTCTCGATCGGCGGCTTCGACACCCATGCGCAGCAGGCGGCGCGCCATCCGCTGCTGGGCGCGCGGGTCGCGCATGCGGTCGACGCCTTCCTGAACGGCCTGCAGGGCCTGGGGCGGCTCGACGATGTGCTGCTGTTCAGCGCCAGCGACTTCGGCCGCACTCTGACCAGCAACGGCTCGGGCAGCGACCACGGCTGGGGCGGGCATCACTTCGTGGCCGGCGGCGGCATCCGTGGCGGCGACATTCTCGGCCGCTTCCCCACGGTCGCGCTGGGCACCAGCACCGATGTCGGCTCCGGCCGGCTGCTGCCGACCACCTCGCTGACCGAGTACGCCGCCTCGCTCGGACGATGGATGGGCCTGAGCCGCAGCGAGCTGTTGACGGTGCTGCCCGGACTGGAGCGCTTCGCCACCACCGGGCCGGAGCTGGGCGGAAGCTGAAGAAACTTTGCACGCCTCTTCCATTTCATGATCAGGATCAAGGAGAATGAGATTCATTCTTCTTTAGACTCCTTCAAGAGGAGTTTCCGACCATGATCCACAAGCACAAGCGTTCCTTCCTGCAGCTGTCCGCGCTGGCGCTGCTGGCCCCGGCGGCACTGCTGGCCTCGGCCCAGCCGGCCCCGGCCGCCGCGACGACCGTCGATGCCGAGGCGGTGGTGCGCCACCATGCGGTGCTGGTCGAGGCGGTCTACGCCGACACGCTGGCCGCGGCGAAGGATCTGCAGGGCGCGATCGCCGCCTTCGTGGCCGCGCCGTCGGCCGAGGCGCTGGACAAGGCCCGCCAGGCCTGGCGCGCCGCGCGCGAGTTCTACGGCCAGACCGAGGCCTTCCGCTTCTACGGCGGCCCGATCGACGACGCGCGGGGCCCGGAGGGCCGCCTGAACGCCTGGCCGCTCGACGAGGCCTATGTGGACGCGGTCGCCGGCAAGCCCCGGGCCGGCCTGATCAACAACCCGAAGTTCCGCATCAGCAAGGCCAGCCTGAGCCAGGCCAACGAGCGCGGCGGCGAGGAGAACATCAGCGCCGGCTGGCATGCGATCGAGTTCCTGCTGTGGGGCCAGGACCGCAGCGAGACCGGCCCGGGCGATCGCTCGCCGGACGACTTCATCGACGGCCGGGCCCCGAACGCCGACCGCCGCCGCCAGTACCTGACGGTGGTGACCGAGCTGCTGATCGACGACCTGGGCTTCCTGGCGAACGCCTGGGCGCCGGGCGCACGCAACTACCGCGCCAAGTTCGAGAAGGGCGGCCGCGAATCGGTGCGCAAGATGATCGTCGGCCTGGGCTCGCTGTCGCGCGGCGAGCTCGCCGGCGAGCGCCTGGAAGTGGCGCTGAACTCGCAGGACCAGGAAGACGAGCACTCCTGCTTCTCCGACAACACCCACCGCGACGCGGTCACCAACGCGCTGGGCATCCAGAACGTCTGGCTGGGCCAGTACACGCGCCGCGACGGCGCGCTGCTGCAGGGCCCGGGCCTGCGCGATCTGGTCGCCACGAAGAAGCCCGAGCTGGCCGAGCGCACCACCGCGCAGATCGCCGCCTCGGTGGCCGCCGCCGAAGCGATCCAGGCCCCCTTCGACCGCGAGATCGCCGGCGCCAAGGACGCGCCGGGCCGCCTGCGCGTGCGCAAGACCATCGACAGTCTGGTGGCGCAGTCCAAGCTGCTGGTGGACGCGGCCGCGGCGGTCGGCATCACCAAGCTGACGCTGGTCCAGCCCTGAACGCGCGGGAGAAAGCATGTCCTTCCTGCCGTCAGCCAGGTCCGCCCTGCCCCGGGTGCGGACGATAGCCGCGGTCAGTCTCGTCGTGGCCGGCATCGGCGGCCTGGGCTGGCTGCAGGCCGCCGAGGTCGAGGATCCGCTGGGCGAGCAGACCGGCGGCGCCGCCACCGTGCCCGCCTCCGGCCGCAACGCCTTCTCCTTCCCGCTGGCCAACCTCGACGACGCCGAGCGCACCCGCTTCGCGATCGGCAACTCCTTCTTCCGCCGCAACTGGGTGGAGGCACCGGCCTCGACGACCGCGCGCGACGGCCTGGGGCCGCATTTCATCACGCGCTCCTGCGGCGGCTGCCATGTGCAGGACGGCCGCGGCGCACCGCCCGACCTGCGCCGGCGCCTGGGCGCCGAGCACGAGCCGCCGGTGGCGCTGCTGATGCGGCTGTCGGTGCCGGGCGTGGGCGAGCACGGCGGCGTCGTGCCCGACCCGGTCTACGGCGACCAGATCGACAACGCGGCCATCCAGGGCGTGCAGCCGGAGGCGCGGGTCCGCATCCGCACGCGGCCGATCGCCGGCCGCTTCGCCGATGGCACCCGCTACACGCTGCAGCAGCCGATCTACACGCTGACGGACCTGGCCTACGGGCCGCTGGCGCCGGGCGCGATGCTGAGCCCGCGCATCGCGCCGCACCTGGCCGGCATCGGCCTGCTCGACGCGATCCCGCAGGCCGAGATCGAGCGCAACGCCACCGAGCAGGCCGCCGCGCCCGGGCCGATCAAGGGCCAGGTCAACCGGGTCTGGGATGCCTTCGCCGGCGAGATGCGCGTCGGCCGCTTCGGCTGGAAAGCCAATGTGGCCACGCTGGCGCACCAGAGCGCTGGCGCCTTCCTGGGCGACATCGGCATCACCTCGACGCATTTCCCCTCGGAAGCCTGCACGCCGACGCAGCAGGACTGCCGGGCCGCCCCGAGCGGCGGCACGCCCGAGATCGACGACGAGACGCTCTCGCACGTCGTCTTCTACCAGGCCACGCTCGCACCGGCCGAGCGCCGCAACGCCCGCGATCCGCAGGTGCTGCACGGCCAGGCGCTGTTCGCGCAGGCGCAGTGCGCCACCTGCCATCGGCCGAGCTATGTGACCGGCGCCAGCCCCTTCCCGGCACTGACCAGCCCGAAGACCGCCGGCCAGCGCATTCATCCCTACACCGACCTGCTGCTGCACGACATGGGCGAGCGGCTGGCCGACGGTCGGCCCGACTTCGCCGCCAGTGGCCGGCAGTGGAAGACGCCACCGCTGTGGGGCATCGGTCTGATCCGCGAGGTCAACGGCCACCAGCGCCTGCTGCACGACGGTCGTGCCGACGGCGTGCTGGAGGCCGTCCTGTGGCATGGCGGCGAGGCCGAGGACGCCCGCCAGCAGGTGCTGAAGATGAGCCGCGCCGAGCGCGAGGCGCTGGTGAAATTCGTGGAGTCGCTGTGAATCCGGATCTGCTTGAAGTCCACCGCCGCCGGCTGCTGCTGGGGTTCAGTCTGAGTCTGGGCGCCAGCCTGCTGGGCACGCCGGCGATGGCGGCCACGCCTGCGCCTGCGCCCGTCGTGGCCGTGCCCTTCTACGGCGCAGCAGTGCTGCTGCGCATGCAGCGCCGCCATGCCTGGCTGCCGGCCGCACGCCAGTGGCGCGAGGCATCCGAGGCCCTGGCGCGCCAGCTCGGCCAGGGCTGCAGCGGCGCGGCGCGCGCGCCAGCGCGCCAGGCCTGGGCGCGCACGATGCAGGCCTGGACCCGCGCCAGCGCGGTCGCCACCGGCCCGCTGCTGCTGCGCCGCAGCAGCCGCTCGATCGACTTTCAGCCGACCCGGCCCCGGCTGATCGTGCAGGCGCTGGACGCGCTGCGGGCACAGTCACCCCAGGGCACGCCGCTGCCGCCCGATGCCGCCCGGCTGGAGCGCACCGGCAGCCCGGCACGCGGCCTGCCGGCGCTGGAATGGCTGCTGTGGTCGCCGGACGCGCCGACGGACGCCGCCGCCTGCGCCTGGGCCCAGGGCCTGGCCGAGGAGCTGGCGCGCGAGGCCGCGGCGGTCGAGGCCGACTGGCTGGCGATCGACGCCCGCGACAGCGACGACCCGGAGGCCCCGGCCGACGAGGACAGCCTGCGCGCCGCCTTCGCCGAGTTCGTCAACCAGTGGCTTGGCGGCGTCGAGCTGCTGCGCTGGGCCGAGATCGAACGCCCCTGGCGCGCCGGCCGCGACGACAAGACCGGCTGGCCGCGCCAGACCAGCGCCAGCACCGCGCTGGCCTGGCAGGCCCGCTGGGAGGGGCTGCGCGCGCTGACGCTCTCGCCCGCGCAGGCGCCCGCGCCGGGCGCAGGCCTGGTGCCGATGGCGCTCTATCTGCGCAGCCTCGGGCTGATGACGCTGGCCGACCGGCTCGATGCCAGCGCCCGCCAGGCCGACGCGGCGATGCGCGGCCTGAGCCCGTCGGCGTCCCCGGCCCGGTTGCAGCAGGCCACCCGTGCGCTGGCGCAGCTCAAGGGCCTGATCGAGGGCGACGTGGCCGGGGCGCTGCAGGTCAACATCGGCTTCTCCGACGCCGATGGCGACTGAAGCCGGCGCCCGCACAGACCGACGCCGACTGCTGCTCGGCTCGGTGCTGGGCTGCGTGCTGCCGTGGATGCCGGCGCGAGCTTCTTCCTCGCCCGGCCACGGACAGTGGGTCAGCGCCTGGAACGATCAGGGCGCCCACCGCGTCGGCCTGCTGCAGCGAGCGGCAGAGGGCTGGCGGGTGGCGACCTCGATCGAGGTGCCGACCCGCGCGCATGGCCTGACAGTGCTGCCCGACGGCAGCGTGATCGCGGTGGCGCGGCGGCCGGGCGACTGGCTGCTGCGCTGGTGGCCCGCGCCCGGTGGCCGCGAGACCCGCGCGCCCCGATGGCGCTGGGCACCGGCCGGGCGGCAATTCAACGGCCATGCGGTGCTGCACCCGGACGGTCGCCATCTGCTGCTGACCGCCACCGACACCGAGGCCGACGACGGCCTGGGCCGTGGCCTGCTGATGCTGATGCGCCTGGACCGGCTGGAGCCGGTCGCCGAAGCGCCAACGCTCGGCCGTGATCCGCACCAGCTGCTGATCGTGCCCGAGGCCGCGGGACTGCGACTGTGGGTGGCCAACGGCGGCATCGCCAGCCGGCCAGAGAGCGGACGCGCCCGGCTGATCGATGCGCCGATGGACGCCTCGGTGGCACTGTTCGCGCTGCAGGATGCGAGCGACACGCTGCCTGCGGCACCTGAGCGGCGCTGGACCCTCGACGATCCGTGGCTGAGCCTGCGCCATCTGGCCTGGCACGCACCGAGCGCCACGCTGGGCATCGCGATGCAGGCCGAGCATCCGCAGCCGACCGAGCGTCGTGCCGCCCCGGTGCTGGCCCTGCTGGACACCCCTGCCCCTTCCACCGGACCCGCCGATGCGGCGCGGCTGCGCGTGGTCCGTGCCGAGGCCGATCTGGCCGGCTACGGCGGCGACATCGTCGCGACCGCTGCCGGTTTCGGCGTCAGCAGCCCGAAGACCGGCCGGATCGCGCACTGGCAGGCCGACGGGCAGTGGCTGGGCAGCCAGTCGCTGGCCCAGGGCTGCGCGCTCGAGAGCGCGGCGGACGGCCAGCGGCTGCAGGCCGCCGGCGAGCGGCTCACGCTGGACGAAGCCGGCGCCATCGAGGCCCTGCCGGTCCAGCCCGACAACCACTGGCAGCGCTGGCCTCGGCCGCGCTGATCGGCCTTCGCCTTCAGCCGGCGAAGCGCGAGAACACCAGCGTCGCGTTGGTGCCGCCGAAGCCGAAGCTGTTCGACATCACGGTGTCGACGCGGCCGTCGCGGCGCTCGCGCAGGATCGGCAGGCCTTCGGCGGCCGGGTCCAGCGTCTCGATGTGGGCCGAGGCGGCCAGGAAGTCGTTCTGCAGCATCAGCAGCGA
>JBJOPV010000053.1:0-18362 GCA_046050625.1 Pseudomonadota bacterium
GCTTCACCATCGCGCGCTGGATCACCTGCGACGACGAGGCCAAGCTGAAGAAGTTCATCGACTCCGAGCCGCTGCGCATCGCCTACGACGTGGTCGGCGCGCCGGCCTTCCTGGTGCAGTACAACTCCGACCTGCGCGTGGCGCAGGAGCGCATGCCCGACATCCAGTTCCACGCGATGCGCGAGCACTCGGGCCGCGTGTTCGGCGCGGCGCCGACGCTGTGACGATCCTGCCGAATGAAGATGGTTGCGCTCACAACATTGGAAAATCCTCGCAACGGCCCTGATGCGCGATGAGCCCAACTTCATCGGAGCGGGTATGCGGCTACGACGCACCCAGCACCAGCCCCCGGTTGCCCCAACTGTGATTCGTATCGAACGCAGGTGCTTTATGTCACTTCTCACAGCTCCCACTGTCGACCGTGGTGTAAAGTGTCAACCTAAATGTCAAGTGGCACCATTGAGGACACCATGGGAACCAAGCTGAACAACGCGCCTGTCTACTACACGGTTGCGCAGGTCCAGTTCAACCCGGTGCTGGACTTGGAGGGCTACATCCCGGCCATCCAGTCCAAGATGCGCGAGGCGCACTTCCCAGACTACAAAAAGGAAGTCTTCCAGCGGCTTGTGCTGCCCTTCGGCAATGCAGAGCAGGGCCAGATGGCTGCACCCACGGTGACGTCGCAGGCGCGCTACCTGTTCGGTGACATTGACGGGCGTTCGTTGTTCCTGCTGGAGACGAATGCGCTGTCGTTCCAGACGACCCGCTACGACACCTTCGAAACCTTCTCCGAGACGATGCTGAATGGCCTCGGTGTCCTTCATGACGCGCTGCGTCTGGACTTCGTGGAGCGCATCGGCCTGCGGTACTTGGATGCGGTCCAACCGTCGAAGGATGACGAGACGTTGCGTGACTTCCTTGTGCCAGAAGTGCTGGGCCACTCCCTGCATGGGCAAGGTCAGCTTCAGCACTCGGTCAGCGAGACCACTGTCCTGACTGCATCGGGGCAGCTTGTTTCACGTGTCCTCATCCGCGATGACCACATCGGGCTTCCGATGGAACTGGGCGGTCTGGCTCCCACCATCGACCCGCGCTTTACCCAGCGCAAGAGCCTTCATGCCATCGTGGACACGGATGCGTCCATCGCTCACCGTGAGGCGTTCGAACTCGCCAAGGTGGGTGCGCGTCTGACGGCGTTGCACAAAGACATCGTCAAATCCTTCCATGCCACGGTCACTGACCACGCACGGGTCTCTTGGGCCTAACGGGGGAGCATCATGAACACTGCAATGACCTATGGCGGCTGGGTGACTGACCGGCCTGCTGCAACGGGTGTTTCGTCCAATTTTGTTCGCTTGGTGGGGTGGATGGCTGCAGCCGGTGCCGCACTGACGGGCATCGGTACTGGGGGTGAACTTTCGATTGAGCACCTGCAGCGCACTGCTCATGAGATGCACCACATGGCGCCCGTGGTCGAAGTGGCCGACGTGGCGCCTGTCCGCACCCCGGCCGAAGACCTTGTTCGCATCCGCGAGGTGCTGAAGCCTGCTGTTTCAGACCTAGCAAACACTTTTGGCGTCTCGCGCCAGTCGGTCTACAACTGGCTCAATGGCGAGCCTGTCGCGGATGAGAACGCTGCCAAGCTGCAGGACCTCGCCAAAGCCGCTGATGTACTGGACCATGGCGGCATCACGGTCAACGCCGCGCTGTTGAAGCGCAAATTCGCCAACGGTCGGACGCTGCTGCAGGTGGCACAAGCGGGTGAGTCAGCGCGGGATGCCGCTCTTCAACTGGTGCACATCCATCAGCGCGAAGAGACCCAGCGTGAACGCATGGCGGCACGGTTCGCGCATCGCGTGAAGACAGCGCCTAGCGCCGACTTCGACCTTCCTTCGGCCAATGACTGTGCTTGAGGGTAAACAGTGGCCGAGTGGAACCGTTACACCCCATGGCGCCAAGGACACCTGCTAGGCTGTGATGCCATCGCAGCCTTGGGGCTGCTTCAGACTTCCGGCCCTGAGAACACCCTTGTCATCGTCGCCAGCCACGATTGCGACCTCGCACAGGCGCCCGAAGGGGAACCCTGCATCGAGATCGTCATCGGTCGTCTGGTGACGGACAAGGACGGCAACTGCACCCACGCCAAGAACGCCCGCAAGCTCCATGTCGAGTTTGCGGGCGTTGCCGCTTGTTGGGCTGAATTCGAGGCGACCGCAAAGGTCGCCATCGACAAGCTCAAGCTGAACAACTTTGAGCCACGGACCGACGCGCACCTTTCGCCAGAGAACCACGCCATCTTCCAGATGTGGCTGGCGAGCCGCTACCGTCGTTCGGCCTTCCCCGACGAGTTCGAACGTCGCCTGATGCGGGAAACCAAGCTCGCAGAGAAGATTGCCAAGGCGGTGAAGCCACATGGCGAACTCATCGCGGGCGTCTTCTTCGATGTAGACGGGGGTGCCGAGGTCACGCGGAACGGCCCGGATGACACATACACCCTCGACATCACCATCTTGCACGCAGCCGACCCGGACTTTGACGCAGCCGAGAAGGCTGCCATTGCTGCAGCCAAGGCCATCCAGACCGCGTTCCAGGACAAGCTTTTGAAGCCCACCAAGACGTGGCAGCACATTGAACTGAATTCATGTGATGCCATCTCAGAATCTGTGCTGACCTACCAACAGTTCAAGCAGCTGAAGCGTTGGCGGCTCGACCACATCAGCCTTGCCGCCACCCCCCAGCAATCTGTGCTGGCTGAATGATCTCCATCGAATCTGGATATTCCCCGAGGCGGTGGCCGGCGACATCATCGGCATCCCCAACCACGGCGTGCTGCAGCTCGGCGACACGCTGACCGAGGGCGAGGCGCTCCACTACACCGGCCTGCCCTTCTTCGCGCCGGAGAGCTTCCGCACCGTCGAGATCAAGGATCCGCTGCGCTCCAAGCAGCTGCGCCAGGGCCTGCAGCAGCTCGGCGAGGAAGGCGCGATCCAGGTCTTCAACCCGGTCTCCGGCGGCTCGCTGATGCTGGGCGCGATCGGCCAGCTGCAGTTCGAGGTGGTGCTGCACCGCCTGAAGAGCGAGTACGGCGTCGAGGCCCGCCTGGATCCCTGCCGCTTCACCATCGCGCGCTGGATCACCTGCGACGACGAGGCCAAGCTGAAGAAGTTCATCGACTCCGAGCCGCTGCGCATCGCCTACGACGTGGTCGGCGCGCCGGCCTTCCTGGTGCAGTACAACTCGGATCTGCGCGTGGCGCAGGAGCGCGTGCCCGACATCCAGTTCCACGCGATGCGCGAGCACTCGGGCCGCGTGTTCGGCGCGGCGCCATCCGCCTGATCCGCCCGGTCACGGCCCGCGCAGCAGCACCTTCGCCGCCTCGATCCGCAGCGCCATCTCGACGCGCTCGTCGTTCATGACCTGCAGCAGGAAGGCCTGCGGATCGGTGAAGGTGCAGACCGACACGGTCGCAGCCGACGCCGGCGCGGCAACCCCGGCCACGCCAGTGGTGCAGACGTGCGTTGCCCCCTCGGGCAGCAGCATGGCGCATTCGGCCGCGCTGATCGGGCGCAGGCGCGACAGCAGCTCGGCCTGGCCCTCGGCGCGCGGCGGCACGTCCAGCCACGGCGTCTCGGCGAAGACCGGCGCGAGGTCCGGCGCGACATAGGCCGACCAGGCCTCCTCCCCAAGCGCGGCCGGGATGCGCGGCGCCTGGCGCTCGCCATCGGCCGACGGGATCAGCTCGACCCGGTGCGCCGGCACCTCGGCCAGATAGCGCAGGCGCAGCCGCTCGAGCAGCGCATGCGCCTGCGCAGGCGGCAGCGGATCGGCCAGCGAGAACCAGAGCTGGCAGGCGTCGGTGCCCGAGACGGCGATGCCCGGCGCCGGCCAGCTCAGCTCGTCCTGCACGCCCTTCCAGACCCGGCCCAGCACCTCCCAGTCGGCCGGCCGCGCCAGCGCCAGCACCAGCGCGCGCACCTGGCCGTCCTCGCCGGGGCCGAAGAGGCGCTCGCGCTCGTTGCGCAGGCGCGGGCTGTCGATGTCGGCGGCGCTCATCAGGGCACCTCCACGCCGGCGCCAGCGCTCCAGATCTCGTGCCAGGTCTCGGCGTCGAGCGTCAGCGTCTGTGCGGCCAGCGCCTCGTCGAGCGCCTCGAGGCGGCGGCTGCCGACGATCGGCCGCGGACGGCTCGGATGGCGCAGCAGCCAGGCATAGGCCACGGTGGCGGGCGCGACGCCATGGCGCTCGGCGACCGCCTCCAGCACCGCGCGCACCCGCAGCGCGTCGGGCTCCTGGCCCGAGAACAGCCGCCCGCCCGCCAGCGGCGACCAGATCATCGGCCGCAGGTCCAGCGCCAGCATCTGGTCGAGCGTGCCGTCCTGCAGCGGCGCGCGGTGCAGCGGACTCAGCTCGATCTGGTTGGTGGCCAGCGGCACCCACGGGTTGAGCATCGCGAACTGCGACGTCGTGAAGTTCGAGACGCCGAAGTCCAGGATCTTGCCGTCGGCCTTCAGCCGCGCCACCGCGCCAGCGATCTCGGCCGGATGCATCAGCGGGTCGGGGCGGTGGATCAGCAGCAGATCCAGGTGGTCGGTCCGCAGCGCGCGCAGGCTGTTGTCGACGCTGGCGATGAGGTGCGCCGCCGAGGTGTCATACGACTTGAGGCGGTGCGCCGGCCGCGCCCCATCGACCAGGCGGATGCCGCACTTGCTCACCAGCTGCAGGCGCGCGCGCAGGTGCGGCGCCTGCGCCAACGCCTCGCCGAACAGCGCCTCGACGCTGTAGCCGCCGTAGATGTCGGCATGGTCGAAGGTGGTGACGCCGCGCGCCAGGCACTGCTCGATCCAGCGCAGCCGCTCGGGCGCGCTCCAGCCCCATTCGGCCAGACGCCAGCAGCCGGCCACCACCGGCGACAGGGCCGGGCGCGGGGAATGTTCGCTCATCGGAAGACTCGTCATGTCGGGTTGGCGATGCGCCGGATTCTAGGCAGACCGGGCCGATTTCAGTTTTTTCCATTCCTGGTCGATACCCCTGGGAGATTCCGTCCCGACCCCCAGCCCCACGCGATGAGCACGCCCTCGATCCTCACCCCCTCCGGCCGTGTCCTGACCCCGCAGGAAGCGGTGGTCGACACCGCTTTCTGGCAACTGCTGCGCCAGTTCAGCTGGGCCGGCGCGGCGCTGCATCTGCTCTACATCCCGCTGTTCCTGAGCTTCGGCGCGCGCACGCTGGCCGCCGCCAGCGTCGGCAGCGTCGGCTTGCTGGCGGTGGCCACGGTGCTGCAGCGCATCGGCCGCACGCAGGCCTCGTTCTGGGTGCTGCTGGGCGGCGTGGCGGCGCATGCGCTCTTCGGCGTGTGGTCGCTGGGCTGGGACAGCGGGCTGTGGTGGCCCCTGGTCGGGCTGCTGCCGGCCCTCATCCTGCACACCCGACTGACCGAGGACATCCGCTGGCGCGCCGCGGTCTGCCTGATCGCCGGCTGCGTGACGCTGCGCCTGGGCAGCCAGCTCGCCGCGCCGCTGCACGAGCTGCCGCCGGTGGTGCTGGAAACGCTGATGCAGGCCAATCTGCTGATGGCCCTCGTCATGCTGATGACGCTGGCCAAGGTGAGCCGCCGGCTGACCGACGAGACGACCACCCAGCTCGGCGAGCTGCTGCAGCGCGACAGCCTGACCCGGCTCGACAACCGCCGCCACTGGACGCTGCAGGCCCAGGCCCGGCTCGACGCCCGCCCGACCGCCGGCGAGGACGGCGAGCTGCCGCCCGAGGGCCTGCTGACCGTGGCAGTGGCCGATCTGGACGCCTTCCGGCTCATCAACGAGCGCTGCGGCCACGAGGCCGCCGACCGCTCGCTGTCGGGCATCGCCCGGGTGCTGCGCGACAACCTGCGCACCACCGACCTGGTCGGCCGCTGGGGCGACGAGGAGTTCATCGTGATGATGAGCGGGCTGGAGATGCCCGATGCCTTCGAGCGGGTCGAGGCGCTGCGCCAACGCATCGCCCAGCTCGGCGTGCCTCAGGCTTACGGCCAGCTGCCGGTGTCGGCGACGATCGGCCTGGCCGAGATCGCGCCGGGAGAAAGCCTGAGCGCGGCGATCCGCCGGGCCGAACGGGCGCTGGTCGAGGGCAAGGGCGCCGGCGGCAACCGGGTCGTCAGCGCTCAGCCGCCGGCAGCGGCCAGCAGCGGCCGGGCGGAGGCGGGCACGGCCGCCGCGGCCGCACCGGAAACACCTGTCGCCGCGCTGACCGACACGGCGGACACCTGAGACGCCGCGGGCACCGGCACCGGCGCCAGATCAAAGGCCACCGCGAAGACCGCATCGACCGCGCCGTCGGACTCGATCACCACCGCACCCGGCCCGCACAGCGCCAGATCCTCGCCAGCGGCGATGAAATGGTCGTCCGGGTCGGTCTCCTGCGTCAGCCACAGCCGGCCGTGCTCGACCGTGATGCGCAGGATGCCGTCGTGCGGACGGCTCAGACAGGTCACATGGCCGCGGGGCAGCACCCGGCGGGGCGAGGATGAGGGGCAAAGGTCGCTGTCCATGACGGCACCTTAGGCGAGCGCACGCGCACCGCACAGGCACACGCACCGACCAGCACAGCCGCGACAACATCGTTTCCAGCACCAACTGTTCCGGTCGGGATGACCCTGATCTGTACTGGTCGATGCGGCACACACCCCGACAGAATGGGGCTCGAATGGGACTCCTCATGCCGCCGCTGCCTGCCCCCCGCCCCGCGCCCTTCCCCGCCAACGACACGCTCTATCTGCAGATCGCCGAAGGCATCGCACAGCCGATCCGCGCCGGCACGCTGGCGCGCGGCGAGCGCATTCCGTCGGTGCGCGCGCTGGCGCGCCAGCAGGGCGTGTCGCTGTCGACCGTCGTCCAGGCCTACCGCACGCTGGAGGACGCCCGGCTGATCGAGGCGCGCCCCCGCTCGGGCTACTTCGTCGCCGCGCGGGCGCCGCGCCTGCCCGAGCCCGAGCCCTCGCTGCCACCGCCCGATTCGCGCCCGGTCGATGTCAGCTCGCTGGGCGAGCAGGTGATGCGCCTGGCCACCGACCCACGCTACATCTCCTTCGGTGCCGCTTGCCCGAGCGGCGAGCTGTTCGCGCAGGACCGGGTGCGCCGCGCAGTCAGCCGCGCCGCGCAGCGCCACCGCGCCTCGCTGTGCCGCTATCCGATCGGTCCGGGCCACGAGCTGCTGCGCCGCGCGATCGCCCGCCATGCGCTCGGCCTGGGCTGCCAGCTTGACGCGCGCGACATCCTGGTCACCAACGGCTGCCTGGAGGCCATCAGCCTGTGCCTGCGCGCGGTCACCCGGCCGGGCGACGTGGTGGCGCTGGAGTCGCCGACCTACTTCGGCTTTCTGGAGATCCTGGAGAGCATGCACCTGCGCGCGCTGGAGATCCCGACGCATCCGCGCACCGGCCTGTCGCTGGACGCGCTGCAGCTCGCCTTCGACACCCAGCCGGTCAAGGCGGTGCTGGCCGTGCCGACGCTCTCCAACCCGCTGGGCGCCTCGATGCCGCTGGCCGAGCGCCGCCGTCTGGCGCAGATGGTGGCCGAGCGCGGCATCCCGCTGATCGAGGACGTGCTCTACAACGACCTGGCCGAGCAGGACGACCGCCGCCGCGCGGTCAAGGCCTTCGACACCGGTGGCCATGTGATGGTCTGCGGCTCCTTCTCGAAGACGGTGGCGCCGGGCATCCGCCTGGGCTGGGTCGAGGCCGGGCGCTGGGGCGCACAGGTGCGCCGGCTCAAGGCAGTGCATTCGGGCGGTCACACCGAGCTGCTCGAGCTGGCGATGGCCGACCTGCTGACCCAGCCCGGCCACGGCTCGGCCTACCGCCAGCTGCGCACCACCATTGCCGCGCGCGTGGACGAGGCCCGCGGCCTGATCGCCGAGAGCTTTCCGCGCGGCACCCGCGTGACCGATCCGGCCGGCGGCTTCATCCTGTGGATCGAGCTGCCCGGCGGGCTGGACTCGGGCGCGCTGTTCGAGGCCTGCCTGGCCGAGCGCATCTGCATCGCGCCGGGCACGATGTTCAGCGCCACGGGCCGCTACCGCCACTGCATCCGCCTGGGCGTGGGCGGGCGCTGGGATGAGCCACACCGCGCGGCGCTGCGCCGCATCGGCGAGATCGCCCGGGCGATGGCCGAGCGCAGCCCCGGCTGAACGGGCTCAGAGCGTCAGCGCAATGCCGCGCAGGGCCTTCGCGAGTTCGGCCGCCTGCCACAGCGTGATGCCGTGCTCGCGCACGAAAGGCCGGGTGTTGTCGGTGACCTCGCCCAGCGCGATGTAGAGCGCCGCCTGCGCGCCTGCCGCCTCGCGCGCCGCCTGCAGCTCGCGCAGCGGCTCCAGCCCGGTGCGCGCGGCCTTCCAGCGGCGCGCGCCGACCAGTGTGGTGCGGCCCTGGCGCGCCAGCACGAAGTCCACGCCCGGTGCGGTGCCGCGCTGCACCTGGTAGCCGGCGCGCTGGAAGGCGGTCTCGAGCCGGTCGGCAAAGGCCGGCCAGGTCAGGGCGCCCAGCGCCTGGGCGGTCTCGGTCACCTGGGCCGCGCTGGGCTGGCCGCGCTGGCGCCGTGCGGCCATCACGGCGATGACGAAGAAGGGAAAGCCCGACAGGGCGCCGGCGGTGCGGAAGTCCGCCGGCAGCGCGGCCGCCGCCACCAGCCCGATCAGCGCCCCGACGGCCACGCTGAGCCACCACGGCGAGCGCAGCAGGATCGCGAACAGCGAGTTCTCGGACATCTTCCAGTTCAGTTTCACGCTCGGTCTCCAGCACGACAGGGAAAGGCTGGAGCCCGCAGGGCGTCCGGCCAGGTGGCGCAGTCTACGGACTGCGCACCGCTCTGGAGACATCAGGAGCCGGATTCGATGCCCCGATGGATCGGCAGCCCGGCCCGGTCCAGCGTGATGCGCAGGATCGAGCCCGACACCGATTCGGTGCAGTACAGCGTGCGTCGGTCCGTGCCGCCGAAGGCCAGGTTGGTGAGCGAGCGCCCCGCCGGGCTGAGCAGCACCTGCTCGGGCTCGGCCAGCGCGTCCAGCACCCAGACCCGCCCCAGCCCCGGATTGGCCACCAGCACGCGCCCGGCCTCGTCCACCGCCAGCCCGTCGGGGCCGCTGGGCCCGTGCGAGGTGAAGAAGGCGCTGACCTTGGCCACGCTGCCGTCGTCCATCAGCGGCACCCGCCAGACCTGGTTGGCGCGCGTCACCGCCAGGTAGAGCACCCGCTCGTCGGGCGACAGCGCCACGCCGTTCGGGCTGGGCACGTTGGTCAGCAGCAGGTCGAGCTGGCCGCTGGGGCGCAGCCGGTAGAGCCGGCCGCTCGGGTCGTGCAGGCCGCTCTGGCCCTGGTCGGTGAAATAGAGATTGCCGGCGCGATCGAAGATCAGGTCGTTGACGCCCCGGAAGCGCTCGCTGTTGCGCCGCTCCAGGAAAGGCCGCACGGCGCCCGTGGCCACGTCCACCGCCATCAGGCCGTGGCGGTAGTCGGTGACCAGCAGCTCGCGCGCGTTCAGGAACTTGGCACCGTTGGGCTCGCCGTCCCACTCGGCCACCAGCGTCCACTCACCCTGCGGGTCGATGCGAAAGAGACGGCCGAAGGGAATGTCGGTCACGTAGAGCTGGCCGTCGGCGTCGAACACCGGTCCTTCGAGGAAGGAATCGGTGGGCGCACCGCCCCGGTTGGCCTCGGCCCAGGCCGAGCGCACGCCGGGGCGCCGAAAGCGCTCGGGCAGGCGGGTGAAGACCTCGGCCGTGCGGACCTGTGCAGGCTGGAGCAGGAACATCGCGGCCTCCGGGCTCACTGGCGCTCGAAGGCGGTGTTGGCGGCGATGCGGCCCCAGAACACGCTGCGCTCATGCAGGTCGCGGGCGAACTCGGTCGCGTCCCAGTGGCCGGGCTCGGCGCCGATGCTCTCGGCATAGGCCTTCATGTCGGGCGAGGCCATCGCCACGGCGATCTCCTTGTGCAGGCGCTCGAGCACCGCCGGCGGCGTGCCGCGGGGCGCGAACAGCCCGGTGAAGTTGATCAGACCCGGAAATTTCACGCCCGCCTCCTGGAAGGTCGGCACCTCGGGCAGCGCGGTCACTCGGCGCGAACCGCTGACCGCCAGCAGCCGCACCTTGCCCCCGCGCACCTGGCCCAGGATGCCGGGCGTGGAGGCGACCTGGAAGTCGATGGTGCCGGAGAGCATCGCCATCGTCGCCTCGCCGGCGCCCTTGAACGGCACGTGCATGAAGTTCGCGCCCGCCGCGATGCCCAGCGCCTCGCTGACGAAGTGCGGCGCCGAGCCCGCGCCGCCGGTGCCGTAGGTCACCGCGTCGGCCCGCGCCTTGCCGGCGGCGACCAGATCGGCCAGCGTGCGGTGGGGTGAGTCGGCCCGCACCGCCACCGTCATCGGCGCGAAGACGAAGGCGCCCACCGGCACCAGCGCGCTGGCGTGGTCGAAGGGCAGCTTGCGGAAGATGTGCGGCAGCAGCGCGTGCGAGGTGTCGTTGGCCGCCAGCGTGTAGCCGTCGGCCGGCGCCTGCACGACGCTCATCAGCCCGACCGTGCCGGCCGCCCCCGCCTTGTTCTCGACGAAGAAGGTCTGGCCGGTCTGCTGCTGCAGGCGCGCGGCCATCTTGCGGGTCACCACATCGACCGCGCCGCCCGGCGGATAGGGCACGACGATCTTCACCGGGCGCGTCGGCCAGGCCGGCGTCTGGGCCGCGGCCAGCGTCGAGACGATCAGCGCCAGCGCGGCCAGCGGGCGCAGGAAAAAGCGCAGGGTCATGCGATGTCTCCTCGTCAGGCGGCCGCCGGGTGGCCGAGCACCGCCAGCGCATTGCGCGCCGCGCCCACGCCCATCTTCACGTAGGCATCCGCCGTCACGCCGCCGATGTGCGGGCTGAGCGTGATGCGCGGCTCGCCGTGGAAGGGGTGACCGGCTTCCATCGGCTCGATGGCGAAGCTGTCCAGGCCGGCGCCGCTCACCTGGCCGCTGCGCACGGCCGCCAGCAGCGCCGCCTCGTCGATTAGCCCGCCGCGGGCGGTGTTCACCAGGATCACGCCGGGCTTGCAGGCCGCCAGCGTGCGGGCATTGACGAGGCTGGCGTTGTCGGCGGTGAGCGGGCAATGCAGCGAGATCGCATCCGATTCGCGCCAGATCGTCTCCAGGTTCACCGCCTCGACCTGGGCGGGCAGGTTCTTCGCGTAGGGATCGAAGCCGATCACCCGCATGCCCATCGCGTCGGCCATGCGGGCGAAGCGCAGGCCGATCGCGCCCAGGCCGATCAGGCCCAGGGTGCGGCCTTCCAGCTCCACGCTCTTGTGCGTGGCCTTGTCCCAGTGGCCGGCGTGCAGGCGCGCATCGAGTGCCACCACCGACTTGGCGCAGGCCAGCAGCAGCGCCAGCGCGTGCTCGGCCACCGCCGCCGCATTGGCGCCGGCCGCGGCCACCACCGCGACGCCGCGCGCGGCCGCCGCCACCTTGTCGATGGTGTCGGTGCCGCTGCCGTGCTTGGAGATGACGCGCAAGCCGGGCGCGGCGTCCATCACCGCAGCGCCCACCTTGCCGTAGCGCACGATGATCGCCACCGGATCATGCTGGCGGCACAGCGCGATCAGATCGGCCTCGGTCGGCCTGGCGCCGGCATAGACCACCTCGAAATCGGCCAGCAGCGCCAGCGCGGGCGCAGCCAGATCGGCGCCGGTGACCAGGAAGACGGGGCGGGCGGCGCTCACAGCGTCTCTCCGTCGCCGATGACGCCGGCCGCGCGCAGGGCGCCGTCCAGCCAGGCCGGACGCAGCGCCTTGCGGCTCTGGATGTCGGCGATGCGCCGGGTCTCGGCGGCCACCTTCTCGGCGGCCAGCGGCATCAGCGCGGCGGCCTTCTCGCGCTCGACCACCGTGACGCCATCGGCGTCGCCCACGACCAGATCGCCGGCGCGCACCGTCACGCCGCCGATGGAGATGGGGTGGTTGAGCCGGCCGGCAATCGCCTTGGTCGGGCCGTTCGGATTCAGGCCTGCGGCATACATCGGGAAGCCCATCGTGCGGATGGCCTCGCTGTCGCGCACCGCGCCGTCGATCACCACCGCCACCACGCCCAGCGCCACCGCCTGCTGGCTCATGATCTCGCCCATCAGCGCGCTGCTCAGGTCGCCCTTGCCGTCGACGACGATCACGTCGCCGGGCCGGGCCACGGCCAGCGCGGCGTGGATCATCAGATTGTCGCCGGGGCGCAGCTCGACGGTCAGCGCCGGGCCGGCAAAGCGCATCGACGGCGCCAACGGCGCGATGCGGCCATGCAGCGCGCCGCGCCGCCCGGCCACGTCGGCCAGGATGGAGGACGCGAAGCCGGCGGCCTGCGCCACCACGTCGGCATCGACGCGCTCGAAGTCACGGATCACGTCAGGCAATGCAGCGGCCAGACTCATGCGAATCTCCTGGAAAAACGAAGGATGGAAAGGGAAGCGGGGCGGCGGCGCCGTCAATCGATGCGGGCGCCGGACTCGCGCACCACGCGGCCCCAGCGCGGGATCTCGTCGCGGATCAGCGCCGCGAACTGCTCGGGCGAGCCTCCGACGGCATCCGCCCCTTCGTCGCCGAGGCGACGACGCAGCTCGGGGTTCTGCAGCGCCTTGTTGAACTCGGCATTGAGCCGAACGACCACGTCCTTGGGCGTACCGGCCGGCGCCAGCAGACCGAACCAGGTCACCGCATCGAAGCCCTTGTAGCCCGACTCGTTGATCGTCGCCACGCTGGGCAGATCGTCCACCCGTTTGGCCGAACTGACGGCCAGCGCCCGCAGCTTGCCGTTGCGGATCTGGCCGATCAGCGTGGGCACCGAGGCCATGTAGAGCTCGACATTGCCGCTGATGACATCGGTCAGCGCCTGGGCCGCGCCCTTGTAGGGCACGTGCTGGGTGTCGATGCCGGCGGCCTTCTGGAACAGCTCGCTGGTGAGATGGGCCACCGTGCCGTTGCCCGGCGAGGCGAAATTGAGCTGCCCCGGCCTGGCCTTGGCGGCCGCCACCACGTCGGCGACCGACTTGTAGGGCGTGCTCGTGCCCGTGACCATCACCAGCGCCGACTGGGCCAGCACCACGACGGGCGCCAGGTCCTTCTGCGGGTCGTAGGGCATCTTGGCGTACAGCGTCGGGTTGATCGCCAGATTGCTGGTCTGCCCGAGCACCAGGGTGTGGCCGTCCGGCGCCGACTTGGCCACCGCGTCCACCCCGAGGTTGCCGCCCGCGCCGGAGCGGTTGTCGATGACGAAGGTCCAGCCGGTGGCCGCCGCCACCTTCTGGCTGACCTCGCGCGCGATGCTGTCGGTGCCCCCGCCCGGCGGGAAAGGCACGACCAGGCGAATGGGCTTGGTCGGCCAGGCCTGCGCGAAGGCGCTCGGGACCAGGGCGCTGGCAGCCAGCACCAGCAGGAGGCGGCGGACGGTGTTCATGGGCGATGTCTCCGGTGGCGAGGATCCCTCCGACGGGCCTCGCTTCTGTGGCGAAAGCGGTGGGGAAGATCGGAATGGCTGCAGTATTCGGAACCGGAATGCGCGCGTCCAATCGATAATTTGTCCAGATTCATTCATGAGACTTTTGCAATGGACCTGAGGGATCTGCGCTACTTCGAGACCATCGCCGAGCTGCAGCACCTGGGGCGGGCCGCCGAGCGGCTGCACCGCTCGCAGCCAGCGCTGACCAGCAGCATCCGCCGGCTGGAGGCCGACTGCGGCGCGGCGCTGTTCGAGAAGTCCGGCCGCGGCATCCGGCTGACCGAGGCGGGGCGGGTGCTGCTGAAATGGGCGCGGCGCATGCGCTTCGATGTCGAGGACGCGCGGCGCGAGCTGGGCACCCTCGGCGCGGGCCTGAGCGGCCATGTGCGCCTGGGCATCGTGCCCACCGCCGCGCAGTTCCTGCTGCCGGAGGTGGCACGCCAGCTGCTCGAGGAAGCCCCCGGCGTCACGCTGCACACCGCCGTGGGCCTGATCGACTCGCTTGGCCCGAGGCTGCGCGCCGGAGAGCTCGACCTGATGGTGGCCACCCAGCTCTCGCCCGAGCCCGGCTTCCGGTCGCACCCACTGGCCGAGGACCTGATCGTCGTGGCCGCCAGCGAGCACCACGAGATCCACCAGACCCGCCCCGCCCTGCGGCTGGCGGACCTGGGCGGCCACGCCTGGGCGCTGCAGCCGCCGGGCGCGCCCACCCGCGACTGGCTGGACCACACCTTCGAGCGCCACGGCCTGCCACGCCCGCATGTGCAGGTCGAAACGACGATGCTCTTGATGCTGCCGGCACTGATCGCACACACCCGGCTGCTGAGCTTCATCTCGCGCCATCACCTGCAGGGCCCCAACCGGGTGCCCGGCCTGAAGGAGGTGCCGGTGCTGGAGGCGCAGATGCGCCGCCGCCTGGTGGTGACCTGCCGCGAGGGGGCCTTCCTCTCACCGGCCGCGCAGCGCCTGCTCGACCTGTTCGTCAGCTCGGCACAGCAGGCCTGAGAGAGCCTGAGAGAATTTCCCCCACCATGCTGCGCTACCACACCCACCCCGTCACCGCCTTCGCCCAGAACTGCTCCATCGTCTGGGACGACCAGACGAAACAGGCCGCCGTCATCGACCCCGGCGGCGACCTGCCCGAGCTGCTCGCCGAGATTGCCCGCCGGGGCCTGAAGCTCGAACAGATCTGGCTCACCCACGCCCACATCGACCACGCCGGCGGCACCGGCCAGCTCGCCCGTGAACTGAACCTGCCCGTCATCGGCCCGCACCCCGGCGACCAGTTCTGGATCGACGGCCTGGCCCAGCAGAGCAAGATGTTCGGCTTCCCACCCGCCGAGCCGTTCACGCCGACGCGCTGGCTGGACGACGGCGACACCGTGACGCTGGGCGCGCACACGCTGAACGTGCGCCACTGCCCCGGCCACACGCCCGGCCACGTCGTCTTCCACAGCCCGGAGATGAAGCGCGCCTTCGTCGGCGACGTGCTGTTTGCCGGCAGCATCGGGCGCACCGACTTCCCCGGCGGCCACCACCAGACGCTGATCGACTCGATCACCCAGCGCCTGTGGCCGATGGGCGACGACACCGTCTTCATTCCCGGCCACGGCCCGGAAAGCAGCTTCGGCGAGGAGCGCCTGGGCAACCCCTATGTGCGCGGCACCTGAGCGGTGCGGGGAGCCGAACAAGACCGCACAGGACACGACGGCAGGCGGTCATGTCGATCCGGCGCCACGATCGGATGCCCCGGGACAGTGCATCGGCGTCGTCCGTTGGGATGAAACCGGCCGTGCATCCCGGCGGCGGCCTTGCCTTCGGGGGCGCCGCTGACCTATCTTCGGCGCCGATGCCGACACCTCCGCCACGCTTCGTCGCACCGCCGGACAGCCTGCTCGACCGCCTGGCCCTGTCGCCCGCGCTGAGGGCACTGGCACGGCAGTCCATGCTGCGCAGCTACCGCAAGGGCGTGCTGCTGATCCAGGAAGGCGATGTCGGCGACACGATCTATCTGCTGCTGTCGGGCCGGGTCCGCCTCTACGCGAGCGCACAGGCACAGAGCGGCGGGGGCAGCACCGAGCGCCAGATCACCTTCGGCCTGCACGGCCCGGGCGAACTGGTCGGCGAGATGAGCCTGGACGGCGGTCCGCGGGCCGCCAGCGCGATCACCACCGAGGCCACCTGCGCTGGCGTGCTCACCCGCGACCTGCTGATCGAGCAGATGGAGCGGCATCCAGCACTGGCGCTGGAGCTGCTGACGCAGGTCATCGGACGCGCCCGCTCGGCCATCCGGGACGCGCGCAACATGGCGCTGCTCGACAGCTACGGCCGCCTGTCGATGCTGCTCGACGAGCTGGCTGCGCCAGGTGCGGACGGCATTCGGCCGATCGACGCCCGGCTGACGCACTCCGAGATCGCCAGCCGCATCGGCTGCTCGCGCGAGATGGTCAGCCGGCTGCTGAAGGATCTGGAGCGCGGCGGCTACATCGACCAGATGGATCAGCGCCTGACGCTGCGGCGCCCGCTGCCGCTGCGCTGGTGAGCGGCTCGACGGCTCAGCCGGCCGAGCTGCGCAGCGGCGGCGGCCCGAACTGGCGCGGCGGACGCGCCGCACGCGCGTAGAGCGACTCGACCCTGGACAGACTGGACTCGATGTCGCGGATGCGGGTATTGCCAGCAGGATGGGTCGACAGGAACTCGGGCGGCGCGCCCTTGTTGGCCTCCATCATCTTCTGCCACAGCGTCACGCCTGAGCGCGGGTCGTAGCCGGCACGCGCGGCCAGCTCCATGCCGACCAGATCGGCCTCGGACTCGTCCTCGCGGCCGAACTTCAGCGTCAGCAGCTGGCCGCCCATGTTGGCGACCGTGCGGCCCACATCGCCCAGCCCGAGCAGCGCCGCCCCGATGCCGATCACGCCCTGGGTCGCCATCTGCTTGCCCATGCGCTCGCGGGCATGCTCGCGCAGTGCATGCGCCATCTCGTGGCCCATGATCATCGCCACCTCGCTGTCGCTGAGCTGCAGCTGCTGCAGGATGCCGTAGTAGAAGGCGATCTTGCCGCCGGGCATGCAGAAGGCGTTGATCTCCTTCGAGCCGATCAGGCTGACCTCCCACTGCCAGTCGCGCGCGCGCTGGTTCCACTCGTGCGTGAACGGGATCAGCCGATCGGCAATCGCCTGCAGGCGCTGCTGCTGCGGATGGTTGGCCGGTGCCAGCGCCTTCTTGCCGGAGGCCTCGGTGCGCATCTGCTGGTACTGGGTCGCGGCGGCGCCCTCGATCTCCTCGGCAGAGACCAGCTTGGTGAACTTGGAGTTGCCCCCCACCTCCACGCCCTCGCGGGCCAGCGCCGGCCAGGCGGCGGTGGCGGCCGCCCCCGCCAGCAGGCCGGTGAACAGGCGCCGGCCATGCAGCGGGCAGCGGCAGCCGCCGCGGTGCAGATCGATCGGGGTGGTGATCGTGGCGTCGTGGACGAACTCCGGGATCGGGGTGCTCATGTCGGTCAGGACTCCTCTTCAGATTCGGAATCGAACTCGAAATCGGGCTCGGGCTCGGGCTCAGTCAGTCGTCGGTCGCCGCCGCGCCCGGCGCGATCTCCAGCGCCTGCACGGTCGGGCGCAGCCGGACCAGCATCCACAACGCCGGCAGCGCCACCAGCGTCGACACGATGAAGAAGCTCGGCCAGCCGATCGACTCGGCCAGCACCCCGGCCAGCGGGCCCACCCAGACCCGGCCGATCGAGGCGAAGGCCGACAGCATCGCGTATTGTGTGGCGGTGAAACGCTGGCTGGTCAGGCTCATCAGGAAGGCCACGAAGGCCGCGGTGCCCATGCCGCCGGAAAGGTTCTCGAAGGCGATCACCATCAGCAGCCCGCCGTCGACCGGCGTGGCCTGCGCCAGCTTCAGGAAACCCCAGTCGAAGGCCGGCACCGTCAGGCCCGGCAGCGCGCCCTGCCCGTGCACCGCCAGCCACCAGAAGCCCAGATTGCTGGCCATCTGCAGCACGCCGAACAGCATCAGCGCGCGCCACAGCCCGAGGCGCAGCATCAGCGCCCCGCCCAGCAGCGCGCCGCCGATCGTCAGCCACAGCCCGATCACCTTGTTGACCACGCCGACCTCGGCCGAGCCGAAGGCCATCGCCTTCAGCAGGAAGGGCGTCATCAGGCTGCCGGCAAAGGCGTCACCCAGCTTGTAGAGCACGATGAAGCCCAGGAAGGCCCAGGCGCCGGGCTGGGCGAAGTAGCTGGCCATGCCGCCCAGCAGCGTCTCGAAACGCGCCACCCGCGCCGCCCAGGCCCCCAGCGGCAGCGTGATGGCGATGCCCAGCAGCAGCGCCAGCAGATCGGCCCAGCGCTGGCGCAGCGTCGGGGCCAGTGCGGTCTGCTCCAGCAGCGGCCCGAGCAGCGCACCAGACAGGGGCCCCAGCACCCGGTCGGTCAGCAGGTAGCCGACTGCCGCCGCCGCCAGCACCGCGGCGAAGCCGATCAGGTCATGGCGCGCGACGCTCTCGGGCTGCGCCAGCCGGGGCAGTCGCGGCAGCAGCAGCGCCGAGATCCCTGCAGCGGCCACCATCAGCCCCGCCATCAGCCGGTAGACCTCCGGCCAGGTCCAGCCGGCCGGCCCGCCCGCGTTGACCGGATCGGTCCAGATCAGCGCGATGCCGCCCGACAGGATCATCGCCAGCCGGTAGCCCAGCACCGACAGCGAGGCGCCCAGCCCGCGCTCGGGCGCGGGCAGCAGGTCGGTGCGATAGGCATCGATCACCACATCCTGCGAGGCCGACAGGAAGGCGATCGCCACCGCCAGCAGCGCATACAGCCGCATCGAGTCCTTCGGCGAGGTGCCCGCCATCAGCAGCAGCGCGCCG
>JBJOPV010000054.1:0-18056 GCA_046050625.1 Pseudomonadota bacterium
GCACATAGGCCACCAGCGAGCCCGCGCCCGAGCCCCGGCCCGGGCCCACCGGGCAGCCGTTGGCCTTGGCCCAGCGGATGAAGTCCGACACGATCAGGAAGTAGCCGGGAAAGCCCATCTTCAGGATCGTCGTCAGCTCGAACTCCAGCCGCTCGACATAGCGCGCGCGCTCGGCGTCGCGCTGGGCGGCGTCGGGGAAGAGCAGCTTCAGGCGGTCTTCCAGGCCCTCGAAGGAGAGCTGGCGGAAGTAGTCGGCCATCGGCATCGACGTGCCATCGGCCAGCAGCGGTGTGGGGAAGTTGGGCAGCTGCGGCTTGCCCAGCACCAGCGTCAGGCTGCAGCGCCGGGCGATCTCGACGGTGTTGTCGATCGCGCTGGGGATGTCGGCGAAGAGCGCGGCCATCTCGGCCTGCGTCTTGAAATGCTGGTCGCGGCTGAAGCGGCGGATGCGCTTCGGATTGGCCAGCGTGTCGCCGTCGGCCACGCAGACCCGCGCCTCGTGGGCCTCGAAGTCGTCGGGCTCCAGGAACTGGATCGGGTGGGTGGCCACCACCGGCAGGCCGAGCCGGGCCGCCAGCGGCACGGTGGCGCGCACATTGGCCTCGTGGCCGCTCAGCTGCGCGCGCTGCAGCTCCAGGTAGAAGCGGCCCGGAAAGACCGCCGCCAGCCGTTGCGCCACATCGCGCGCGCGCGCCGTGTCGCCCATCGCCAGCGCCTGGCCGACTGCGCCCATCAGGCCGCCGGAGAGCGCGATCAGCCCGCCGCCGAGCTCCTCCAGCCAGGCCCACTTCACCCAGGCCTGGTTGCCGCGCTGCACATGGGTGATCCACGCGCGCGACAGGATCTCCGACAGGTTCAGATAGCCCTGGCGGTCCTGCACCAGCAGCAGCAGCCGGGTGGCGGGGCGGGCGTCACCCGCGGTGGCCGGGCCGTCGGGCTCGAGCCAGATGTCGACGCCGATGATCGGCTGCACGCCTTTCTTGCGCGCGGCGTTGTAGAACTTGATGCCGCCGAACAGGTTGGACAGATCGGTGATGGCCATTGCGGCCTGACCGTCCTTCGAGGCGGCATCGACCGCGTCGTCGATCCGCAGCGTGCCGTCGACCACGGAAAATTCGGTGTGGGAGCGCAGATGGACGAAGTTCTTCGGGGCAGTCATCGCGGGATTGTAGGCAGCGGCTGTTGCAACTCGTGTCAGATGTCGTGATCTCTGCAACTTCGGGTGCCGAGCTGGAAGTGGAAATAACGCAAAATGCCGCGCAATTACCCCGTATTTCCGGGGGCCATGCGGGGTGATCCGGCGGCGGGGGGCCGGCGGTTTGCCGGGACCATAGCGACCGGCCGGGCGGCAGTGCTGCCGAGACCGGCCTGAAGACATTGCTGGATACGACGCTGACATGAATCATCTGTATCTCGGGCTCGGGGGGGCCGGTGTCCGGGTATGGCAGGCCCTGTGCCGCCGGCTGGCCTGCCGCATCGAGCCTGCCGGTCGCCGCGCGGTGCTGGAGCCGCTGCTGATCGACACCGATCCGAAGGAACTCCGGGACGAGGCGCCTGGCTGGCGCCATCTCGGTGGCAGCCTGGTGCCACCGCTCCAGCAGCGCCTGCTGCTGGGCGCCAGCGCCACCGAGCTGCATGCGCTGCTGCGTGCCCGGCCCGAGCTGCGTGCCTGCCTGGCGCCCGAGGGCACCGACTGGGAAGCGCGACTGACCGAGCTCGGCGCCTTCGATGCGCCGCTGTCGCAGGTGGCGGCCCGGCTGCCGGGCTGGCCCTCGCGCCGGCTGGGCCGGCTGCTGCTGGCGCAGGGCCAGGGGCGTGTGCGGCTGGCGCTCGATGCGGTCTCGCAGGCGCTGCAGGCCCGCCACACGCATCCGTCGCTCACGCTGCATCTGGTGGTCCAGCTCGGCGGGGCCACTGGCGCTGGCCTGCTGATCGATCTGCTGCAGCTGCTGCGCCAGCATCCGCCAGCCACCCGCTGCAGCGTGCAGCTGCACGCGCTGCTGCCGCAGGACGACACCGCCTTCGGCCGGCCCGCGCCGCTGGCCGAGGTTCAGGCCTATGCCGTGCTGCGCGAGCTGCAGGCGGCCGCGCAGGAGGGCCTGTTCGAGCTGTGCCTGCTGTCGGCGCGCACCGACGAGCGCGGCCTGCAGCCGCTGGACGCGGCCGGACGCGAGCAGCGCCTGGCCGACTGGATCTTCCAGCGGGTCAGCGGCGAGCCGGAGTGGCTGACGCCGCCGCGCGCCTCGGGCCAGGCCGCCCGCCGGGGCGAGTTTGCCGCCTTCGGCCTGGCCGAGCGCGCGGCCGACCGGGTCGCGCTGCGCAGCCACCTGAGCCACGAGCTGCTGCTGCGGCTGCTGGCCCAGCTGCGCTACAACCACTGGCGCCCGGGCCTGGGCTTTGTCACCCATCCGCGCCCGGTGCCGGTCGAGGCGATGGAGTCGATGGAGGCGCTGCTGGCCGGCTGGGGCTTGAGCGAAGCGCATCTGCAGCTGGCCATGCCGCTGCCCGAGATCGACGGTGACAGCCTGCCCGGCACGCCGATCGAGCAGGAGTGGCAGGCGCTGGAGGCGCACTACCGGCAGCTGATCGACCTGGTCGCGCCGGCCCGGCGTGCCACCGAGCTGCGCCGCCTCTTCGAGCAGGGGCTGGAGGAGCGCTTCCGCGGCCAGGGCATCGAGGCCGCCTTCGATCTGCCCGACCATGCGCTGCGCCGCCGTGCGGTGGTGGTGCGCCAGCGCATCGAGTCGACGCTGTGGGAGGACTGGCGCGAGGGCCGGCGCGCGCTGCACGAGTGCGGCCAGCTGCTGGCAGCGGTGCTGGCCGATCTGGCTGACCGCGTCGAGCCGCTGCGCCAGGAGCAGCATGGCCTGGAGACCCAGGCCGCGCTGCTGTGGCAGCAGATCGAGGCGGCCGAGCAGGCCGCCGCGGTGCGCCCGGGCATGCTGGCGTGGCTGCGCGGCCAGGCCGCGCCGGTCGATGTCGAGGCACTGATCGAGCGGCTGCGCGAGTACGCGCTGGCGCGCACCCGCTCGGCGGCGGTCACGCTGACGCTGCGGCTGATCGCCGAGATCGAGGCGCAGCTCACCACGCTGCAGGGCATGATCGACGCGGGCGAGATGGAGCTGGCTGCGCTGGTCGAGACCACCGATGCGGCTGCCGCCATCGCGCTGCCACCGGCCCGCCCGGAGGCCGGCGAGGCGCGGCTGGACACGCGCGAGCTGCTCAATCACTGGCGTCAGCAGCTCATCACCCGCGAGACGATGCAGCGCGAGCACCTGCGGGTGCTGCGCGCCGGTCTGTTCGCACGGCTGGGTGAGCAGGCCGGCTTCCGCCTGTTCGCGCAGCGCATTGGCGAGGCGGCCACCTGCGACGCGCTGCTGTCGGCCTGCGCGCAGCGCCTGTCGCCGGTGCAGCTGCAGCCGGTGGTCGCCGGCGCCTGGGATGTCTGGCTGGCCGGTCTGCAGGCCGAGCCCGAGCGGCTGGCGCGCGAACAGGCGGCGCTGCGTGCGCAGGCCGCGGTCTCGCTGCTGTGGTCTGCCGAGGAGGCCCCCGGCGTGAGCATCCAGGAATGCCTGCGGGTGCCGGCGCCGCCGGAGCCTGGCGAGACCCCCCTTCCTGCCGATGCCGACGAGGATGACGGCGGGGTGGTCGCCCGCCTGGCCGCACGGGCGGTGCCGGCGCTGCTGCCGGCGGACCTGGCCCGGCTGCTGCGCCGGCCCGGCGGCGCCGGCACCGCCCCGACGCTGCAGATGCGCACCGAAGGCGAGGGCGCGCTGGTGCTGATGCGCCTGGTGCGCGGCCTGCCGCTGCAGGCGCTGCGCCCGGTGCAGGAGCTGCACCGGCTGTACGAGGCGCATCGGCTGCAGGCGGGGCGTGCGGCCCTGTGGCTGCAGCTCGACGAGGCGGCCTGCCTGCCCGAGCTGCTGGCGGTCGACGTGCAGGCTCAGCAGGCGCGTGCGCGCACCGTCGTGCTGCTGGCGGAGGCCCTGGGCCTGCTGCGCCACGAGCCCGAGCCGCTGACCGGCGCGCCAGTGCTGGTGCATGTCAGCCTCGATGCCGACGGCTTCGAGATCGCTCGGGTGCGGCTCGGGCGCGATCCGCTCGAGGCGGTCGACCAGGCCCGCGAGCGGGTGCTGCATGATCTCTTCGACGAGGTCTGCACCGCGCTGCAGGAGGGGCATCATGGCGCGCCCGAGGCGATCGCCGACCTGCGCGACCGCATGCGCGATCGCATCGAGATGCTGCGTCGACAGTCGTCGCCCGCCCAGTGGGACACCATCAGTCGCGACTGGAATGAAGCCGCCCGCGAGGCGATGAAGCTGATCCGTCAGGAATGCCCCCGATGAGCCGTGCCGTCTGCACCAATCTTCCCGCCGCCTGCAGCAAGGCGGCGTCCCGTGCCCTGCTGCCGCTGAAGGCGCCGGACGATCGCTGTCCAGAATGTGCCGCCGCGCTGCTGCCGATCGACGCGGTGGTCGAGGCCTCGCCGTCCGGGGCGGCGCGCTGGGTGGTTCCGGTCGTCGGCGTCGCGCTGGTGGCGGCTGCCGGCTTCTTCCTGTCCGGGCGGGGCGAATCGTCCTCGGAGTCCGGCGTGGGGGCTGGGGCGGGTGCCGGGCTGGTCACCCAGGCCGGGGCGGTGCTCGAGGGCCAGCCGCCCGCGGCCGGTCTGCCGGCCGCCCTGACGCTGCACGGCACCGCGCTGCTGGGCCCGGAGCTGATGGTCGAGCTGGTCCAGGCCTTTCTGCGCGCCGACGGACTGCAGGATGCGCGCCAGCCCGACCCGCGCGCACCGCTGCTGGTGGCACGGACGCCCACGGGCACGCGGCTCGAGTTCCGGCTCGAGCCGGCGCTCTCGATCTCCGGTGCGGCCGGGCTGCGGCGTGTCTCGGTGCTGGGCGACGACATCGGTGCCGACGACATCACCCTGGGCCGGGACGCGCTGGCGGTGGTGGTGCATCCGGACAGCCCGCTGCGCTCGCTGACGCCGGGGCAGCTGCGCCAGCGCCTGCTGGGGCGCGTCGGCCGGCCGGATGGGGTGCATCTGCTCGCCGACCCTGCGCTGCAGGTGCTGGTGTCGCGTCAGCTGCTCGGGGGCGAGGGCCTGCCGACCGCACTGCCCGCCCATGCTGACAGCCGTGCGCTGCTGCAGGCGGTGGCGGCCGATCCGAGCGCCATCGGCCTGGTGCCACTGGCCGAGATCGGCTCCGCACGGGTGCTGCCGGTGGCCGACGCCTCCGGCGCGGCCTGGATGCCCGACGCGCAGACCCTGGCTGCCGAGCGCTACCCGCTGACGCACCGGGTCGTCATGCACCTGCCGACCGGCTCGGACGCACGGCTGCAGCGTCTGGCCAGCTATCTGGCTGGCCCTGCGGTGCAGCAGCGCCTGGCCGCGCGGCTGGCGGTGCCGGCGGCACCACAGCTGCTGGCGACCGGCCAGCCCGCCACCGCCGAGACCCTGCCGGCGCCGCGTCTGCCGCGTGACCAGGCGGCGTTGATCCGCCAGGCGCGGCTGCTGGGGGGGCACATCGGCTTCGAGGCTGGTGCCGACACGCTCGATGCGGTGGCACGCGCCGAGACCGAGCGCCTGGGCCGGCTGCTGGCGTCCGGACAGGTTCCGAGCGGTGCCGCCGTGGTGGTGCTGGCCAGCGCCAATGATCCTGGCGGTTTCTGCGGCAACCGCACGCTGTCGGAGCGGCGCGCCGCCGAGGTCGCCCGGGTGCTGGGCGAGATCGGGGTGAAGGTCGACGTGGTGCGCGGCATCGGTCGCCTCGGCCCGGCCGGGCTGGACGCGACGCCGGTGGCGACGATGGAGCGCCGCGCCGAAATCTGGGTCAGCGAGGTGCCGCTGCGCCAGCCGCCGCCCTTCCGCTGCTCGCCCGGACCGGGGCGGGCCTCGGAGACCGCGCCAGGTGAGGCCTCTGCACCGGCGGCATCCTCGGCATCATGAGGGGCGTTCTGCAGAGGGATCCCTGCGGTGAACGTGATCTCTGCACCCCGCTTGTCTGGGGGGTAAAAGCTAATGAGCGGGACGTTTCCATTGTAATTATCGGTATGATAATTTTCACTTAAGGGGGCGGGTCGTCACAAGATCCGGACAGGGCAACAAAGACAAGTGGACCGCATCGGGCGGTCCGAGCGCCCCCAATCCTGCTCAGGGGGGGTCATGCTTTTCAACTCTGCGGAATTCATCCTGCTGTTCCTGCCGGTGGTGCTCGTGGTCTACCACGCACTGCCGCACCGCGGACAGAACATCTTTCTGGTTCTCGCCAGCTGCGTGTTCTATGCCAGCTGGGACTGGCGCTTCCTGCTGCCGCTGCTGTTCACCACGGCGGTCGACTATCAGATCTCGCTCAAGCTGGCCGAGTCGGTGCGCCGCGGGGAGCCCCAGCAGGTGCGCAAGCGCTGGATGCAGCTGAGCATCGCGCTGAACCTGGGCCTGCTGGGCTTCTTCAAGTACGCCAACTTCTTTGCCCAGTCGGCGGTCGATGCCGGCCGGCTGCTCGGGCTGGACTGGTCGCTGCAGATGATGGAGATCGTGCTGCCGGTGGCGATCTCGTTCTACACCTTCCAGGCGATGTCCTACACCATCGACGTCTATCGCGGCGAGCTGCATCCGTGCGACTCGTTCTGGGACTTCTTCCTGGCGGTGCTGTACTTCCCGCATCTGGTGGCTGGCCCGATCCAGCGCGCCTCCACGCTGTTGCCGCAGGTCATCCAGCCTCGCGTCATGCAGCGCGATCAGGTCATCGAGGGCCTGCACCTGATCCTGTGGGGCTACTTCAAGAAGGTCTACATCGCCGACAACCTGACACCGTGGGTCGATGCGGCTTTCCGCACCGGTGCCACGCCCGACACCGGGACGGTCGTCGTCGGCGTGCTGGCCTTCACCTTCCAGATCTACTGCGACTTCTCGGGCTACACCGACATCGCGCGCGGTGTGGCGCGGCTGATGGGCTTCGAGTTCATGCTGAACTTCCGCCTGCCGTACTTCGCCACCAATCCGTCGGACTTCTGGCGGCGCTGGCACATCAGCCTGTCGAGCTGGCTGTCGGACTACCTGTACAAGCCGCTGGGCGGCAACCGCGGCTCGCGCTGGATGACCTGCCGCAACCTGATGATCACCATGCTGCTGGGCGGCCTGTGGCATGGCGCGGCGTGGAACTTCGTGCTCTGGGGCTTCTACCACGGCCTGATCCTGGTGCTGCACCGTCTGGCACAGCCGGCGCTCGAGCGCATCGGCCAGCGATTCGAGGCGATGCCGAGCCTGTGGCTGACGCTCCGCATCGCGACGATGTTCCTGATGACCTGCTACGGCTGGCTGCTGTTCCGCGCCACCTCGCTGGAGCAGGTCGCCTCGATGACGCACCTGCTGCTGGTGCCGCAGGGCGGCTTCGACTGGGCACCGCTGGGCGAGGTGCTGAAGCTGGTCGCGCCGCTGCTGCTGGTGCAGTGGGTGCAGTGGCGCACGGGCGAGCTGTATTTCTCGCGCCTGCTCTGGGGTGGGCGCCTGAGAGGCGCGCCGCTGCGGGTGACGGGCTACGCGGTCATGGCCTATCTGTGCCTGTTCCTGGGCGGCCAGCCGCAGTCCTTCGCCTACTTCCACTTCTGATTCCACCTCCGATCTCGTGGAGACCTGCTGATGATGACGACCCTGCTCAAGCATCGTCCGGTCCGCTGGACCGCCTATGCGCTGCTGGCGCTGCTGACCCTGGAGTGCTGTGCCCGTCTGGAGGACCAGCTTCGCCAGCAGGCGCCGATGAACCGCCCGCACAGCATCGACTCGGTCTTCCATGACAGCCCGGAGGGCCGCCAGGGCCGGCCCGGAGCCCGCTTTGCCAAGTGGTCGATGAACTCGCTGGGCTACCGCAGTCCCGAGCCCCGTCCCGACAGCAGCGTGCGCATCCTGACCTTCGGGGCCTCCGAGACCTTCGGGCTCTACGAGAGTGCGGGCAACGAATATCCGCGCCAGCTCGAGCGCGAACTGCAGCGTCGCGGCCTGTCGAACGCCGAGGTGATCAACATCGCGCTGCCAGGCATCCGCATCGGCCACGCCGACTATCTGCGCGAGGCGATCGCTCGGCTGCAGCCGCAGTGGGTGTTGCTGTATCCGTCTCCGGCCAACTACATCGGGGCGGAGAACACGCTGTGCCGGGAGGGCGCCTCGACCCGCCCGGTGAGGATGACGCCGTCACCCGAGCAGATGGCCCCGCTGCCGCCCAAGCTGCATCTGCGCCTGGCCGGCAAGCTCACGGACGTCGCCAAGCCGCTGATGCCGCTGCAGATGACGGTGGCGCTGAAGCAGCTGTCGATCCAGCGCTTCGAGGCGCGTGGCGAGGTGATGGAGCGGCTGCCCGACGCGCAGCTGGACCGGTTCCTCTCCGATCTGTCCTGCACCGCGCGGGTGGCCGAATCGATGGGCGCGCGGCCGCTGCTGGTCACGCACGCGACCCGCTTCGGTCCCGGCTTCGAGCGAGGCGATGGCCTGATGCTGACGAACTGGCGCTCCTTCTATCCGGAGCTGCGCGAGGAGGGGCTGCTCGACATGGAGCGCAGGGCCGCCGAAGGCATGCGGGCGCTGGCACAGGCGCGCCAGCTGCCGCTGGTCGATGCCTCGGCCGAGATGCCGGGGGGCGCCGAGAATTTCGCCGACTTTGTCCACTTCACGGACGCAGGCGCGCAGCGCATGGCCACGCTGGTGGCCGACACGCTGGCGGACACGATCCGACGGGGGCTGGAGCGTCCGAAGGTGGTGGCGTCGGTCACGGTCGCGCCATGAGGCCGCGAGCGGGGATCACATCGGCGCGTTGAGCAGCGCCAGCACGTCGGAGTGGAACTCGCGGCGGTAGAGCACCCAGATCACCGCCAGCGTGCCCACCACCATCGCCAGCGGCGACAGGAACCACAGCACCGCGGCGAAGCTCATGTAGACCGCACGCAGGCCGTCGTTGAAGGTCTCGGCGCCCAGGCCCATGACCCGGCCGGCGCGCTCGGCGTAGCGCCGACGCAGCTGGGTGTCCTCGGCACGCTCGAAATCCTTGGGCGAGGGTGCCGAGCCGATCAGCAGCGCGCCGAAGCTGTACTGGCGCATCGACCAGGTGAAGCGGAAGAAGGCGTGCACGAAGATCCCGGTCAGCACCAGCAGCTTCAGGTCCAGCACCAGCATCGAGGTGCGCGCGGCGAAGGGCAGCTCGTGCACCATCTCGGCCGTCTTGTCGGTGGCGCCCACCGCCGCGATCAGGCCGCCGATGATGAAGATGGTGGTCGAGGCGAAGAAGCTCGGGCTGGTGGCCATGCTCTGCGACACCGCCGCGTCGACGATGCGGTTGTCGCGGAAGGTGGTCTGCAGCATCCACTCCTGGCGGATGCGGTTGGTGCTGGCCAGCACCGAGGGGCGGCGCACCGCGCGCGCCTTGGCGAACCGCACATAGCCCACCCAGCCGGCGAAGAACGCCCCCAGCGCCAGCCAGTCGGCCAGCGGCAGCACCTGAATCACGCGCAGCAGGAAATCCATGCCGTGACTTTACCGGCTGCGGCGGCCCAGGCGCGCCGTCAGCCGGTCCGGCATCAGGCCAGGCGGGCGGCAGCCGCAGCCACGCGGGCGCCGAAGGCACGCGCGGTGGCCAGGTCGCCCGGCACCATCTCGTCGACGCTGGCGTCCGACGGGGTGGCGGTCATCAGGCCGGCGGACATGCCCAGGTTGTTCAGGTCGTCGCGGGTCGAGGCCTTGGTGTTGGCGGGCATCATGCCGGCGCCCACCCACAGCATGCCGTGCTGCATCGCCAGCGTGGTCAGGTAGGACATCGTGGTGTGCTTGTCGCCGTACAGCGAGGCCGAGTTGGTGAAGCCGGCAGCCAGCTTGTCCTGCCACTTGCGGGTGAACCAGGCCTTGCTCGAGGCATCGGCGAACTTCTTGAACTGCCAGCTGACCATGCCCATGTAGGTCGGCGAGCCGAACACGATGGCGTCGGCGGCGTCGAGCTGCTCCCAGCCGCCCTCGGGCAGGTTGCCCTCGGCGTCGATGGCCAGCAGGCTCGCGCCCGCGCCGGCACCCTCGGCGACGGCCGCGGCGACCTTGGCGGTGTGGCCGTAGCCGCTGTGATGGACGATGACGATCTTCTTGCTCATGGCGGGGTTCCTTTCAGAGTTCAGAGAGGGGAACGGGGTGGGGGAGAAGAAAAGACAAAGGGACCGGGGCGGTTCAGGGCTGCAGCTCGAACACCAGCACCTCGGCGTCCTGGCCGTCGTGCAGGCTCAGCGCGGTCTCGCCGTCGAGCGCCAGCGCGTCGCCGGCGTTCAGCGCCTGGCCGGCGACCGTCAGCCGGCCGCGCGCCAGATGCACATAGGCCTTGCGGGCCGGGTCGATCGCCAGCTCGGCGCGCTCGGCCGGGCCGTCGAAGCGGCCGATGTGCAGTCGCACGTCGGCGTTGAAGGCGATGGTCGCCTGCGCGGCCTCTGCGCTGCCGGCCGGGGCGCCGATCAGGCGCAGCCGGCCACGCAGCTCGTCCGGATCGACCGTGTGCTGGTCGTAGCTGGGTGCCAGACCGGCCTGACTGGGCAGCATCCAGATCTGCAGCAGGTGCGCGACCTCGATGCCGTGGTTCATCTCGCTGTGGCGCACGCCGGTGCCGGCGCTCATGCGCTGGGCCTCGCCGGGGCGCAGGGTCTCGCCGTTGCCCAGGCTGTCGCGGTGGCTGAGCTCGCCGCCGAGCATCCAGGTGAAGATCTCCATGTCGCGATGACCGTGCGTGCCGAAGCCGCGCTGGCCGGCCACCCAGTCCTCGTTGATGACGCGCAGATTGCCCCAGCCCATGCGGCTCGGGTCGAAGTAGTCGGCGAAGGAGAAGCTGTGGTAGCTCTCCAGCCAGCCGTGGTGGGCGTGGCCGCGCTTGGCGGAAGGACGGAACTCGATCATGGCGAACTCTCTTTCGGTGACGTCATGGTCGCCCGGCTGCGGCGTCTGCGGGTGGCGTGGCGATGATGGCATCATTCAAATTCCTTGAATCGATCGCCTGAGCCGATCCTGCCGGAGCCATCCCATGCCCGAGCGCCGCCGCGCCCTGACCCCTGATGCCCTCGAGATGATGGACACCATCGCCCGCACCGGCAGCTTCGCCGCGGCCGCGCGCGAGCTGGGCAAGGTGCCCTCGGCGCTGACCTACAGCGTGCGCCAGCTCGAGGAATCGCTCGACGTGCTGCTGTTCGATCGCAGCTCGCGCCAGGCGCAGCTCACCGCCGCCGGCGAGGAGCTGCTGCGCGAGGGCCGGCGGCTGCTGCAGCAGATCGACGCGGTGGCGCACCGGGTGCAGCGCGTGGCCACCGGCTGGGAGCCTTCGCTGACGATCGCGGTCGACAACATCCTGGCACCGCGCGCCGTGTTCGACCTGACCGAGGCCTTCCTGTCGCTGCGCTGCTCCGATCAGGCCGAGGCTGGTCCGTTGCCCACCCGGCTGAAGCTGCGCACCGAGGTGATGACCGGCACGCTGGAGGCGCTCTCCAGCGGCCAGGCCGATCTGGCCATCGGTGTGCCGGTGACCGGTGGGCTGCCGCAAGGGCTGCGCTCCGAGCTGATCGGCCGGCTGCCGATGCTGATGGCGGTGGCGCCGCACCATCCGCTGGCCGAGGCGAGCGAGCCGCTGTCGGCGCAGACGCTGGCGCAGCACCGTGTCATCGCCATCGCCGACACCGCACAGCGCATGGACCGGCTCACCACTGGCATCCTGCCCGGGCAGGACGTGCTGACGGTGCCCTCGCTGGTGGCCAAGCTGGAGGCGCAGATCCGTGGCCTGGGCTGTGGCCGGCTGCCCGAGCCGCTGCTGCGCCCGCATGTCGAGGCCGGGCGGCTGGTGGTCAAGCGCACCGAGTCGCCGCCCACGGTGGTCGAGCTGCACTATGTCTGGCGCGATGCGCCGGGGCGCGGCCGCGCGCTGGGTTGGTGGCTCGAGCAGCTCGGCAGCGACGTCACCCGCCGGGCGCTGCTGGAGCAGCATGCGGGGCTGATCCTGTGAGCGCGTGCCCGGGTCCGGCCTATGTCGGTCGCTTTGCGCCGTCGCCGACCGGCTGGCTGCACGCCGGCTCGATGGTCGCGGCGCTGGCTTCGTGGCTGGATGCCCGTGCGCACGGCGGACGCTGGCTGGTGCGCATCGAGGATGTGGATGGCCCGCGCTGCATCGCCGGCGCCGAAGACGCGATCCTGCGCCAGCTCGCCGACTGCGGCCTGCACCCTGATGCGTCGCCGCAGCGCCAGTCCGATCGCGGCGCGCTGTACGCGCAGGCGCTGGAGCGGCTGCAGGCGGCCGGCCTGGCCTACGGCTGCCGCTGCACCCGACGCGAGATCGCGCAGGCGCTGCAGGCGCGCGGCCTGGACCGCGAGCGCCACGGCGATCTGGTCTATCCCGGCACCTGCCGGCCCGGTGGGGCGCAGCCGGTGCCGTGGTCCGAGGCGCGGGCCGTGCGGCTGCTGACCTGCGCCGACGATGGGCGCGACACCGTCATCGACTGGCAGGACCGTCGGCTGGGGCGGCAGCGTCAGAACGTCAGCCAGGAGGTCGGCGACTTCGTGCTGCGCCGTGCCGACGGACTGTGGGCCTACCAGCTCGCGGTGGTGGTCGACGATGCGGCGCAGGGCGTGACCGACATCGTCCGCGGCGAGGATCTGGCGGACAACACGCCGCGCCAGATCCTGCTGCGCCGCCATCTCGGCCTGCCGCAGCCGCGTCACCTGCACACGCCGCTGGTGCGGGCCGGCGACGGCCAGAAGCTGTCCAAGCAGAACGGTGCCGTGCCGGCCGACACCGGCCGTCCGGCCGAGGTGCTGATGGCGGCCGCGCGCGCGCTCGGCCTGCACATCGCTGAAGGGCGGGGGGCCGACGAGGTGCGTGCCGAGGCGCTTCGGCAGTGGCGCCTGCGGCTGGAGCGGGAGTGATGCGGATGCGGCCGGCGCCGGCTGGTGGCATCATCGCGGCCTTTTCTACCGCTTCCATCCCCACACACAAGAAAGGCTGATCCCATGATCACCACCGCTTCCGGTCTGCAGTACGAAGACACCGTCGAGGGCCACGGCGAGCTGGCGGTCGCCGGCCGCCAGGTCAGCGTCCACTACACCGGTTGGCTGCATGACCCGGCGCAGCCCAACGGCCGCGGCCGCAAGTTCGACTCCAGCAAGGACCGTGGCCAGCCCTTCCGCTTCGGTCTGGGCGCTGGCATGGTCATTCAGGGCTGGGACGAGGGCGTGCAGGGCATGAAGGTCGGCGGCACCCGCGTGCTGGTGATCCCGCCGAACCTGGGCTATGGCGTCCGTGGCGCCGGCGGCGTCATCCCGCCGAACGCGACGTTGGTGTTCGAGGTGGATTTCCTCGGCTACTGATCGACGCGTCGGTTGGATCCGTCGCCTCGGGGCGCCTGCGGGCGCCCTTGTCGTTTCCGGCGCCGCCCCTGGCATCCGCACGGGCTCGTCTGCGGCCGTGCTGCCCTGGAAAACGGACGCCAGCCACCCCTGTGAGGATGGCTGGCGCCAGCTCGGAGACGACTGAGAGAAGACTGAGAGAAGTCAGACGGCCTCAGAAACCCAGCGAGGCCAGCAGATCGTCCACGTCGTCCTGCTTCATCGCCTTGTCCGGAGTCTGCGGGCCTTCGAGCTTGGCGGGAGTCTCGACCTTCGGCGGCGGTGTATGGCTGACCAGCAGCTCCAGCAGCTGCTTTTCGGTGCGGCTGATGATCTTGATGACCTTGTTGATCACCTGACCGGACAGGTCCTGGAAGTCCTGCGCCATCATGATGTCGTTGAGCGCGTCCTGCTGGAGGCAGGCCACCTCGACCGAGCGCTCGGCAAAGGCCTTGAGCTGCTCAGGCGGCGATTCGGCCGCCAGCAGCGCGCGCCCTTCTTCCACCAGCGACGTGCATTCCGGCTTGGCCATGTCGACCAGGGTCAGCACCCGGTCGGCCGCCTGCTCGGTCATGGCGCCGACATAAGCCAGCCGCTCGCGCGCGTCCGGTATTTCCTGGGTGACTTCGTGCAGCACGGCGTCATAGCCGAGCGTCTGCAGGGCGTCATGAAGCTGTCGGACGATGCCACCGAGCTGCTGGCGGGTGTCGTCGGGCATCAGGTTCTGGCTCATTCGGAATCGACTCCTCGTGTGCACGTCTGAGGCGCGGCCGGATGTGGCGCGAGGCTGCGGACGCGATGGTGCCGTGCAGGCATGGGGAGGATGTCGGACAGCATCGCAGGCAACTTGAGCGGCAGCATCGGGCCAGGAGCCGTCAGCCGGTATCCGTGGTGGATTTCACCGGTCCCGGCGGGACGGTGCCGTGATTGCGCCGTGTCGCCGCCGCGCTGTCTCGGGCAAAAGAAGGGGGAATTCGATGCTTTTCCGATCGGTCAGTCGCGGGGCTCGTTCTCCGGGGGCTCGGCGTGGCGGCGCCAGCTGCCCATGGCTTCGTGCATCAGCTCGACCTGGCGGCCGAAGCGGGCGCAGCCGGTGCACATCCGCCAGTGCAGTCGAACCCGTGCGCGCTCGAGCAGCCCGAGCTGGCGATCCTCGCCCTCGAGCACCAGGCGGGTGGTTTCCTTGCAGTCGGGCAGCAGTGGCATCTTGCGCATGACCTCTCCTTCGGGCGGCATCGACATCAGCGTCCGGCGGCGGGCGCGAACCAGTGGGTCTGCAGGCACTCGCGCAGCCGCAGCCGCGCGCGGTGCAGCAGCACGAACAGATTGGTCGCGCTGACGCCGGTTTCCTTGCAGATTTCCTCGGTCTCGAGTTCCAGCCACTCGCGCATCAGGAAGATCCGACCCTGCTGGCCGGGCAGGCGCTCGATGCAGGCGTCGAGCACCGTCAGGAACTGGCGCTGCTGCAGTGCCGGCCCGGGCTGGCCCCAGTCGGCGGGCATTTCGCGCCAATGGCCGTCCGGGCGGAAGAGCAGCTCGTCGAGATCCTGCGATTCGTCCGCATCGTCGCGAGCCGGCAGCGCGAACTCGCGGCGGTGGCGGCGGATCTGGTCGATGACCTTGTGCTTGAGGATGCCCACCAGCCAGGTCTTGAGCTGCGAGCCGCCCTGGAAGGCCTGCGGCCGCTCCAGCGCCGCCAGCACCGTCTCGGACACCGCGTCCTCCGCCCAGGTGTCCTGGCGCAGCTGGTGACGGGCATAGCGCAGCAGCTCGGGGCGCAGGGTCTGCACCTGGGTGGCGAAGTCGCTCATCGGGGGGCGCCAGAAAAAAAGATGCACCCAGTGTAAGGACGGCCTCGCCTGGCGCGACAGAGCAGGGTCGATCTCGACATGCCACCTGTCCAAGGAGTCCTTCATGAGCACCACCACCCGCCTGATCCTGTCGTCCGCCCTGGCCTCCGTGCTGGCCGCCGGCCTGGTCGCGCCTGCCGCGGCGCAGTCCAAGGAGAAGTGCTACGGCATCGCCAAGGCCGGCCAGAACGACTGCGCCAACCTCTCCGGCACGCATTCCTGCGCCGGCCAGAGCAAGATGGACCACGCGCCCGATGAGTGGACGTACGTCGCCAAGGGCACCTGCAAGGACCTCAAGGGCATGACGGCCGAGGAGGCCAAGGCCGCGATGCCGATGAAGAAGTAATCCCATCCCGACCCTGCCATGCATCCCACCGCACCGCGTCCCGCCGCTGGCATCGGCCTGCGCGCGCCGCACCTCGCCGAGGTGCGCGAGCGCCGGCCCATCCCCGGCTTCCTCGAAGTCCACAGCGAGAACTTCTTCGCCGAGGGCGGCGCGGCGCGGGCCGCGCTGCGCGGTCTGCGGGCCGACCACGCCATCAGCCTGCACGGCGTGGGGCTGTCGCTGGGCAGCGCGACCGGGCTGGACGACGACCACCTCGGCCGCCTGGCCGCGCTGGTCGCCGAGGTCGATCCGGTGCGGGTGTCGGACCACGCCAGCTTCGCCCGCGTCGATCCGGGGCGGGGCCGGCCGGTCTGGCACGGCGCGGACCTGCTGCCGGTGGCCTTCACCCGGGGCGCGCTGGCGGTGATGGCGGCCAACGTGCAGCGGGTGCAGGACCGGCTTGGCCGACCCCTCCTGGTCGAGAACCTGAGCGCCTGTCTGGCCTGGGCCGACGACGTGCTGGCCGAGCCCGACTTCCTGGCGGCGCTGGCGCGGCGCAGCGGCTGCGGCCTGCTGCTCGATGTCAACAACCTCGTCGTCAACGCGCTCAATGCGCAGCCGGCGGCCACGCCCGCGGCGCAGGCCGATGCCGAGGCCACCCGCCGCGCCTGTGCCTGGATCGACCGTCTCGTGGCCACCGCCCCGGTCGGCGCGGTCGGCGAGATCCACCTGGCCGGGTACACCGTGGCCGACGATGGCCTGGTCATCGACGATCACGGCAGTCGCGTGCACGCGCCGGTCTGGCCGGTCTACGCCCATGCGCTCGCGCGCCTCGGCGCGGTGCCGACGCTGGTCGAGTGGGACACGGACGTGCCGGCGCTCGACGTGCTGCTGGACGAGGCGGCGCGGGCCGACGTGGTGATGCGGGAGGTCTGCGCATGAACCCGACCCCTGACGAGGCCGAGGCGATCCACCGCGAGCGGCTGCGCCAGCAGTTGCTGATGACCGCGCTGGGGCGGCGCGAGGCCGATGCGCTCGCCGGCTGGGCGCGGCCCTTGGCGCGGGCCGGCGTCGCGCGTGGACTGGGCGCCTACGTCGTCAACGCGGGCGCGCATGCCGAGCGGGCGCTGGCGGCGCGCCATCCGACGGTGCAGGCGCTGCTCGGCGAGGCGGCCTTCGCGCAGGTGGCACGCCGGCACTGGCAGATGTCGCCCCCCAGGTGCGCCGACCTGGCCCTCTGGGGCGATCGGCTGCCCGAGGCGCTGGCCGACGACGGGCGGCTGGTCGATCTGCCCTGTCTCGCCGAGGTCGCGTGGCTCGACGACCGGGTGGCGCAGGCCGAACGGGCGGGGGATGCCGAGGCGCGGCCCGACACCCTGCTGCGGCTCGCCGACACCGAGGCTGACCAGCTCGTGCTGCGCGCCGCGCCGGGGCTGGCGATGCTCGATGCCCGCCATCCGGTGGTGTCGATCTGGCGCGCACACCACGACCCGGCCGTGCGCGACCGGCCAGATCCGTTCGCCGAGGCCCGGGCGGCGCTGTCCCAAGGGCGCGGCGAGACCGCGCTGGTCTGGCGCCAGGGCTGGACGGTGCGCGTGGCCGCGCTCGTGCCTGCGGAGGCCGCCTTCGTGCGGTGCGCGCTGCTCGAGGCTCGGCCGCTGGCCGAGGCGCTGGAGCGTGCGGGCGAGACCTTCGACTTCGGCGCCTGGCTGGCGCCTGCGGTGGCCGACGCCCTGGTGCTGCGGCTCGATCTGCGCCTTTGACGCTCCGGAGTGACCGAGATGATCCGACCCGATGCCCTGCTGCCCGCGCCGCTGCGGCGTGCCCACGCCGCCTTCGTCACGCTGGCCGAGGCGCTGCAGCCGCTGGCACAGCTCGCCGCGCGGCTGTTCGTCGCGCAGGTGTTCTTTCTGGCCGGCCTGACCAAGCTGCGCGACTGGGAGACGACGCTGCTGCTGTTCACCGAGGAGTACCGCGTGCCGTTGCTGTCGCCGGCGGTGGCGGCGGTGCTGGGCACGGCAGGCGAGGTGCTGCTGCCTGTGCTGCTGGTGCTGGGCCTGGGGGGGCGGCTGGCGGCGCTGGGCCTGTCGGTGGTGAATGCGGTGGCGGTGCTGAGCGTGCCTGACCTGCCCGAGCCCGCCTTCGTGCTGCATGTGTTCTGGGGCAGCCTGCTGGCGGGGCTGGTGCTGTGGGGGCCGGGGCGCGGGTCGGTGGATGGCTGGCTGGCCGCCCGCCAGGGCGCATCAGGACGTTGAGCCGATCCGGCCTGGGCCAGGCACCACTTCCCGGGCCTGGGCCTCGACGATGTCGTGCGGGGGAGAGGCCGGGCCGGCGGTGCGCGCCGACCCGCCACCGGAGAAGCCGCGCGCCTGAGCGCGTTCGCGCATCTGGCGCTGCACCCGCCAGATGTCGGCCACCAGCGGCCGGCGTCCACGCAGCAGGCTCCAGAGCGTGAAGCCGAGCGCGGCGATCGCCCCGGCCAGCAGCAGGCTGAAGAAGA
>JBJOPV010000055.1:0-17977 GCA_046050625.1 Pseudomonadota bacterium
TCGTCGCGGCTGGCGGTCTCGATCGGCTCCAGGTCGCCGGGGGCGGGTTGGCGCACGGGCATGGGGCGAAATCTCCTCAGACGGCGGGCGGCACGGTCGGCCGGCCCTTCATGCGGTGGGAGCGCCCGCGGAAGACCGCGATGCGCTCGCCGCGCTGGTTGGTGACGGTCACGTCGTACACGCCGGTGCGCCCGGCCAGCGAGACCTCCTCGGCCGCGGCGGTGAGCCGGTCGCCCTCGCGGCCCGGCGCCAGGAAGTCCACCGACAGGCCGGAGGCCACCGTCAGCGCGTTGTACGCGTTGCAGGCATAGGCGAAGGCCGAGTCCGCCAGCGTGGCGATCAGCCCGCCGTGGCAGAGGCCGAAGCCGTTGAGCATGTCGGGGCGCACCGTCATCGTCATCACCGCGCGGCCCGGCGCGATCGACGCCACCGCGATGCCCAGCGCCTGGCAGGCGCGGTCCTCGCGCATCATCGCGACGGCCACATGGTCGGCGGTGGCCTGGGGGTTCAGGTCGTGTGCGGTCATGGCGGGTGCTCAGCGGTCGGAAAAGCTCGGCGCGCGCCGGGCCATGAAGGCGGCGACACCTTCCTGATAGTCATGCGCGAAGCCCAGCTCGCGCTGCAGCGCCTGCTCGTGGTCGAGCGCGCCGGCCAGGTCGGTCTGCTGCGCGGCATCCAGCGCACGGCGGGTCTCGACCAGCGCACGCGTCGGCATCGCGGCCAGCCGCGCGGCCAGCGCGCCGACCTCGCCCGCCAGCTCGGCGTCATCGACGCAGCGCCAGATCAGGCCGATGCGCTCGGCCTCCTGGGCGGGCAGACGATCGCCCAGCATCGCCAGGCCCAGCGCCCGCGCCCGGCCGACCGCCCGCGGCAGCAGCCAGGTGCCGCCGCAGTCCGGCACCAGGCCGATCTTCGAGAAGGCCTGGATGAAGCTGGCCGAGCGCGCCGCCACCACCAGATCGCAGGCCAGCGCCAGGTTGGCGCCCGCGCCGGCGGCCACGCCATTGACCGCCGCGATCACCGGCACCGGCATCGCGCGCAGCCGCAGCAGCATCGGCCGGTAGAAATGCGCCAGCAGGTGGCCGATGTCGCTCTGCGGCGCCACCGCCGGATCGGCCAAATCCTGCCCGGCGCAGAAGGCGCGGCCCGCGCCGGTCAGCACCACGCAGCGCACGCTGGCATCCTCGGCCGCCGCGTCCAGCGCCAGGAACAGCGCGCGCAGCAGGTCGGTGGTCAGGCTGTTGAGCACCGCCGGGCGGTCCAGCGTCAGCGTCAGCACCGCGCCGGCGCGCTCCTGGCGCAGCGGAGATTCAGGGTGTCCGGGATGTTCAGGCGTCACGTCAGGCATCAGGGTGTCTCCTGGGGTCTCGTCAATTGACCGACCGTTCGGTAGATATTAGGCTCCCCGCTGGATTGAGGACAATCAAGGAGAACCCCGATGCCCTGCTACAGCCTCGAAGGCGTCATCCCGGTCGTGCATCCGAGCGCGCATGTGCATCCGACCGCGGTGCTGATCGGCGACGTGCATGTCGGTCCGAATTGCTATGTGGGTCCGTGCGCGAGCCTGCGCGGCGACTTCGGCCGCATCGTGCTGGAGGAAGGCGCCAACCTGCAGGACACCTGCGTGGTGCACGGATTTCCCGAGCAGGTCACGCGGATCGAGCGCAACGGCCACATCGGCCACGGCGCGGTGCTGCACGGCTGCACCGTGCGCCGCGACGCGCTGGTCGGCATGAACGCGGTGGTGATGGACGAGGCGGAGATCGGCGCGGAGGCGATCGTCGCGGCCTGCGCCTTCGTGCCGGCAGGCGCGCAGGTGGCGCCGCGCACGCTGGTGGCAGGCACGCCCGCCCGCAAGCTGCGCGACCTGAGCGAGGCCGAGGTGGCCTGGAAGCTCGAAGGCACCCGCACCTACCACGACCTGACGCGGCGCTGCCTGGCCACGCTGGTCGAGGTGCAGCCGCTGACCGAGGCCGAGGCGGTGCGCCCGGCGCTGCAGGCGCCGCAGGTGAAGTCGCTGATCGCGACCCGGCGGGGGTGAACCCGCATCACCTCAATCACCTCAGCACGTCAGCGGCACCTCGATGCCTTCGGGGGCCGCGTACTCGGCCATGCGATGCCGGGACAGATCCAGATGGGCGCGCACCAGGGCGGCGGCGGCGTCCGCGTCATGGCACTCGATGGCGGCGATGATCTCGTCATGCTGGCGCACCGCCGCCTCCATGCGGTCCTGCATGTCCGGCGAGGCCGACGCCCGGTAGAAGATCTTGCCCAGCCGGGCATGATCGATCAGCAGGCGACGCAGGCTCGGCATCAGGTAGGGGTTGCGCGCCACCTTGCCGATCTCGAGATGGAACTCGTCGTTCCACAGCACCCGGCCCTCGACATCCTGAGACGCGATCGCGGCCTTGAAGCGGCGCTGGATGTCCTTCAGGCTGTCGATGTCGGCACGGGTCGCGTTCATCGCCGCGAGCTGGGTGGTGGCGATGTAGACCAGCGGCGCGGCCAGGAAGAAGCTGCGCAGCGTCTGGAAGCTCATCGACGAGACCCGGGCGGCCCGGTTGACCTCGAGATCGATGTAGCCCTCGGCCGCCATCTGCCGCAGCAGCTCACGCACTGGCGGTCGCGACAGGCCGAACTCCTCGCTCAGGGCGACCTCGTCGACCACCGACCCCGGGGACATGTCCATGTTGAGGATGCGCCGACGCAGCGCATCGCCGAGCGTGGCCTTGCGGTCGGTCGGCTCTTCGGAGAAGTCGGTCGGGATGCTTCGCTTTCTGGACATACACCAGCTTGAGTCTCGTCCGTTGCCGGACCCGGAGGGAAGGCGGCTGCGTCGCCCGTCATGACGGGGGGAAGCCGATGGATTCTACAAGGCCCCCGCACGGCGGGCCGGCAGGCACTGGCGCCGCCGGCCTGGCGCACCGAAGCAGGTCATCGCCGCGGCGCCGGAACACCCTTGCAGGGCATCTTGCACGATCTCGGGGTCCAGGGCGGCCAGCGGCAGCACAAGATGCCCAGACAAACCAAAAACTGGCACGATGTGTGCTTGTTATTCAATTGATAGGATAAACCCCCACTGATTTTTTTGACCATCTGTCTACCATTTGTAGACATCAAGTAGGTAGATGGTAGGCGCCCGACTGCGGCGCCTGTCCGTTCGATCCAAACCGGGAAGACGACTGATGAGCGAGCTCTTGACCTCCGACGACTATCACCGCCTGGCGCAGCAGCTGGCGCTGCCCGCCCAGGCCTTCATCGATGGCCGGCCCTGCGCCGCGGCGTCGGGCGCCACCTTCCCGACGATCAACCCGGCCACGGGCGAGGTGCTGGCCCATCTGCCGGCCTGCGACGCCACCGATGTCGACCGCGCGGTGAAGGCCGCGCGCGTCGCCTTCGACGACGGCCGCTGGAGCCGCCAGCATCCGGCCGCACGCAAGGCCGTGCTGCTGCGCCTGGCTGCGCTGGTCGAGACCCACGCCCGCGAGCTGGCGGTGATGGAGAGCCTCGACAGCGGCAAGACCATCCTGGACTGCGAGACGGTCGACCTGCCCGAGACGATCAACTGCCTGCGCTGGCACGCCGAGGCCATCGACAAGATCTACGACCAGGTCGCGCCGGCCTCCGACACCCACATCGCGATGATCGTGCGCGAGCCCATCGGCGTGGTCGGCCTGGTGCTGCCGTGGAACTTCCCGCTGCTGATGCTGGCCTGGAAGATCGGCCCAGCCCTGGCCGCCGGCTGCTCGGTGGTGCTCAAGCCGGCGGCCGAGACCTCGCTGACCTCGCTGAGGGTGGCGCAGCTGGCGCTCGAGGCCGGCGTGCCGGCAGGCGTGTTCAACGTGGTCACCGGCTCCGGCGCGCAGGCCGGCGAGCCGATCGGCCGGCACACGGACATCGATGCCATCTCCTTCACCGGCTCCACCGTGACCGGCCGGCGCTTCCTGAAGTATTCGGCCGAGAGCAACCTGAAGAAGGTGGTGCTGGAGCTGGGCGGCAAGAACCCCTGCATCGTCATGGACGACGTGACCGACCTCGATGCGGTCGCCGGCCATGTGGTCAACGGCAGCTTCTGGAACATGGGCCAGAACTGCTCGGCGATCTCGCGCCTGATCGTGCATCGCGCCATCCGCGAGCCGCTGCTGCAGAAGATCTTCGCACTGACCGAGGGCTGGCGCGTCGGCGACCCGCTCGATCCGGCGCACCGCATCGGCCCGCTGGTGTCGCCGGCGCACTTCGCCAAGGTCAGCGCCTATCTCGACCAGACCGGCACGGTGCTGCACGGCGGCGAGACCCGGGAGGGCCGCTATGTGCAGCCCACCGTGCTGGAGGTGGCCAACAACCAGGCCCGCCCGGCCCGCGAGGAGATCTTCGGCCCCGTGCTGTCGGTGCTGACGGTCGACAGCCTGGCCGAGGCCATCGAGATGGCCAACGACACCGACTACGGCCTGACCGCCTCGATCTTCACCGCCAACGGCACCCGCGCACTGCGCTCGGCCCGCGCGCTGCGCGCCGGCACGGTGACGATCAATTCGTTCGGCGAGGGCGACGCCAGCACGCCCTTCGGCGGCCACAGGCAGTCGGGCTTCGGCGGCCGCGACAAGTCGATCCACGCGCACGACCAGTACACCGAGCTCAAGACGATCTGGCTGGATCTGAACGAGTGATCATCGCGCGGGTCCGCGCCACGCGCGGGTCCGCGCCACGCGCGGGCGCCGCCCTTCACGCCTTTTCCACTCTCGAGTCTTCGGCATGACGACCACACTGACCTTCACCCAGAGCGCAGGGGCGAGGCCGCCCGCGGCCAGCGCGACCGCCGCGCGCCCCCTGGCCGCCACCGGCACCGACCTGCTGCAGGTGCGCAACCTCAGCAAGATCTTCGGCGCCCGGCCCGAGCGCGCGCTGCAGATGCTGCGCGACGGCCTGGGCCGCAACGAGATCTTCGAGAAGACCGGCAACATGGTGGCCGTCAACGACGTCAGCCTGTCGGTGCGCAGCGGCGAGATCTTCGTCGTCATGGGCCTGTCGGGCTCGGGCAAGTCGACGCTGGTGCGCCTGCTCAACCGCCTGATCGAGCCCACCGCCGGCCAGGTCGTCCTCGAGGGGCAGGACATCGCGCCGATGTCGGCCGCGGCACTGCAGGCGGTGCGGCGCGAGAAGATGGCGATGGTCTTCCAGTCCTTCGCGCTGCTGCCCCACCGCAACGTGATCGACAACGTCGCCTACGGCCTGGAGGTGTCGGGCATGAGCCGCAGCGCGCGCCACGACAAGGCGCAGACCGCGCTGGCCCGGGTCGGCCTGGGCGCCTATGCACGCATGTACCCCAGCGAGCTCTCGGGGGGCATGCAGCAGCGCGTCGGCCTGGCGCGCGCGCTGGCGGTCAACCCGGCGGTGCTGCTGATGGACGAGGCCTTCTCGGCGCTCGACCCGCTGATCCGCTCGGAGATGCAGAACGAGCTGCTGCGCCTGCAGAAGGAGGAAAGCCGCACCATCGTCTTCATCTCGCATGACATCGAGGAGGCGATCAAGATCGGCGGGCGCATCGGCATCATGAAGGACGGCTGCCTGATCCAGGTCGGCACGCCGGCCGAGCTGATCCAGTCGCCGGCCGACGACTTCGTGCGCGACTTCTTCCGCCATGTCGATGTCTCGCGCTTCCTGAAGGCCTCGAACATGCTCACCCGGGTGGACCGGGAGCGGCTGTCGTGCGACATCGGCTCGCCGGCGGCGCGGCTGCTGGACCGGCTGATCGACGCCGGGCTGGAGGGTGCCTACATCTGCGACGAGGCCGGCCGCTACCAGGGCAGCCTCACCCAGGCCACGCTGCACCGCGCGGCGCACGGCACGGTGCGCGAGGCCTTCCTGGGCGATGCCGCCACCGTCACGCTCGACACCGACCTGCACCAGCTCACCGACCTGGCGCTGCGCCAGCCGCATGACGTGCCGGTCCTGGACGCCGCCGGCGGCCTGGCGGGCATCGTCTCCTGCCGCACCATCCTCAAGCACGTCATGCAACGGAGGCTCGCATGAACAGCTCTGTGATCGGCAAGTTCGCCGAGGAATTCGTCAACTTCCTGTTCGAGCGTTTCCGTGGCGGCTTCGATGCCTTCTCGGCAGGGCTGAGCTCGGCCGTCGAGCTGCTCGAGCGCGCCCTGGCCGGCCTGCCCTTCTGGGCGATGCTGGCGGCCTTCGTGGCGCTGGCGCTGTGGCGCCGGGGCGTGCTCTTCGCGGCCTTCGTCGGTCTGGCGCTGGGCTGCATCCACTACATGGGCCTGTGGAACCAGACGGTGGCCACGCTGGCGCTGGTGATGGCGGCCACGCTGCTGAGCCTGCTGGTGGGCGTGCCGCTGGGCATCTGGGGCGCGCGCAGCGAGCGCGTCGGCGTGGCGCTGCGCTCGCTGCTGGACTTCATGCAGACCATGCCGGCCTTCGTCTACCTGATCCCGGCCGTGATCCTGTTCGGCCTGGGCCGGGTGCCGGCGGTGATCGCCACCATCGTCTTCGCGATGCCGCCGGTGGTGCGCCTGACCACGCTGGGCATCCGCCAGGTGCCGCACGAGCTGCTGGAGGCGGGGCGCGCCTTCGGCAGCACCGAGCTGCAGCTGCTGTGGAAGATCCAGCTGCCCAACGCGCTGCCCTCGATCATGGCCGGCGTCAACCAGACCATCATGATGGCGCTGTCGATGGTGGTGGTGGCCTCGATGATCGGCGCCGGCGGCCTGGGCGAGTACGTGCTCAGCGGCATCCAGCGCCTGGACATCGGCATCGGCTTCGAGGGCGGCCTGGGCGTGGTGCTGCTGGCCATCGTGCTCGACCGGCTGACCGAGAGCTTCGGCGTGCGCAAGCCGCGCAAGTCCCGCCCGGCGATGGCCAAGGCCAAGGCCGGCTGAACCGGCCGCGCCGCCCCTCGCCCCCAATTCCTTCCCCTGTCCTCGATCTCTCTCGCGGCCGGCCCCGCCGGCCTTCCCTCGCCCTGTCCGTCGTCCGTCATTCGGAGAATTCCAGTGAAAAGCATCCTGAAGTCTCGCGTCATTTCCTCCACGCTCCTGGCCGCCACCTTCGGCCTGGGCAGCAGCGGCGCGCTGGCCGCCGAGCCGCTGAAGATCGCCTACACCAACTGGGCCGATGTGCTGGCGACGGTCCATGTGGCCAAGCATGTGCTGGAGACCCGCCTGAACCAGCCGGTCAAGCTGGTCAGCGCCGACATCGGCATCCAGTACCAGAGCGTGGCGCGCGGCGACGTCGAGGCGATGCTCGGCGGCTGGCTGCCGGTCACCCACGGCGCCTACGTCGAGAAGCACAAGGCGAACATGGAGGACCTGGGCGTCATCTACTCGGGCGGCAAGAACGGCTGGGCGGTGCCCACCTACATCCCCGAGTCGGAGCTGTCGTCCATCGCCGACCTGGCCAAGCCGGAAGTGCAGGCCAAGCTCAAGGGCACCATCCAGGGCATCGAGCCCGGCGGCGGCCTGATGCGCGCCTCCGAGGCCACGATCCAGGCCTATGGCCTGAACAGCGCCGGCTACAAGCTGCAGTCCTCGAGCGAGGCGGGCATGCTCGCCGCCGTCTCGCGCGCCTATCCGGCCAAGCAGTGGATCGTGGCCACCACCTGGAGCCCGCACTGGATGTTCCAGAAGTGGGAGATGCGCTACCTGAAGGACCCCAAGGGCACGCTCGGCGGCGAGGAGCTCATCCACGGCTTCGGCTCGAAGAAGCTGGCGAGCAGCTTCCCCAAGGCCCATGCCTTCCTGAAGAACTTCAAGATGGACCTGAAGGACATCGAGCTGATCCAGAACGAGGGCCAGGCCTCCAACAACTACGAGGCGGCGGCCAAGAAGTTCGTCGACGCCAACCCGGACAAGGTCAAGGCCTGGCTGCCCAAGTGAGCCAGGACCGGTCGGCCTGACCTGCGTCGGGTCAGGCCGACCGGAGCGGCCCTCGCGGGCCCATGAAAAGACATTTTGTCTAACAAAAGAATCCAAAATGCCTGCAGTCACCTCGCTGCCCGCCGACGACGCCACCTGTGGCTGGTTCCACCTGAGCCCGCGCCGCCCGGCGCGCCCGGCCCACTCCGGCCAGAGCCGCGCGCCCTGGGTGGTGGTGGGGGCCGGCTTCACCGGCCTGGCCTGCGCCCGGCAGCTGGCCCTGCACCACCCCGACCAGCAGATCGTGCTGGTCGAGGCGCAGGAGGTCGGCTACGGCTCGTCCGGGCGCAACGCCGGCTTCGCGATCGACCTGCCCCATGACATCGGCGCCGAGGACTACATCGGCGACATCGCGACCGCCCGGACGGTCCTGAAGCTCAACCTCTCGGGGCAATCGCTGCTGAAGGAGCTGGTCGGCCGCCACGGCATCGACTGCCAGATGCGCGCGATCGGCAAGTACCAGGCGGCGGTCGAGGACCGGGGCGTCGCGGTGCTGGAGGCCTACCGGCGCGGTCTCGACAAGCTGGGCCAGCCCTACGAGATGATCGATGGGCGCGCGCTGCCCGAGCACATCGGCACCCGCTTCTACCGCCAGGCGCTGTTCACGCCGGGCACCGTGCTCGTGCAGCCCGCCGCGCTGGTCAAGGGCCTGGCCGACAGCCTGCCGCCCAATGTCACGCTGCACGAGCACACCGCCATCACCGCGGTGGAGCACGGCGACAAGGCCACGGTGCTGCGCCACGCCGGCGGCCAGATCACCGCCGAGCGGCTGGTGCTGACCAACAACGCCTTCGGCATGAGCTTCGGCTTCCTGTCGGGCCGCATGCTGCCGGTGTTCACCTACGCCAGCCTCACCCGGCCGCTGACCCGCCAGGAGCAGGCGCGCCTGGGCGGGCACGACTGCTGGGGCCTGATCCCGGCCGACCCCTTCGGCACCACGCTGCGGCGCACCGTCGACCAGCGCCTGCTGGTGCGCAACAGCTTCAGCTTCCATCCGGACGGGCGCAGCCAGTCGAAATACCTGGAGCGCTTCGTGCGGCGCCACCGCGAGTCCTTCCAGCGCCGCTTCCCCATGCTCGAGGGCGTGGACTTCGACTACACCTGGGGCGGTGCACTCAGCCTGGCGCGCAACCACCAGTCGCAGTTCGGCCAGCTGCGCCCGAATGTCTTCGGCGCGCTGTGCTGCAACGGCCTGGGCGTGACCCGGGGCACCGCCACCGGCAAGCTGCTGGCCGACTGGCTGGCCGGCGAGCGCAACGACCTGATCGATTTCCTGCTGGCCGCCCCCGGCCCCAGCCGCAATCCCCCGCAGCCCTTCCTGTCGCTGGGCGTGAACCTCAGCCTGATGTGGGGCCAGCACCGCGCCGGCCGCGAAAGCTGACGCTGCCTCTTTCACGTTTTTCCATTTTTTGGAGCCATTCCATGCAATTCGAAGGCATCTACACCCCGGCGATCACCCCGCTCGACGCCCAGGGCCGCATCGACCTGGACGCGTTCGCCTCGGTCCTGGAGTTCCTGGTCGAGGCTCGGGTGCACGGCATCATCATCGGCGGCTCGACCGGCGAGTACTACGCCCACACCACCGAAGAGCGCTTCCGGCTGGCCCGCAAGGCCCGCGAGGTGCTGGCGGGCCGGCTGCCGCTCATCATCGGCACCGGCGCGATCCGCACCGAGGACTCGGTCGAACATGCCCGCCTGGCGCGCGAGATCGGCGCCGACGCCATCCTGGTCGGCTCGCCGCCCTATGCGCTGCCCACCGAGGCCGAGAACGCGGCCCACACGCTGGCGGTCGATGCCGCCGCGGGCCTGCCGATCATGCTCTACAACTACCCCGGCCGCATGGGCGTGAGCATGGGCGAGGCCTACTTCGACGCGGTCGCCGGCTGCCGCAACGTCGTGGCGATCAAGGAAAGCTCGGGCGACCTGGGCCAGGTGCACCGCCTGGCATGCCGGCACCCGCAGATCGCGCTGTCGTGCGGCTGGGACGACCAGGCGCTGGAATTCTTCGCCTGGGGCGCGCGCAGCTGGGTCTGCGCGGGCTCGAACTTCATCCCGCGCGAGCATGTGGCGCTCTACCAGGCCTGCGTCGTCGAGGGCGACTTCGCCAAGGGCCGGCGCATCATGGCGGCGATGATGCCGCTGATGGATTTCCTGGAAGGCGGCAAGTTCGTGCAGTCGATCAAGCACGGCTGCACGCTGGCGGGCCTGTCGGCCGGGGGCGTGCGCCAGCCGCTGCAGGCGCTCGACGCGCTCGAGCAGGAAACGCTGGCAGGCATCGTCGCGGCCCTGAAGCGCGACGTCGCGGCCATCACCGGCTGAGGCACGTCATGAAGCCGATCCTCCGGGAACCTGCCGGGCCGCGGCTGCGCGTCGGCTTCCTGCTGGCGCCGCGCTTCACGTTGACCGCCTTCGCCGGCTTCGTCGACGCGCTGCGCCTGGCCGCCGACGAGGGCGACCGCAGCCGCTCGCAGCGGGCCTGCTGGTCGATCCTGGACACCGACCACGGGCCGGTGGTCTCGAGCTGCGGCGCGGCGGTCACGCCGACCGCACCGCTGGAGCATCCCGGCCAGTACGACTACCTCGTCGTCGTGGGCGGACTGCTGCACGGCGGGCAGAAGGTGCCCGCGCGCCTGGTCGCCTTCCTGAAGGAGGCCGCCGCGGCCGGCGTGCGGCTGGTGGGGCTGTGCACCGGCTCCTTCATCCTGGCGCGCGCCGGTCTGCTCGACGGCTATGTGGCCTGCGTGAGCTGGTTCCACCGCGAGGAGTTCCGTGCCGAGTTTCCCGACTGCAGCCTGATCACCAACCAGATGTTCGTGGTCGACCGCGACCGGCTGACCTGCGCCGGCGGCACCAGCGTCGTGCACCTGGCCGCGCATGTCATCGAGCGCAGCCTGAGCCGGGCCAGCGCGGTCAAGGCGCTGCGCATCATGATCGAGGAGCAGCCCCTGCCCTCGCGCACGCTGCAGCCCGAGCAGGTGATCTCGGTGGGCTCGCGCGACTCGGTGGTGCGCAAGGCCATGCTGCTGATCGAGCAGCAGCTGCATTCCTCCGCGCCGATCGAGTCGCTGTGCGAGCTGCTGGGCATCAGCCGGCGCCAGCTCGAGCGCCGCTTCCAGCAGGACGTGGGCCTCAGCCCGGCCGAGTACCGCAGCAAGCTGCGCATCGAGCGGGCGCGCTGGCTGCTGCAGAACACCGATCTCGACGTCACCGAGATCTGCTTCGAGTGCGGCTTCCAGGATGGTGCGAGCTTCTCGCGCTTCGTGCGCAAGTCGCTGCAGATCACGCCACGGCAGCTGCGCAGCCAACAGGTGACCCCATGAAAGGCACCCGCCAGGTCGGACGATCTCGCGCCTCAAACGGCATTGTTCCTGCCGCAAATGGCCGATCGGAGGCGGTCAGCGCCGGCCAAGATGAGCCCATCCGATCCGACTGACCTGACACGAAACCAGGAGCTTGCGCCCATGTTCAGCTACCGCCAGCAGACCCTCAAGGCCATCGACCCCGATCTGTGGGCCGTCGTCCAGCAGGAACACCAGCGCCAGGAACAGCACATCGAGCTGATCGCCAGCGAGAACTACACCTCGCCGGCCGTCATGGCCGCGCAGGGCTCGCAGCTCACCAACAAGTACGCCGAGGGCTATCCCGGCCGGCGCTACTACGGCGGCTGCGAGTTCGTCGACCTGGCCGAGCAGATGGCCCTGGAACGCGTCAGGCAGCTCTTCGGCGCCGACCGCCACGGCTGGGCCGCCAATGTGCAGCCGCACTCGGGCGCGCAGGCCAACGAGGCGGTCTTCATGGCGCTGATGAAGCCGGGCGACACCTTCATGGGCATGAACCTGGCCGAGGGCGGCCACCTCTCGCACGGCATGGCGCTCAACATGAGCGGCAAGTGGTTCAACGTCGTCAGCTACGGCCTGAACGCGCAGGAGGAGATCGACTACGACGAGATGGAGCGCAAGGCCCATGAGTCGAAGCCGAAACTGATCATCGCCGGCGCCTCGGCCTACGCGCTGCACATCGACTTCGAGCGCTTCGCCCGGGTCGCCAAGGACGTGGGCGCGCTGCTGATGGTGGACATGGCGCACTACGCCGGCCTGATCGCCGCCGGCCTCTACCCGAACCCGATCCCGCACGCCGACATCGTCACCAGCACCACGCACAAGAGCCTGCGCGGCCCGCGCGGGGGCATCATCCTGTGCCGGCCGGAGCATGAGAAGGCGATCAACAGCGCCGTCTTCCCCGGCCTGCAGGGCGGCCCGCTGATGCATGTCATCGCCGCCAAGGCGGTGGCCTTCAAGGAGGCGCTGGAGCCGGAGTTCCGCCAGTACCAGCAGCAGGTGCTGGCCAACGCCGCCGCGCTGGCCGACACGCTGATCGAGCGCGGCCTGCGCATCGTCTCGGGCCGCACCCAGAGCCACCTGATGCTGGTGGACCTGCGCAGCAAGGGCCTGACCGGCAAGGCCGCCGAGGCGCTGCTGGGCCAGGCGCATCTGACGGTCAACAAGAACGCCATCCCCAACGACCCCGAGAAGCCGATGGTCACCAGCGGCATCCGCCTGGGCTCGCCCGCCATGACCACCCGCGGCTTCAAGGACGCGCAGGCCCGCCAGGTCGGCCACCTCATCGCCGACCTGCTCGACCGCCCGGACGACGCCGCCACCTTGGCCGAGGTGCGGGCCCGCGTCGGCACGCTGGTGCGTGATTTCCCGGTCTACGGCTGATCGGAGCGGTTCCGGTCACGCCTTTTCCCCCGCCCCAAGAAGGAGACAAGCCATGAGCAAGAAAACGAAGCACCCCTCTGCCGTGACCCTGGGCCTGCCGGGCCTGGTCGCGCTGGCCGCCGCCTGCTGCGCGGCACCGGCCCAGGCGCAGTCGAACGTGACCGTGTCCGGCCTGATCGACATCGGCGTCATCCACCAGTCGGCCAGCCTCGGCGCCGACCGCTGGAAGGTCGGCTCCATCCAGCGCAGCAACATCGCCTTCAGCGGCAGCGAGGACCTGGGCGGCGGGCTGAAGGCCACCTTCAAGCTCAGCCACCGCTTCAACCCGGACGAGGGTTCGCTGGAGTCGGCCAGCAAGCCCTTCTGGCATGGCGAGTCCACCGTCGGGCTGAAGGGCGCCTTCGGCGCGGTGCAGGTGGGCCGCCGGCTCGATGCGGTCAACAGCCAGGACTGGCAGTTCGATCCCTGGGGCAACTTCGACCGCGTGGCCTCGCCGGCCTGGGACACCTGGCACTACAACTACGCCTCGGACCCGCGCGGCAACGGCGGCTCGGCCGAATACGGTCGCCTGAACAACGGCGTGTTCTACGACTCGCCCTCGATGGCGGGCTTCTCGGTGCACCTGAGCGCCTCGCCGGAGAAGGCCGCCACCGACCGGGCCCGGGCGCTGGGGGCGACGCTGAACTACAACTCGGACCGGGTGGCGGTGATGCTCGCGCGCAGCCGCAACAGCGCCGAGGACACCGACAGCATGGTCGGCGTGCGGGTCAACATCGCGCCGGTGGCGGTGATGGCGGCCTGGAACGTCAGCGAGGCCGGCAGCTCGACGGCGCGCTCGCTCACCGCCGGGCTGGAGTACGCGCTGGGCGCCACCACGCTGAAGGCCGGCTGGGGCCAGACCCGCGTGGACGGCACCCGCGCCGTGCGGGTCCTCGGCGCCGGGGCCTCGCACGCGCTGTCCAAGCGCACCTCGGTCTACCTGGACGCGGCGCGCAAGACCTTCGGCAGCACCTCCGGCAACCTGTACGGCGCCGGGCTGGCCCACGCGTTCTGACCTCGACCCGCAGCACGGCGACGACATGACCCTGACCGACCTCATCGGCCTGACCGGCGTGGCGACGTTTGTCGTGGCGCATTTCGTCGTCCAGGTGCTGCGGCATTCGCCGCGCAGCGATCTGGTCATCGGCCTGAACCTGATCGGGCCGGTGCTGATGCTGATCTCGCTCAGCCAGGACTTCAACCTGGCCTCGGTGCTGTCGCAGTGCTTCTGGTTCGTGCTGACGCTGGTGGGGTTGTGGCGCCGTCAGCCGGGCAGGCATCCCGACCATGAATGAGGCGCTCAGGGGCGTGCGGCACAATCCATGCCCATGACCCTGCGCAAGCCGCTTCCCTCGCTCAATGCGCTGCTGGTGCTGGAGGCGGCGGTGCGCCACCGGGGCTTCACCGCGGCGGCGGTGGAGCTGGGCGTCACGCAGGCGGCCGTCAGCCGGCAGATCGCCGCGCTGGAGCAGCAGCTCGGCACGGCGCTGTTCGTGCGCCGCCACCGCGCGGTCGAGCCGACGCCGGCCTGCCAGCTGCTGGCCTCCTCGCTGGCGATCAGCTTCGCCAGCATCGCCGACAGCGTCGAGGCGGTGCGCTCCAGCCGGCGCCAAGACACCGTCACCGTCGGCGCGACGCTGGCCTTCTCCAGCTTCTGGCTGCTGCCGCGCATCGCCGAGTTCCGCGAGCGCTATCCGTCCGCCCAGATCCGCGTCGTCTCGCAGGACTCGCGCATCGCGCTGGCCCAGGGCGAGGTGGACGTGGCGGTGCGCTTCGGCGTGCCGCCCTTCGACGACGGCCTGGTGGTGGCCTCGCGGGCGGACCGGGTCTTTCCGGTGTGCTCGCCGGACTACGCGCGCCGGCTCGATCCGGTCGACCCCTTCGGCCAGGGCCGCCACGAGCTGATCGAGCACGAGGTGCCCGACCGCAGCTGGTACCAGTGGTCCGACTGGTTCCGGCGCGCGCGCATCGCCTCGCGGCAGGTGCGGCCCTCGCTGAGCGTGCGCCACTTCAGCGAGGCGCTGCAGGCGGCCCGCGCCGGCCAGGGCCTGGCGCTGGGCTGGGGCCTGCTGGTGCAGGGCCATCTGGACGACGGCTCGCTGGTGCGCCTGGGCGATCTGGAGGTCGAGGCCGAGGGCCGCTACAACGTGCTGGTGCCGATGCGCCGCACGCTGCATCCCTTGCGCGACGTGTTCGTCGAGTGGCTGGCGGGGAACCTCAGCAAGTAGGCACTGCTTGCGGAGCGGTCGTCATGCGCCGCACCTCATCGCTCGATCACCAGGTCGGAGCGGGGCCGCGAGCAGCACGGCAGGAAGAAGCCGGCCTGGACCTCGCGCTGGCGGATGCCGCCGATGTGCTGCATGTCGACCTGGCCGGACACCAGCCGGGTCTTGCAGGTGCCGCACAGGCCGTTGCCGCAGGACGAGGGCAGGCTCACGCCGGCCTGGCGCGCGGCCGCCAGCACCGTCTGGTCGGCGCGGGCCTCGACCTCGCGGGCCTGCCGGGCAAAGGTGAGCAGGAAGACGGCTGCGTCCGCCGCCGTCGGGGCAGCGCCGGGCGCCTGGGGCACCTCGGGCGCGGGCGCCTCGCCGGTGAAGCTCTCCTCGGCATAGCACTCGGCCGGCACGCCCAGCGCGGTGCACAGTGCGCGCGCGGCCGCCATGAACGGCGCCGGCCCGCAGCACAGCACCCGCCGGCGCGCCAGATCAGGCACGAGCGCCTGCAGCAGGCCCGACGAGATCCGCCCGGTGATGCCCGCATGGCCGACGACCGCCGCAGGCCGCTCCGGCAGGAACACCACCTTCAGCTGCGGCGTCATGCGGGCGCGAAACAGCAGCTCGTCGCGGAAGATCAGGTCGTCGGGCGTGCGGCCGGCGTGCAGGAAGATCAGGTCGGGATGCCGGCGCGCGTCGCCCAGCGTGCGCAGCATCGACATCAGCGGCGTGATGCCGGAGCCGCCGGAGAGCATCAGCAGGGGCTCATGCTCGTCCTCGGCCGGCAGCGTGAAGTCGCCCGAGGGCCCGAAGGCGCGCAGGCGCTGGCCTGGGGTCAGGTGATCATGCAGCCAGTTCGAGACCCGGCCGCCCTCGACCCGCTTGACGGTGACCGAGACGGTGCGCGGCGCCAGCGCCGACGACGACATGCTGTAGCAGCGGCTCAGCACCTCGCCGCCGAGGTCGATCTCGAAGCGGAAATGCTGGCCCGGACGGAAGACGAAATGGCGGTCCTCCAGCGCCCGGAAGGTGAAGGTGCGCACATCGTGCGTCTCCTGGCGCACGTCGATGCACACCAGGTCCTGGTCGTCCTCGGCCGACCAGGCGCGCCCGAGATTCCGGCCCAGGCCCAGGCCCAGGCCGTGCGGGGTCGGTTCAGCAGCCATGGACCTGCATCCGCTTGACGTACCAGCTGGCGAAGTGCTCCAGCTCGGACTCGGTGAACGGGGAATACGGACCCGGCTCGTAGGCCGGGCTCTGCACGCCGGCGTGCGAGATCCTGACCAGATCGGCGTCCTGGTCGGTGGTGGCGATCCAGACGCTGGTCAGCTTGTGCAGGTCGTAGTCCACGCCCTCGACGGCGTCCTTGTTCACCAGCCACTTGGTGCGCACCAGGGTGCGGTCCGGCCCCAGCGGGATCACCATCGCGGTCACCACATGGTCGCCCATGAAGTGGTTCCAGCTGTTGTGGCCCCAGAGGTGGGTGTCGCCCAGGTCGTTGCGGGTCATCGTGCCCATGAACCGGGCGCAGGCGGCGGTGGCGTCGGGCGTCTGCGACTCGCCCGCGTGGGCCATGGCCAGGCGCTGGGTGCGGAAGTTGGTCACGCAGTCGGCGGTGACGCGCTCCACCCGCCGGGACGTGAAGCCCTCGGCCTCCCAGCGGCGCTCGCGCTCGGCATGCTCGGCGACATGGCGCTCGGCGCGGACGCGGTCTTCCGGCGAGAGCGAGGCCGGGTCGAAGCCGAAGTCCAGATCGATGAAGGAGACGCACAGCTCCGGGTGGTTGCCCGCGCAGTGGTAGCACTCGCGGTTGTTCTCCATCGTGAGCTTCCAGTTGCCCTGCTCGATCACGTCGGTCTGGTGCGCCACCTTGGCGTCGCGGATGCCGTAGGGCGCCAGGCGCTCCTCCATCACGTCCTGCAGGAAGGCGATGTCGGCCGGCGGGTCGTCGGACAGGCAGACATACAGCAGCCCGCCCACCGAGCGCACCGCGATCGACTTCAGGCTCTTGCACGACTTGTCGAAGCCCTGGCCCATGTGCGGCGCGTGGATGAGCTCGCCCGAGGTCTCGTAGGTCCACTGGTGATAGGGGCACACCACCTTGGACACGATCGCCGGGCCGGCCTTCATGAGGCGCGCCCCGCGGTGGCGGCAGACGTTGTGGAAGGCGCGCACCTGCAGGTCGTCGTCGCGCATCAGGAGGATGCTGGCGTTGCCCACGTCGAGCACCTGCACGTCGCCGGGCTCCTGGATCTCGCATTCCAGGCCCACGCAGATCCAGTGATGGCCGAAGAAGACCTTCATGTCGGCGTCGAAGACATCCTGCCGGGTGTAGAGACCGGCCGGCAGCGAATGCCCCGCGCGGCGCGCGGCCAGCAGCGAAGCGATGGATTCAGGCGTGGATGCAGACATCGGAGGGTTCCGTCAAATAACCTGAAGTCATCATATGTTTCAGATAACTGGCAGCTCAATCGCACTTTCTGTCATGTTTTGCATGACAAAAAGTCATTCATGAACCCGCAGAAGCGTCGGGCATGCCCCGGCTTGCCGCGCTCGGCCGACCACGCCGCACGGACGGCGCAGCGCAAACGGTCAACCTGATGCCGCGTCCGGCAAAGTGGGGGCCGGCATCCTCGCCGACAGTGCCCTCTGTCCAAGATGCCAGGAGCCCCCATGACCCTGACCCCACGACCCACCGGTCGCCATGTCCTGAAGGCGGTGTGCCGCAGCGCGGCCGGCCAAGTCGCCGCCATCGCGGCCCTGATCGAGCGCCACGGCGGCTACGTCGAGGAGTTCGCGGTCCACGACGACCGGCCGAGCGAGCGCTTCTTCGTGCGGGCGATGTTCCGCTGCCCGGATCCGCAGGCCGACGTGCTGCCGCGCCTGAGCGCCGATCTGGACCGGATCGCCCCGTCGATCCAGGCCCTGCAATGGCAGGTGCATGACCTGGCGGTGCAGCCACGGGTGCTGCTGATGGTCTCCAGGCTCGACCACTGCCTGGTCGAGCTGCTGGCGGGCTGGAAGCGCGGCGAGCTGCCGATGCAGCCGGTGGGCATCGTCTCCAACCACCCGGACCTGC
>JBJOPV010000056.1:0-17919 GCA_046050625.1 Pseudomonadota bacterium
CGGCGAGCGGGTCGGTGCGCTCGACCGCAACACCGCGGGTCGCACCTTCGTCGCCTCGCTGCAGGTCAGCCGCGCCACCAGCTACGCGGTCGACAAGGGCATCGGCAACCGCGACGTTCTCGCGACAGTCACCGCCAGCCTGTACTTCACCAACGTGCGCACCGGCGAAATCCTGAAGACGCTGTCGGAGACAGCCGTCAGCCAGGAAGTGGTGGCAGGCGCAGGCGAGGTGTCTGGGGCGACACGGCGCCAGTTCGAGCGCTCGCTGCGCTCGGTGATCGAGCAGCTGGTCAAGCGCGCAGGCACCGAGTTTCGCCCCAGCACGATCGACGTGCGCATCACCGACCAGAGCGGCTCGCTGCTGGTGCTCGACACCGGCTACCGACGCGGCATCCAGGTCGGTGACCAGCTCTCCGACGCCAGTGGCCAGCTGATCGAGGTGATGTACGCCAGCGCGGACCATGCCGTGGCGCAGCGCGTGCTCGCCGATCAGGTGCAGCCCGGGGCCACGTTCCAGAAGTACCTCGCACACGGCGCCGACGGCAAGGTACGGCCGCGCACCGTGGTCTATGTCGAATCGGTGCCGCAGGGCTATCGCAAGGAGCACGTCGCGCAGCTGTTCTCCGAGCTGGTCGGCGACAAGGCCCCGCTGAGCATCGTGCTGGTCAGCCCAGGGTTCTCGAACCTGCTGACCACCGTCACCCAGCAGGCTGCGCTGGCGCGGGAGGACAGCGCACGCCGTCGTCCGCCCGAGTACGTCATCCGCCTGACGCTGGCCGAGCCGATCACCTATGAGGCCCGCACCAACCTCGACTATCAGGTGCAGCGCCACTACGAGACGCTGGCCTTCGCCGAGCTGATCGACACGCAGGGCCGTGTGGTGTTCTCGGTCGATGGCAAGGACACGATCGACGATGCCGTCTCGCACGGCATCGGCCCGGGCCTGAGCGAGCGTCGCGAGGTCAGCACCAAGAACGCGCTGGTCAGGCTGGCCGAGCGCTTCGCAACGCTGACCGAACCCAAGGCGGAACGTCTGCCGGTCGTGCAAGGCGACGGTGGCGTGGCCGTGGACACCCGAGGCAAGGCACAGGCACCTCAGCAGAAAGGCGTGATCCTGGCACCGGCCCAGGTTCGCCTGAGCATCGACGGCCGGCCGCAGAACACATGGCTCCCGGTGGCGGAAGCACAGATCGACAACAGCGTCGAGATGGCCCGTCCGCCGCTGCTGGCCGGCCTGCCGCTGCGCTCGCCTGAGCAGCCGTTGGCCGCCGGCCAGCAGTTCGAGATCCAGCGCATCGGCACCGCACCGAAGTCGGCCGCCCGCTTCAGCCTGTGCCCAGGCGAGCCGGAGCACCGCGGCAACATGAAGACGCCCTCGCTGATCGCGCTGGCCACGCATGCGCTGGGCAGCCAGATGCCAGGCATGTTCTACATGCCGGTCATCACCCGGTCGGTCGATGCGCTGGTGGGGCCCGCCACCAACTTCGCCAGTGCGATCGCCTGGAAGATGCCGCGCCAGATCGAGATGTGCGTCAAGACACTCGACCGGGTGACGCGCCCCGAGCAGGCCCAGTGCAACGGCAACGTCTGCGACTTCCAGATGCAGGCCAACTACCAGCTCGATGCCCGCATCGAGGGGAAGTCCGTGTCCAGCCCGGCCGTGAAGATGAGTTTCCGCAGTTCGGGCTTCTACGCCACCACCTTGCCGGACCAGCAGGCCCGGCTGATCGAGGCGGACGTCATCGACGAGGCCGCCCAGGCCCTGCAGAAATCGGCCGCCAGCCTGCAGCTGGCGCCATGACACGCCACGCATAGACCCGTTTCATCCACCATCCACCCGAAGACAGAAACCATCATGCATCGTCATTTCCCTCTCCGTCTCTCCCTGGCCTCCACCCTGCTCGCCACCTCGGCGCTGCTCTGCACGCCGGCGGCACAGGCCTTCGGCATCGGCGACCTGGTGAATGTCGCCAAGCCGGCCGCAGGCTCAGCCTCTGTCGACCCCGAAGGTTTCCTGAAGGCAGCTGCCAACGCGGAAAAGCTGATGAGCAACTCGCTCAAGCTGCTCCTGGGCGCGCTGTCGTCAAAGGAAGAGGCAGCCAAGTTCGATGCGAAGATGCAAGCCGCAGAGAAGAGCACTGACCCTGCCGAGGTCAATGCACAGAAGTTGGAAATCCAGAAGGAGGCGACAGCGATGATTGCCGCTGAAAGCGGCAAAGCAGACATCAAGAACCGAATCAACAAGCTCGACAGTGCGCAGCGCAAGCAGCTCGGCGCAGCCGCCTTCAACTTCTCGCTGGCACTCCTTCAGGACAAGGCGCTGATCGACCAGTCCAAGGGACTGATCTCGGGCATGAGCGCCAATCCGGCGCTGCTGGGCAAGCTGGGCAACGTCAAGGATGCGGTGTCGAGCCTGACCAACCAGATCGAGACGGGCAGCAAGGTCGGCGGCCTGATGCCCGACATCTTCGCCACGGTCGGTGTCAAGGCCCCAGCCTCCAAGGACGACAAGCCCAAGGAAATGGCCCTGGCAGACAGCGTGTGAATCCGGCGCGAACCCTCAGCCCCCGCGTGACTGCATCCGAACCGTGAATTTTTCGTTTCAGGTCTCGCCTTTCAGGCATCCACCAGCTGCCGCACGATCAGCGCCTTGACCGGCGGCAGGTGCTCGGCCAGGTGCAGCGTGGCCTGGCGGGCCAGCCGCGCGGCTGGGCGGTCGTCGGTGAACAGGCGCACGATGGCGTTGGTGCCACGGAAGATCCAGCGCGCGGTGTGGCGGTGCTCGCGGTCATAGGCCTCGAGCGCACGCGGGTCGGCCGGATCGACCCGGCCGCCGCGAGCCCGGCGCGCGATCTGGCGCGCCAGCGTCTCGGCGCTGTAGAGCCCCAGGTTGAAACCATGCGCAGTCACCGGATGCATGCCGACGGCAGCGTCGCCCACCAGCGCGACGCGCTGCGACACCAGCCGCGGCGCCCAGGTCGCCACCAGCGGATACAGATGCCGGCGTGACTCCTCGCCGGGACCGGGCCGGATGCGGCCGAGCTGACCGTCCAGCCAGGGCTCGACGGTGGCGGCGTAGTCGGCTGCCGGCAGCGTCATCCAGCGCTGCGCCAGTTCGCTCGGCGCGGTCACGACGAAGGATGAGCAATGGCGCGGCCTGGTGGCCTCTTCGCCAGCAGCATCATCGACATCACCCGCATCGGCCAGCGGCAGCACCGCCAGCGTGTGACCATGGTGGAAGGCCTCATGTGCAACCTGCTGATGGGGCTGCTCATGGCGCAGACGGCAGACGATGGCACTGCGGCCGAAGTCGTGCAGGTCGGCGACCAGCCCGGCCATGCGACGCACCGCTGACAGCCGTCCGTCGGCGGCCACCAGCAACGAGGCGCGCAGCACCCGGGCCTGGCCCTGCGGGCCGACCAGTCGCACCGTCACGCCGTCGTCATCGCGCTGCATCGCCGCCAGATGATGGGCAGCCAGCACCTGAACACCCGGCAGCGCCATGCAGCCCTCCCACAGCACCCGGCGCAGTGCGTTCTGCGACACCAGCGTGCCCAGGTGCGTGCCGGCGTCGATCGGCATCTGGGCCGCATCGCCCAGCGCACGCGCGGCCAGATCGGGCAGCCAGGGCAGCGCCTGCGGCAGCCAGCCCGGTCGCGGCAAGGCGGGCAGCAGCGGCAGGCCGACATGCGCATGCGAGGCGTCGAGCCGCAGCGCGGCCTGCGCGCCGCCGGTGCTGACCGAGGCCGTCTGCAGCGGTGCACGCGCCCGCTCAGGCAGCCGCTCCCACAGGCCCCACTGGCGCAGCAGCGCCTCGGTGCGATGCGTCAGCGCCAGCTCGCGGCCGTCGGGAGGTGGATCAGCCAACTGCGCCGCGTCCTGCGGATCGGCCAACGCGATGCGCAGGCCCAACGGCGCCAGCGCCAGCGCAGTCGACAGCCCGGCGGGGCCAGCACCGGCAATCAGCACGTCGACGCGCTCGGCAGGTTCATTCGGATTCATGTCGGGTTTCGGCACAGGCAATCGGGGGGACCCAATGGTGCCGATCCGAACATCCCCGGAGCTTGTCCGGGGTCAAGGGCTCAATGCATCAGATCATCGACCGAAGCCACCGCGAGGCGGTGATCCGGCAGATGCGCCGTCAGCCACTCCAGATCCAGCTTCAGATGCTGGACCAGGTCCGGATGGGTGGACTGCATCGCCTCGATCGGATCGATCTCGCGCTCACGGGCCTCGGCGATGACGCCGGCCAGGCGCAGCGCAGCCCCCATGCGCGAGAACGGCCGGATCTCCATCGGGTGCGAGGCCGCACCGAAGGCGATCACCAGCGTGTTGGGGAAGCGCCAGTGGCGCGCCAGCTCGGCGGTGATTTCCGGATGCGAGCAGCCCAGCAGCGAGTTCTCGAAGCTGATGCGGCTGTCGATCTCCAGCGACAGCCGGCCGATGCGCTGCGTCATGTCGGGGTCGACCATCATCATCAGCAGCTGGCCGGTGCGCAGCATCAGGCCGCCCAGGTAGGCCGCATCCTCGTCCTCGTCCAGGAAACGCGCCAGCGGCTGAGCGTAGGCGGCAGTGGCCAGCGTGGTCCGCCAGAAAGCCAGGCGATCGAAGCCCGGAATCGACGGGAACATGCCGACCATGCAGGCCGAGAGCGCCAGATCGCGCAGCGTGCGCGTGCCCAGCGTCATCGCCGCATCGTTGAGCGAGGTCACCGAGCGCGACGGACTGTAGCGGGCCGAGTTTGCCAGCCGCAGCACCCGCGCCGACAGCGTCTGGTCACGGCCGATCAGCTGGGCCAGCTCGTGCAGCGACAGGTCATCGCGGTCGAAGGACCGCAGCAGCTTGCTGGCCACCTCAGGCATGGCCGGAAGCGCACAGGCTTGCTGGACGAAGCGATCGGTGCGGGACGTGACGACAGCATTCATGGGCGGACCTCCTCGGGTCGGGAATGAGAACCTGCTCATCGGTCTGCAAACCCCTGCCTTGAACGGGGACAGACCCGCTTGTGAACAGCTGCACGAAGGTGTAGCCACCACCGCGAACGATGACGGGCTCAGGCACCGTGGGTGCGGCCCGCGTCGGCAGGATGCGTGCTCCCTGTGCGATTTGTGCGGATTCGAAGTGCGAAAAGTGCGGCCATATCCAGCGATCGAGCCTGAGGCGCGCGAACAGAATCGGCCGTGACGACAGGCGCCGACACGCGCACACGACATCACAACAACACATGACTGCCAACCGAGGACATGCTGCGATGAACGAGCGGATCCACCACATCTCTCCCTCGACCCGCAAGCCCGACCTGCCGATGGGATCCGCCTTCGACGATACGCTGGCGATCATTGCCCGCAAGGTCGGCGAGCAGACGGTGCGCCTTGACCTGAACACCCAGGAGCTGCTCAAGCATCAGGACACCTTGGCCGAGCAGCAGGCCGGCCTGGAGCATCTGGTCAACGACTACTACCAGCTGCGCGAGCAGAGCCAGGACGGTCACCGCCGCGTGGTCGCACTGAACAAGGAAATCCAGGGCCTGCGCGAGACCCTGATGCGCCAGGTCGAGGAGGCCTTGGCCTCTGGCGCGGCCAGCGTCGACGCCCGACTGCTGCAGTCCGGCGAGGAAGCTGCACGGCTGAAGACGCAGATGACCGAACAGATCGCCACGCTGACCGGCAAGGTCAGCGCGCTGGGCGATCAGCTCACTGCGCTGGGCGAGCGCAACGATGGCGTGATGACCGAGCTGGGCAACACGCGCCGCTCACTGGCGCGCTATGTCGACACCAAGTTCGCGCAGCACCAGACCGACCAGCAGAAGACCGCCGCGGATGTTGCCGAGATCGCCTTCGCGATCGACCGCGAGATCAGTGCGCGCAAGGCGGATCTGGAGCAGATGGAAGCCGCCATTGCCAAGCAGCGCGAGCTGCTCGACATGCAATCGCGCGACATCGATGCGCGGCTGGGCCGGCTGCGCGACGACATGTCGACCCAGCGCGACGCGGGTCAGTCGCGGCTGAAGATCGTCCATGTCGCGCTGGCCGGCCTCGGCGTGGCGGTCGTCGGGCTGCTGGCCCTGGTGCTGGTCACGATGTGATCGTCCGGGCCGACCGTGTCGGCGGCCAGCAGATCCCAGGCTGCGATGAACAGGGCAGCGATCGCAGGCCCCAGCACGATGCCGTGCACCCCGAACAGCGACAGCCCACCCAGCGTGGAAACCAGCACCAGGTAGTCGGGCAGCCGGGTGTCCTTGCCGACCAGGAGCGGGCGCAGCAGGTTGTCGGCCAGCCCAATCACCAGCACGCCCCAGACCACCAGCGCGGCAGCCGCCTCGATGCGGCCATCCGCTGCCAGCCACAGCACCGCGGGCACCCAGACCAGACCCGCGCCCACCGCCGGCAGCAGTGACAGCAGCGCCATCAGCGCCCCCCACAGCAGCGGTGCCCGCAGGCCCAGCACCATGAAGGCCAGACCGCCCAGCAGCCCCTGGACCAGCGCGACCACGATGCTGCCCCTGACCGTGGCCTTGACGACCGTGGCAAATTTTCCGATCAGCCTCGACTTGTGCTCGGCCGCCAGCGGCAGGGCCTGACGCACGCGCCGGCTGAGATGCGCACCATCGCGCAGCATGAAGAACATCAGATAGAGCGTGAGTGCCAGCGACAGCAGGGATGCGAACAGGTTCTGACCCAGGGCCAGCACCTGGGCGGCCATGGCCTGGCTGCCACGGGCCAACCCCGCCAGGAGCCGATCGCGCAGCGCGGCAGCATCGGCCAGACCGAACTGCTGCAACATCCCCGTCAGGGCCGGCGGCAGCCGGCCGAGCAGCATGTCGATGTAGCCAGCCAGCTGCCGAGGCTCGCTGGCATGCTGCTGGTAGAGGGCCAGCACCTCGGTCGAGAGCGCCAGCACGAACAACACCACAGGGACGATGCCACCCAGCAGGACCAACAGCACCGTCAGCGCAGCAGCAGTGCCACGGCGTTCGTGAAGCCAGGCCACGCGCTGCATCAGCTGTCGACACATCGGCGCGGCCATCATCGCCAGCACCGTCCCCCAGAAGACGGGCACCCACAGCGGCAGCAGCACCAGCGCGAAGGCGATGCTGGCCAGAGCCAGCAGGATCAGGAAGGTCTTCTGCTGCAGGATTCGGCGGTTGTACATGGCGGGCGGCGCTGGGAGCGCATCGACGGATGCCCCATGCTGCAGGGCTGCTCAGGCCGGCGCCACCGTCCGCAGTGCTGTCGCGCTGTCGGACGACGCCGACAGCGGCGGCACCGACGCGGTCGCTGAGCGCGCTCGCACCCAGTCCTGCAGTGCCTCGGCAGCCATCGGCCGGGCGAACAGATAGCCCTGCAGCACATCGCAGCCGGACTGCGCCAGTACCTGGCGCTGCGCCTCGGTCTCGACCCCTTCGGCGACCACCTCCATGTCGAGGGCATGGGCCAGCTGCACCACCGCCTCCAGCACCGCACGGGCCTGGCGATCGACATCGATCCCGATCACCATGCTGCGGTCGATCTTCAGCTGCGAGACCGGCAGACGCCTCAGGTAGGACAGACTCGAATAGCCGGTGCCGAAATCATCGATCGACACCCACACCCCGGCCGCATCCAGCTCGTCGAGCACGCTGCAGCCGTCCTTGATCGACTCCATCATCGCCGTCTCGGTCAGCTCGCAGACCAGCAGCGCAGGGTCGAGGCCGTGCTGCTCGAGCGTCGCCAGGATGCGCCGGGCCAGATCGGGCTGGCGCAGCTGATGCGCTGACAGATTGATCGCCACCCGGCAGACCAGGCCCTGCGCCTGCCAGCGCGCCAGCTGCTCGCAGGCCTGCTCGATGACCCAGTCGCCGATGCGCCCGATCAGGCCGAAGCGTTCGGCCACCGGAATGAAGACCGCAGGGCTGATCAGACCGCGCTCGGGATGGCGCCAGCGCAGCAGCGCCTCCACGCCGTGCAAGGCGCCGCCCGAAGCCGCCACCTTGGGCTGGAAATGCAGCGCCAGCTGATCGTGCTGCAGCGCATCGCGCAGGTCCTGCTGAAGCTGCAGCTGATCGGCGGAATCGACCGAGGCCATGTGCGCGTCATAGCACAGCGCACAGCTGCCACCGCTGCGCTTGGCGGCATACATGGCCGCATCGGCACAGCCCAGCAGCGCGTCGCCGGCGCCATGCCGGGGCGCGAAGGCCAGCCCGATCGAGCACGACAGGGTGACCTGCTGCTCCGGCAGCGAGAAGGGATGCTGCAGATCGATCAGCAGCTGGCGGGCGATGTGCATCGCGCGCGCCTCGGACTGCGCACCTTCGAGCAGCAGCACGAACTCGTCGCCCCCGAGACGCACCGCCGTGTCCACCGGCCGCAGCCGCCGACGGATGCGCCGCGCCGTCTTGCCCAGCAGGCGATCGCCCGCCGCATGGCCGAGCGAATCGTTGATCGCCTTGAAGCCGTCAAGATCAATGAAGATCAGCGCCGCCGACCCGACCTCGCCCTCCCCCTCGCCTGGCAGGCCGGCCAGGCGCTCCTCCAGGCCGAGGCGATTGGCCAGGCCGGTCAGCGGATCGGTCAGCGTGCGGCGACGCAGCTCCTCGTTGGCACTCTGCAGCTCGGCATTCGCCTCGGCCAGGGAGCGCGACATCCGGCGTTCGCGGCGCTGGAGCCGAGCATCGAAGACCGCGGTGCCCAGCGCAGCACACAGGATCAGCGCCGTGAACAGCAGCACCACGACCAGCAGGCCGTGGCCGCTCAGGGCATTCGCGCTCAGGCAGATCACCCCTTCGGGCAGCCGTGCGGCCGCCATCGCGGTGTAATGCATGCCGCAGATCGCTGCAGCCATCACCAGCGCGGAGCGGACCTGCGCCTGAAGGCGCTCCCGTCCACGCAGCACGCGCAGCCGCAGGAACAGCGCCAACGCCGCCGCCGAGGCGATCAGCGCGATCAGGACCGAAGCCCCCACCAGCGGCCAGTCCCAGTCGATGCCCGGCTGCAGGTCGATCGCCGCCATGCCGAGGTAATGCATCGAGACGATGCCGACGGTCATCCCCAGAGAGGCCACCAGATGCAGCCGCCGGTCCACCTTCCGATGGGCGGCCACGGCCATCGCCATGCCGGCGGCCACCAGGGCGGCCAGCCACGACAGTGCAGTCAGGTCATGCCGATAGCCCAAGGGCAGCGGGGCATCGAAGGCCAGCATGCCGACAAAGTGCATCGACCAGACGCCGGTCCCCATGGTGAGCGAGCCCCCCAGCCACCAGGCGTGAGCGACCGCGCCGTCGAGATCGCGCACCCGACGCGAGAGTTCGAGCGAGACATAGGATGCGAAGGTCGCCACCAGCACCGACAGGAGCACGGTGCCGGGATGCCAGCCGATATCGAGGTAGGTGACTGCATTCATCGTCCCCTTTTGTCGACCATGGCCCGCCCGGATTGAGCCGGCAAGGCCCCGGACCGGCGCGCAGGCCTGACAAACGGATCAGCGCGCGGCCATTGCCTCGCCCAGGCGGATCGCCCGGGTCGGGCGCCAGTCGGGGTTGAAGCGCAGCGGCGCCTGGCCGGCGTCCGCCTTCGGGAACAGCATCACCACGGTCGAGCCCAGCAGGAAGCGGCCCATCTCCTCGCCCTGCTTCAGCAGGATCGGCGCCTGGCCCGGCGCGTCGTAGCGCCAGTCGCGCAGCACGCCCGAGCGCGGCGGGTTGACGATGCCGTGCCAGACAGTGGCCATGCTGCCGACGATGGTCGCCCCCACCAGCACCAGCACGAACTCGCCCAGGCCGTCGCCGCGGTCGAAGACGCAGACCACCCGCTCGTTGCGCGCGAACAGACCCGGCACGCCGCGCGCCGTCGTCGGGTTGACCGAGAACAGCTCGCCCGGCACATGGATCATGCGCAGCAGCCGGCCGGTGCAGGGCATGTGGATGCGGTGGTAGTCGCGCGGGCTCAGGTACAGCGTCGCGAACAGGCCGTCGTCGAACCTGGCCGCCAGCTGCGCGTCGCCACCGACCAGCGCAGTGGTCGAGTAGCGGTGGCCCTTGGCCTGGAAGACCTGGTCGCGCTCGATCGGGCCGAACTGGCTGATCGCGCCGTCGACCGGACAGATCAGCTCGGCCGGGGCCAGCGGCCGCGCGCCCGGCTTGAGCGCGCGGGTGAAGAAGTCGTTGAAGGTGGCGTAGGCGGCCGGGTCCGGGTTCAGCGCCTCGGCCATGTCGACGCCGTAGCGGCGGATGAACCAGCGGATCACCGCGGTGGTGCGCGCGCCGGCCGCCCGGTTCGCCTGCCGGCCGGCCAGCTCGGTCAGCGCCTGCTTGGGCAGGAGGTACTGGGGCAGGACGGCAAGGCGGTCGTTCATGGCGGGCGCGGGACGGGAAGTCAGGAAGCGGAAAGGGGCATTCTAGTCAGTCCACCAGCACCAGCCCCGGCGGCAGCGACTCGCCGAACAGCGCCTGCTCGTCGGCGGCGTCGAGCTGGATCACCTCGCAGACCATCCGGTACCAGCTCGGTGCCGCGCCCGATGCCGCCAGGCGGTCCAGCACCTGCGCGCGCCGGTCCGGATCGAGATCGCGCACCCGGTCACCGGTCAGGCGCGCGAGCTGCGCCGCCGCGAAGGCGGCCATGCGCTGGCGGCGCCAGTCCAGCGCCAGCAGCGCATCGACCCAACGCGCCGCCACCTCGGCCGGCACGACGCCGTGCACGCTGCCGTGGAAAGGCTGGCGTGCGCCGAGGCGCCCCAGCGCCCACAACCGCAGCGCATCACGCTCGGGCGAGGCGTTGGCCACCTTCTCGCCCTGCAGCGGCGCCAGCAGCCAGTCGCCGACCTCCGCCTTGTGCTCGGGCGGAATGCGCTCCAGCGTCGCGCCCAGACGCACCATGTCGTCGTGTCCGCCCTGGACCAGACCGGGGGGCTTCGGAGGCAGCGGCGCGCCGGGGTGCTCGGCCGCCTGCAGGTTGTAGCCGAAGTCGTCGAGCAGGCGCAGCTGCGCCGCCTCGTCCAGGCCGCCGGCCACCCGGCGCCACAGCGTCCACCACTGGATCGCCACCTGGGCATCGCGGTGCTCGACGCCCGCCTCGAAGATCGTCCAGAGCTGGCCCAGGCGCCAGCCGTCGAGTGGATCGCCAAAACCGGGGCGCAGGCACCAGCCGGCCAGATTCAACCAGACCCGCTCATGGTCGGCCGAGCGGCGCCGGCACCGCGCGCGCTGCCACAGCACGTCGAACAGGCGCCGGGCCAGCGGCCGCGCCCAGCCCTCGCGCGGTCCGAGCAGACTTTCCAGCGTCTGGCGCAGCTGCTTGATCTCCTTCGGCGCCGGGCGGGACTCGCCCACGCGGGCGCCGAACAGCCGCTCGATCGCCGCGATCGCCTCGGGCAGGCGCGGCGCGATCTGCGCGTCGGTCAGCGCCTGCGCCGGCTGCACCGCGTCGGCCGGGCCGCTGGCGCGCAGCTGGAAGTCCAGCGCCCAGCGCCGATGCGTGTCATCGACCGCCACCGCCTGCAGCGCCAGCACGCCGATCTCGCTGAGCTGCGCCTCCAGCCGCACGGTGACCGAGACGCCGCGCGCGCTGCTGCCCTCGCCCGCCTCGATCACGGTGGCCACCGGCGGCAGCGGGTGGAGCGCCTCCGGGTCTAGGTCGAGCAGCGCGCCGGGCTCGGGCGGCGATCCCGCCTCGCCGCGCAGCGAGGCCAGATGAAAGCGCACCGGCTGGCCCAGGCGCAGCCGGAAGGTGCGCCCGTCGAGGCCCAGCGCCCGGCCGGCATCGGTGCCGCGCGGCAGCAGGCAGACGGCGCGGCCGTCGTCCAGCCGCAGCACGACGGTGCGCGCCGCACCGCCACCGATGCGCGGGCCGCGCCCGTGGCGGGCCAGCGCATGCGCCACCGCGCCGCGCGCCACCGCCACGTCCGGGTCGGCGTTCTGAAGCAGGCGCGGCGCGGCGCCCCCGCGCCAGGCGGCGATCACCTCGACCAGCCGCGCCGCGAGCTGCCCGGCGCGGAAGACGCCGCCGTTGAGCAGCACCGCATCCGGCAGCGCCTCGCCCGGCAGCAGGCTGCGGCGCAGGAAGGCGGCCAGATGGCGGGTCACCGCCGCGTCGCTCGCATACGGCAGGCCGAACTCGACCAGCGCGGTGCGGGCGCGCTGCGGCTCGGCCTCGAAGGGCACGGCGGGGAAGAAGCCGTCGACCAGCAGCGCCTGCACCTCGTCGCGGCCAAGCGTGACGCTGCGCGCGCCGCCCACCAGCCTCGATCCGCCGCCCAGCAGCGTGACCGCCACCGACTCAGGGGCGGCCTCGGCCAGCAGCGTCTCCTTGGCGACGCGGCAGCGCGCCACCAGCTGCGACAGCCGCGCGCCCGACAGCGGCGGCGCCGCGCCGCCGCCCGACAAGCGGCGCTCGGCGAGGTGCGCCAGCGCCAGATCCATGTTGTCGCCGCCGAGCATCAGGTGCTGGCCGACCGCGTGCCGGCGCAGCTTCGGCAGCGTGCCGGCCGGTGCGTCGGGAGCGGGCGGCTCGACATCGATCAGCGTGAAGTCGCTGGTGCCGCCGCCCACGTCGCACACCAGCACCCGGCGCACGCCCGCCAGCGCCTCGGCCAGGTGATCGCGGTGGCGCCAGACCCAGTCGCCGAAGGCCGCCTGCGGCTCCTCCAGCAGGACCGGCTCGGGCAGACCGGCCTCGCGCGCGGCCTGCAGCGTGAGCGCACGCGCGGCCTCGTCGAAGGATGCCGGCAGCGTCAGCACCAGACGCTGGCGCTCCAGCGGCGCGTCCGGGTGATGGCGGTTCCAGGCGGCGCGCACCTGCGCCAGATAGCTCGCGCTGGCGGTGACCGGCGAGACACGCGCGACGCTGTCGTCGGCGCCCCAAGGCAGCAGGGCCGCCAGCCGGTCGGCCTGCGGATGCGACAGCCAGCTCTTGGCGCTGGCCACCAGCCGGCCCGGCACCTCGCCGCCGCGCTGGCGCGCGAGCACGCCGATCAGCGCCGGCGGCTCGGTGGCGTCGCCGGCGGCGCGCTCGCCCCAGGGCAAGGCGCTCTCGGACAGCTCGCCCGGCGCCGGGTGGTAGCGCACGCTGGGCAGCAGCGCAGGGCGGCCCAGCTCGCCCGGCGCGACCCACTGGTCGATGCCGAACAGCGTGATCTCGCCCTCGCCCTCGCCCGACAGCGGCGCGCGGGCGACGACGGTGTGCGTCGTGCCCAGGTCGATGCCGACGACGAAGGCCGCCCGGCCGGGCGCTGCCCCGGTCGTCGCCATCGCCTCAGCCCTCGATCGGCTGGCCGCGCATGTCGAACTCGACCTTCCAGCGCTCGGTGCCGCCCACCGGCACCGCGGCCAGCTCCAGCGTGCCGGCCTCGGTCACGGCCGCGTGCAGCGTGACGGCCACCACCTCGCCGGGCGTGCGCCCCTGCGCGGGCAGCGTGGCCTGGATCTCGCCGGCCGGCGCCAGCTCGTCCGGGCCCCAGAAGTCGAGCAGCACGCCGGCCGTGTCCTGGCGGCGCACCGTCGAGCCGAGGAAGCGGAAATGCACCGGCTCGCCGACCACCAGGCCGAACTGCGCGTCGATCGCGACGTCAGTGCCCTCCTCCATGCCGAAGGGCGCCACGCACAGCGCCTGGATCGGCGCCTCGAAGCCCGGCACCGCCGGCATCGAGGACTCGATCGCGACGTAGTACGCCTGCGCGGTGCCGCCACGGATGCGCACGCCGCGCCCCTGGCGCACATGGCCGTAGTAGGCCGCGCCGCGCGCCACCGCCAGATCCAGGTCGGCGCCGTCGAGCGCACGCGCCGCGGGCGCGCCTTCGCTGGCCAGCCAGGCATTGATCGTCGCCAGCAGCCGCTCGGCCAGCACGCCCGCGCGGAACACGCCGCCGTTGAACAGGATCGCGGTCGGGTGCAGGAAGCTGGCGGCCTCCGGCTGGCGCGCGGCCAGATCCGGCAGCTCCGCCAGCGCCCCCACCTGCCGGCCCAGGAAGGCGGCCAGATGGCGGGTCACGGCCGCGTCCTGCGCATACGGCAGGCCCAGCTGCTGCAGGCCGATGCGCGGGCGCTGCACCGGGCGCGCCACGGCCTCCACCTTCGGGAAGAAGCCCTCCAGGATGACGGCGCTCACGTCCTCGCGGCTCAGCTCGGTGCGGATCGAGCCGCCGATCAGCTTCGAGCCGCGGCTGGGCACCACCAGCGGCTGCGCGGGTGCGGCCGGGTCGGACAGCAGCACCTCCTTGGCGGCACGGCAGGCCTGGGTGAGCGCGCGCATCTGCCAGGCGTCGAGCGTCTTGCCCTCGGCGGCGAGCCGGCGCGCGACGGTGTGCGCCAGCGCCAGGTCCATGTTGTCGCCGCCGAGCAGGATGTGGTCGCCCACCGCGATGCGGGTCAGCTCCAGATTGCCCTCGATCTCGCGCACCGCGATCAGCGAGAAGTCGCTGGTGCCGCCGCCCACATCCACCACCAGGATCACGTCGCCCGGCTTGACCGTCTTGCGCCAGCCGCCCTGGCTGTTCTGGATCCAGCTGTAGAGCGCAGCCTGCGGCTCCTCGAGCAGCGTCACCGGGCCGAAGCCGGCCAGGCGCGCGGCCTCGGCGGTCAGCTCGCGCGCGGCCGGATCGAACGAGGCCGGCATCGTCACCGTGACCGACTGGCGCTCGAAGGGCGCGTCCGGGTGCGCATGGTTCCAGGCCTCGCGCAGGTGCGCGAGGTAGCGCCGCGAGGCCTCCAGCGGCGAGACGCGCTCGACCTCGGCCGGCGCGTCGGCCGGCAGGATCGGGCCGCGGCGATCGACGCCGGGATGGCACAGCCAGCTCTTGGCGCTCGACACCAGCCGGATCGGCGTGGTGGCGCCGCGCGCGCGCGCCATCGTGCCCACCGAGGCGCCGGCCTCGGCGCCCCAGGGCAGCGACAGGTCGCCGGCGGCCAGCTCGTCCGGGTGCGGCAGGTAGAGGAAGGACGGCAGCAGCGGCAGCGCCTGCACCGCGCCCGGCGCCGTCACCTGCGGCACCGCCAGCACCTCGTGCGCGGTCTTCTCGCCGTCGCTGGCGGCCAGATCGACATAGGCCAGCGCGCTGTGCGTGGTGCCCAGGTCGATGCCGATGCTGTAGCGGATGTCGTCCTTGTTGTGCTGGCTCACAGTTCCACCTCCGCCTGCGCCACGATCGACGCGTCATGTCCTTCGGCGAGCTGCGGCAGGCGCAGCTCGGTCACCTTCCAGCCGCGGTGGCTGAGCGTGCCGGTGAACGGCGCCTGGCCGACGACGTGGCCGGTCAGGCGCACCTGCGCGGCGTCGAAGCCGGCCGGCAGCGTGATGCGCGCGCCCTCGTTCTCGAGGCGCACCGGCGCGAGCGTCAGATGCTCCTTCAGCACCTTGCGGCAGCCCTCGTGCACCAGCCGGGCGGCGGCGCCGATGTCGGCGTCGCCATAGGCCGTGATGTCTTCCTGCACGAAGTCGATCAGGCGCGCGTCGCGCTGCAGCAGGCCCAGCAGCTGCAGTGCCGCGTCCGGCGTGGCTTCCTTCAGCGTGATGATCTGCGGCGGCGGGGGCGGGGGCGGCGGCTCGACCGGCGCCGGTGCGGCCACCGGAGCCGGGACGGGTGCAGGCGCGGGCGGCGTCACCACCACCGGCGGCTCGACCAGCCGGCGCGCCAGCTCGCCGCTGAACAGCACCGACAGCGCCAGCGACAGGCGGCGGAAGAAGGAAGGCGGAGGCGCGGAGCGGTCTGGGTTCGACATCGGGGCTTGATCTGAAAAATCCTTGGCAGCCCAGGGGCTGCAGGCCGGGGATTCTATCGGTCCGGGGGCATTCGCAGGCCCGCATCCCTCTGCCGCTCGCAAGTCGACAAAGCGCGGACACCCGACCGCATCGACCTCGACGGGGATGGGCTGGGCTGGGCTGGGCTGGGCTGGGCTGGGCTGGGCTGGGCTGGGCTGGGCTGGGCTGGGCTGGGCTGGGCTGGGCTACGCGGTGGCAAGACCGGCGGGGGCTCCCCGGCCACCCACAAGCGCGCCACAGAGATGCAGGTGATGGCCACGCCGCCGCACAAGCAAAAAAAGACTTTGCATCGCTGCAAAGTCTTTTGTGCTCAACGCGCCCGCGGCGCTGATGTTTCTGGTGGGCCCTGAGTGACTCGAACACTCGACCTACGGATTAAGAGTCCGCTGCTCTACCAACTGAGCTAAGAGCCCGTCCGCACCTTTTCAGGCGAAAACGATGGAAAACTGAATTCTGGTGGGCCCTGAGTGACTCGAACACTCGACCTACGGATTAAGAGTCCGCTGCTCTACCAACTGAGCTAAGAGCCCGTATTCATTGCCCATGAGGCAAGGAAGACGAATGAAACACACGACATTCAGGCAAGTCTGGTGGGCCCTGAGTGACTCGAACACTCGACCTACGGATTAAGAGTCCGCTGCTCTACCAACTGAGCTAAGAGCCCTTGCCTATTGGTCTTGATTTTCACCAAGACCAACACTATATCATGTTTTGGTGGGTCGTGCGGGACTCGAACCTGCGACCTACGGATTAAAAGTCCGCTGCTCTACCAACTGAGCTAACGACCCCCACCGCTTCGGTCAATCAATCACTGATCAACCGAGCCCTAGATTCTAATACACCCTACCTCGGTGTCGTCAAGCATCTCGTGCGTCTGCACGCACGCCTTCGAGAATCTGCGCGGCAGCGGCCAGGCCGAAGCTGGCGGTGACCATCACGCTGGAACCATAGCCGTGGCAGTTCAGGCTGCCATCGGTCGCGCAGGCACCCTCCGTCTGCGGCCGCTGCACCGTCTCGCGCGAGAAGATGCAGCGCACGCCGATGCGGCCCTGGCGCGGTGCACCGTCTCGGCGCAGCTGCTGACGCAGCCGAGCCAGCAGCGGATCGTGCGTGACCTCGGCCAGATCGGCCGCCTCCACCCGCTCGGGATGCGACTTGCCGCCGGCCGCACCGGCCATCACCAGCCGATGCCCGCCGGCCAGCGCCCAGCGCGCCATCGCCAGCTTGGCGGCGTTGCGGTCGCAGGCGTCGATGACGCCATCGACCGCGATCGGCAGCAGGGCCGGCCAGTTCTCCGGCTCGACGAAGTCCTCGACCGCATGCACCCTGCAGCCCGGGTGGATGTCGGCGATGCGCTCGCGCAGCGCCTGCACCTTGGCGGCGCCAACGGTCGTGCCCAGGGCCTGGATCTGGCGGTTGATGTTGGACTCGGCGACATGATCGAGGTCGATCAGCACCAGCTCGGCCACGCCGCTGCGCGCCAGCGCCTCGACCGCCCAGGAGCCGACCCCGCCGACGCCCACCACCGCCACCCGGGCCGCGCGCACCCGGGCATAGGCGGCATCGCCCCAGAGCCGGCGCAGGCCGCCGAAGCGGCGCTCGAGATCGGCGTCGCTCTCCTGCGCGGAAACCACCGAAGCCCCGCTCACTTCAGCTGCCGGATGCGCTCGGCCGCAGCCTGCGCGGCCTCGGACTGCGGATAGTTGCGCACCAGCTCCTCGAGGGTGCGGCGGGCGCTCTTCGGGTCCTTCAGCTCGATCTGGCAGTTGGCCAGCGCCAGCAGCGCCTCGGAGGCGCGCGGATGGTCCGGCGTCGAGGTGACCAGCGTGCGGAAGATGGTCATCGCCTCCTTGACCTCGCCCTTGCCGTACAGCGCGTTGCCGAGCCAGTACTGCACATGGCCCTGGTAGGGGCTGGAGGGAAAGCGCTTCTGGAAGCTGGTCAGCGCAGCCGCCGCATTGGCGAACTCGCCCTTGCGCAGGATGCCGATCGCCTCGTCGTAGGCCTTCTTCTCGGGCGCCTCGACCACCGCGTCACGGCCGTCGAGCGAGACACGCTGCGGCTCGAGCCGGCGCATGCGCTCGTCGATCGCGGCGAACTGGTCCTTGAGCTTGCGCTGCAGCTCGGCGATCTCGCGGGCCAGGTCCTTGCCGGACTGCACCTGCTGCTCGTCCTGGCCACGCAGCTTCGCCAG
>JBJOPV010000057.1:0-17868 GCA_046050625.1 Pseudomonadota bacterium
CGACCCGGTTGGCCGCGACGATCTCCTCGCGCACGCTGCGCCGGGTCGCGTCGATCTGCAGCGCGATCACCGCCGCGACGAACAGCCCCATCAGCGCCGCGACGATCAGGTGGATCTGCCAGCGCAGGCCCAAGCCGCGGGGCGCGCGGGTGCGCACCGCGACCGGGCGGGCCTCGTCTTCGTCCATCGCCAGGGAGATCTCGTCGTTCATGGGCAGATTGTGAACACAGCCGGTACCGCGCAGGCAAGCCACCGGCTGTATCTGGCCGTGTCCGCGTCATTCATGAAAATCATGAGCCCCGATTCATCAGGCTGGCGACGACAGCGGCTCGGGCGGCCGCGACACTGGCCTCTCCATTCACCCCCCCCTTGTTCGAGGAGACTGCCATGATCTGGGAAACCCCCGCTGCCTGCGACTTCCGTTTCGGCTTCGAGATCACGATGTACGTCGCGGCCCGCTGAGCCACCGGACGACACCATGAAACTGCGGGTGCTCGGCTCGGCCGCTGGCGGCGGTTTCCCTCAGTGGAACTGCAACTGCGCGCAATGCACCGCCGTCCGGGCGGGCTCTTCCAGCCACCGCGCCCGCACCCAGTCGTCCGTCGCCGTCGGCGGCCCGGACGACTGGCTGCTGGTCAACGCCTCGCCGGACCTCCTGACGCAGCTCCAGCGCAGCCCGGCGCTGCAGCCGGCGCGCGGTGCGCGCGACACCGGCATCGCCGCGGTGCTGCTGTGTGACGGTCAGGTCGATCACAGCACGGGCCTGTACATGCTGCGCGAGCGCGGCGCCCCGCTGCCGCTGTGGACGACGCGCCCCGCCTTCGAGGACCTGAGCGAGGGCAACCCGATCCTGCGCGTGCTCGGCCACTACTGCGGCGTCGACTGGCATGAGATCGGCCTGGGCGGCCGGTCCTTCGAGATTCCCGGCGTCGCCGACCTGAAGATCACCGCGCTGCCGCTGCAGAGCCAGCCCGCACCCTATTCGCCACACCGCGACTGCCCGGTGCCGGGCGACAACATCGGCCTGACCTTCGAGAACACCGCCACCGGCGGGCGGGTCTTCTACGCGCCGGGTCTGGGCGAAATCACGCCGCCGGTCTGGGAGGCGATGAGCCGGGCTGATGCGGTGCTGGTCGACGGCACCTTCTGGACCGACGACGAGATGATCCGTCTGGGCTTCTCGAAGAAGACCGGACGCAGCATCGGCCACCTGCCGCAGTCGGGCGAGGGCGGCATGCTCGAGTGGCTCGGCCGGCTGCCCGCGACGACGCGCAAGCTGCTCATCCACATCAACAACACCAACCCGATCCTCGACGAGGCCTCGCCGGAGCGGCAGGCGGTCGAGGCCGCCGGCGTCGAGGTGAGCTTCGACGGGCTGGAGATCACGTTTTGACCCCCTTCAACGCCCCGGCCGTCTTCCGCCCGCGTGATCCGGACGCGCCCGCATGGGGCGCCGCCACCTTCGAGGCCCACCTGCGCGAGCAGGGCAAGAGCTACCACATCCACCATCCCTTCAACGTCATGCTCAACACCGGCCGGGCGACGCCGGAGCAGATCCGTGGTTGGGTGGCGAACCGCTTCTACTACCAGATCGCGATCCCGGTGAAGGACGCGGCGGTGCTGTCGAACTGCCCGGACCGCGAGGTGCGGCGCGAGTGGATCCAGCGCATGCTGGATCACGACGGCTTCGAGATCGGTGGCATCAGGGATGAGGGCGGCATCGAGGCCTGGATCCGCCTGGGTCTGGCCGTGGGCCTCACCCGCGAGGAGATCACCGACCTGCGCCATGTCATCCCGGCGGTGCGCTTCGCGGTCGATGCCTATGTCAACTTCGCGCGCCATGCGCCGTGGCAGGAGGCGGTGTGCTCGTCGCTGACCGAGCTGTTCGCGCCCGAGATCCACAAGCAGCGGCTGGCGACCTGGCCTGGGCACTACGCCTGGATCGACGCCGAGGGGCTGAGCTATTTTCGCAACCGCGTCAGCCAGGCGCGGCGCGACGTCGAGCAGGGCCTGGCGGTCACGCTCGACCATTTCCGCAGTCGCGACCAGCAGGAGCGCGCGCTGGAGATCCTGCGCTTCAAGCTCGACATCCTCTGGGCGATGAACGACGCGATGGCGCAGCGCTACGGGGTGAACGCATGAACCCGCGCGTCGCCCGCGGTTTCCGCCTGCAATGGGAAGAGGCACAGGGCTGCCATGTGCTGCTCTACCCCGAAGGCATGGTGAAGCTCAACCGCAGCGCGGGCGAGATCCTGACGCGCTGCACCGGCACGGCGAGCGTGGCCGAGATCGTCGCGGACCTGGAGGCCGCGTTCGGCGCGACCGGGCTGCAGGGCGATGTCGAACGCTTCCTCGACATGGCGCGCCAGCAGCGTTGGGTGGAGCTGGCGTGAGCATGTCCGCGACGGCCGCGCCGCCGGGTCCGCCGCTGTGGCTGCTGGCGGAGGTGACCTACCGCTGCCCGCTGCACTGCGTGTTCTGCTACAACCCGCTCGATTTCGCCAAGACCGGGCGGGCGGAGGAACTCTCCACCGCCGAGTGGCTGCGCGTGCTGCGCGAGGCGAGGGCGCTCGGGGCGGTGCAGTGCGGCTTCTCGGGCGGCGAGCCGCTGATGCGCGACGACCTGGAAGCACTGATCGCCGAGGCGCACCGGCTGGGCTACTACACCAATCTGCTGACCTCGGGCGTCGGACTGACGAGGGAGCGGGCGCAGGCACTGAAGGCCGCCGGCCTCGACCATGTGCAGCTCAGCTTCCAGGACTCGACCCGCGAGCTGAACGACTTCCTCAGCCACACCAAGACCTTCCAGCTCAAGCAGGAGGTCGGCGAGACCATCAAGGCGCTGGGTTGGCCGATGGTGATGAACGTGGTGATCCACCGCCTCAACATCGATCACATCGACCGCATCATCGCGATGGCCGACGCGCTCGGCGCCGAGTACCTGGAGCTGGCGAACTCGCAGTACTACTCCTGGGCGCACCTGAACCGCGACCACCTGCTGCCCACGAGCGAGCAGATCCGCCGCGCCGAGGCCGTCACCGACGAGTGGCGCGTCAAGGTGGCCGACCGGATGAAGCTGTTCTTCGTCGCCCCCGACTACCACGAAGGCAAGCCGAAGAAGTGCATGAACGGCTGGGGCAACGTGTTCCTGACCATCACGCCGGACGGTACCGCGCTGCCCTGCCACACCGCGAAGATGCTGCCGGGACTCGCCTTCCCGAACGTGCGCGAACACGACGTGCGCCACATCTGGCACGACAGCGAGGGCTTCAACCGCTACCGGGGCACGGGGTGGATGAAGGGGGCGTGCGTGACCTGTCCGGACAAGGAGAAGGATCTGGGCGGGTGCCGCTGTCAGGCCTTCCTGCTGGCGGGCGATCCGGCCGCGACCGATCCGGTCTGCCCCAAGAGCGACCGCCACGGCGTGGTGCAGGCGGCGGTGGCCGCGGCCGATGCGGGCGAGGTGCCGGCGCGGCCGCTGGTGTTCCGGGATCCGAAGGCGTCGAGGGGGCTGGCCGGCTGAGCCGGCAGGGGGATCGCTCAGGCCGCCACCAGCGCCTCGGCCGTCAGCGGCTCGGGCCGGTGGAAGTGGTAGCCCTGCGCCCACTGCACACCCAGTTCGGCCAGCAGCCGCGCCACCGACTCGGACTCGACGAACTCCGCCACCACCGGCTTGTCGAGCTGGCGCGCCATCTCGACCATCGAGCGCACCATCGCGCGGCTGTCGGCGTCCTCGTCCATGTGGCGCACGAACAGGCCGTCGATCTTCAGCGTGTCGAAGGGCAGTTCGCGCAGGTGCGCGAACGAGGCGTAGCCGGAGCCGAAGTCGTCGAGCGAGAAGCGGCAGCCGTGCGTGCGCAGCTGCTGCATGAACTGGCGCGCCTGCGCCAGGCTGGCGATCGAGGCCGTCTCGGTGATCTCGAAGCAGAGCTGCTCCGGGCGGACCTGGTGCTGCGTCAGCAGCGCGAGGATCTCCTCGGCCAGGCCGGGCTCGCGCAGCGTGACCGCTGACAGGTTCAACGTCACCTGATCGATGCGCTGGCGCAGCGCCGGCTCGGCACCGAGCAGCGCCAGCACGTGGCGCAGCATCCAGCGGTCGATCTGACCGACGAGCTGGAAGCGCTCGGCCGGTGCGATGAAGCGCCCGGGCTCGATCAGCGCGCCGCTGGTGGCGTCGACCAGGCGCACCAGGGCCTCGATGCGCAGCGTGCGATCGCCTGGCGCCAGGGGCTGCAGGCGCTGGAAATGAATGCACAGCCGGTCGTGGCGCAGGGCGTCCATCAGCGTCAGCGCCCAGCCTGCATCTTCGTGCGGGCCGTCCTGTGCGCTGCCGCCCGCACGGTACCAGTGCGGCACCGTCCGGTCGCTGCCCGTCTGGCGGACTTGCCGGGCGGTCTCGTCGGCACGCAGCATCAGCGCATCGAAGGACGGCAGTGCCGGCTCCAGTGGCACGATCGCCAGCGTGGCCTGAAGCCGGAAGTCCTGGCCGTTCCACGAGAACACGAAGCGGCCGACAGCGCCGAGGATCAGCCGTGCCAGCCCGGCGCCGGCATCTCGCCCGCGGTCCTCGGCCAAGAGCGCGAACTGGTCGGCGCCGAGCCGGGCGAGAAAGTCCTCGCGCCCGACCAGGCTGGCGAGCAGGTCGGCGAACTGGCGCAGCAGCTCGTCGCCGGCGATGCAGCCGCAGCTGTCGTTGACCCGCCGGAACTGGTCGATGTCGATCAGCATCAGCACCGGGCCGCGGCCATGTCCGTTGGCGTGCGGTTCGAGCTGCAGCCGCGCCAGTCGCTCCGAGACCTGTGCGTCCAGCGCCTGGCGGTTGTGCAGCCGGGTGACGAAGTCGTGGCTGGCCAGGTAGTTCAGCCGGTCCTGCATGTAGCGACGCTCCTGCACTTCCTGACGCAGCTGCAGGTTGGTGCGGGTCAGCTCCGCGGTGCGCTCGCGCACCCGGTCCTCGAGCTCGCGGTTGAGCAGGCGCAGCGACTGCAGCAGGCCGCGGCGCTCGAGCTGGTGGTGCACGCGTGCGCGCACCTCGCCGGCCACGATCGGCTTGGTGATGTAGTCGGCGCCGCCGGCGGCGAAGCCGGTGGCCACGTCGTCGCTGCGGGCCGTCACGAAGATGACCGGAATGTCCGCGGTGGCCGGATCGGCCTTGAGCCGGCGGCAGGTCTCGAAGCCGTCGATGCCCGGCGGCATCATCACGTCGAGCAGGATCAGGTCAGGGTGCAGTCGCCGTGCCAGCTCCAGGGCGCGCTCGCCGCTGGTGGCGGCCAGCAGGTCGGCCGCGAAGGATTCCAGCGTGTCCTCGAGCAGGGCGATGTTCTGGGGCGTGTCGTCGGCCAGAAGAATCTTCGGGCTGGTGCGCTCTGTGGCGGTGACGGGGTTCATGGCGTGTGCGGATCCTGCGGTGCGGTGCTGTCGGCGCCAGGCCGCAGCAGGGCGTCGATCTGGCGCACCAGATCGTCGAAGGCGTAGTCCTGCGCGGCGTGGCGCAGGCGCTCGCGGGCTTCGGCGGGCAGCCGGGCCGTGGCGTCGATCTGATCGAGTTCGCGGCGCACCGCGCGCATCTGGCCGTCGAGCGCGGCCTGGCGCAGCGCCTCGAGCAGGGCGAGCGTGTCGGCCGCGAGGCGGTCGGTCGGCGAGCTGGGTGCAGTCGGTGCGGGCGGGCAGGGCGATGGCGTCGGCTCGGGCGGCGCCGCGACGAAGCGGGCGTGGGCATGCTGCGCCAGCATCCGGTGGATCTCGTCGAAGGCATAGGGCTTGCCGACGAAGTCGCTGAAGCCCTGCTCGATGTAGTGGCGTCGCTCGTGCTCGAGGCTGGAGGCCGAGACCGCCACCACCGGCGGCACCGCCTGCTGCAGCGTCGCGGCCCGGGCATGGAGCTGCGCGAGCATGCGCAGGCCGTCGAGCACCGGCATGCGGATGTCGGTGAAGACGATGTCAGGCTGCGTCTGGCTGATCAGCCGCAGGCCCTGCAGTCCGTCGTGGGCGGTCTCGACCCGGCAGCCCAGGCGCCCGAGCAGGTGCACGAGGATGTCGCGGCTGTGCGCGTCGTCCTCGACCACCACCGCATGCACTGGCGTGGCCGGATCGAGCCGTTCGGTGCCCGGCACGGTTCCGGCGGGCACCGGCGAGGCGGCCACCGCGCCCGCTGCCGCCTCCGGGGGCAGCGGCAGACTCAGCCGGGCCTGGGTGCCCTGGCCGGGCACGCTGTCGATTTCCAGCGTGCCGCCCATCGCCACTGCCATGTGGCGCGCCAGCGCCAGGCCCAGGCCGGTGCCGCCCTTGTCGATGCCGGCCAGGCCCTGGCGGAAAGGCGAGAACAGCTGTGTCAGCTCCTCGGGTGCGATGCCGGGGCCGCTGTCGCTCACGCGAACATGCACCTGCGCGCCTTCACGGCCGACCTCGAGCCCGATGCGACCCTGCTCGGTGAACTTGACTGCGTTGCCCAGCAGGTTCATGACGATCTGGCCGATCTTGGTGCGGTCTCCCCGCACCGGCTCCTGCGTGGACAGGTCGATGCGACAGTCCAGCGTCAGACCACGGGTGCTGGCGCGCTCGGTGAACAGCCGGGCGATCTCGTCGATCTCCTGGCGCAGGTCGAACGGGGCGGGGTGCAGCTGCAGCCCGCCGGCCTCGATCTTGGAGAGGTCGAGCACGTCGTTGATCAGCCGCAGCAGCCGCTGGCCCGCCTGCAGGATGATCTGCAGCCGCTGCTGGGCCGGTGCGGCCAGCGCGCGGTCTTCCAGCAGGATCTGGGTGTAGCCGATCACCGCGTTCAGCGGGGTGCGGATCTCGTGGCTCATGTTGGCCAGGAACATCGTCTTGGCCTGGCTGGCCTGATGCGCCTGTCGGCTGGCCTGGCGCAGATCGTCCTCGAGGCGGCGACGCTCGTCGACCTCGGCGGCGAGCTGGCGGTTGCCAGCCTCCAGCGCGGCGGTGCGCTGCGCCACCAGCCGCTCGAGGTCGTCATGCGCGGCCTGAAGCTCGGCCATGCGGCGCTGGCGGCTGCGCAGCAGCGCGCCCAGCAGGCCGGAGAACACCAGCCCGCAGACCAGCACCGACAGCGCCAGCGCATCGGCCTGCCAGGGGCGGCCGGCCCAGCCTGGACGGGCCAGCAGCTGCCACTCGCGGTCGCCGAGCTGCAGCGACTGCACCGAGTGGGGGCCGCTGCGCATGCTGGCCAGCAGCGCCTGCGCCTCCTCGCCGCTGTGGGCGCGTACCAGCCGGCTGTCGTCGAGTCGCACCAGCACGGGCGTGTCCTGCCGCGGATCGAGCAGCAGCATCTCGGTGCCGTCGATGCCGGCCTGGGCCTGCACATGCTGCAGCATCCAGCCCAGGTCCAGCGTGGCCGAGACCAGTCCGCGGGTGCGCTCGGGCTGGTAGCTCTCGGCCAGTGTCCAGGCCTTCTCCATGACCGGCGCGTACAGCACGCTGGCGCAGGCCTCGCTGGCAGTGCGGGTCAGCGAGGAGAAGGGCGACGAGGCGGTGACCCGGCCGCTGGCCAGCGACTGATGCAGTGCCGGGGCCCGCACCGGATCGACGCCTTCGTCGATGCCCTTCAGCGCCTCCAGGCCGGAGGCCGGCACGGTGTCGGCAACCGGGAAATGCTCGGCGCGATGCGCGGCTGGCCGCACCAGACCGTCGGCATCGAGCTGGCGGATCGACTGGCCGTCCAGTCCGTCGCCGTCTTCCTCGAAGGCATCGCGCTGCGCCTGCGTCACCCGGGGCAGCCAGGAGAACAGCCGGATCCAGGGGCTCGCGCGCAGGATGAACTCGCCGGCAGCTTCCAGCTCCTCCCGGTCGAGATCGATGCGGTAGTGCAGGTCGCGCAGCCGCTCCAGATCGCGCTGCGCCATCTCCAGATGATCCTGCAGCGAGATCGACAGCACCCGGATGTGACCGGCGAAATCGGCCGTGCGGGTCCGTTGCTGCAGATGGCCGGTGACGAGCGTGGCCACCAGGGTCAGCCCGAGGCAGACGGCCTGCAAGGCCAGAGCTTGCGCCGCCAGTCGCCCAGGAGCGCGCTGGCGACGCAGAGCGGAGGCGCCAGACGGCTCGGACAGGGCGGGGACGGTCAGCGGCGACATCGACGGATATGAAAGATGTGAAGCCTAGCGCAAACCCGCAGGCCTGCCATGGAATCGCAACAATCTCGAGCCGTGTGCCGTGATTGACAGACTTGTGCTGTAAAAAGGTACCGCAATGGTGTTGTACCAAGCGGCCAAATGTCGTGTGAACCCACACTGCGGCGCATGTTTTCTTGATGTCCATCAAGACCGGGTGGCGGGCAACCCCTAGAGTGGAACCGTTACAACCCGATCCGCAGATCCACCATGTTCAAGCACATCTTTGTCCCGGTCGACGGCTCCGAACTCTCCGTGCGTGCGATGGATGCCAGTCTGGAGCTGGCGCTGAAGCTGGGCGCGCGCGTGACCGGCTTCGTCTGCGAGCCCGACATTCCGCTGGCCGCGGTCAACGCCAGCCCGACCACCTTCGCCCGCAAGATCGAGGCGCACGAGGCCCGCACCGAAGCTCACGCCCATGCGGTGCTCAGCAGCTTCGCCGAGCGTGCCCGCGAATGCGGCGTGCTCTTCGAGAGCGAATACCGCCGCAGCGACCAGACCGACGCGACCATCGCCGAGGTCGCCGATCTGGTCCAGGCCGATCTGATCCTGATGGTCACCCATGGTCGCGGCCTGTTCGGCGAGATGCTGTTCGGCTCGCACACCAAGAACGTGATGTCGCGCACCAAGGTCGCGATGCTGGTCCTGCACTGAGCTCACGGCGTCGGGGCTGATTTCGGCGAGACTGCGGCCTTTGCCGCCGCAGGCTCGAACCGCCGTGATCGTCCGTCCCCGTCCCCATTGGCTGCGCATGCTGTTCGTCGTGCGCGGCTCGATCCTGCACCGCATCACGCCGCAACTGCTGTGCATCCTGCTGCTGTCGGTGCTGGTGGTGGCCTTCCATGGCCAGCTGCTGCATCACAAGATCACGCTGACGGCGGTGCCCTTCTCGCTGGTGGGCGTCGCGCTGGCGATCTTCCTGGGGTTCCGCAACAGCGCCAGCTATGACCGCTACTGGGAGGCGCGCAAGCTCTGGGGCCGGCTGCTGACCGATGCCCGCAGCGCCGCGCGCCTGGCGGTGACGATGACCGATGCCCCCACCGCGCGGCCCTTCGTGCTGGGACTGGCGGCCTTCGTGCATGCGGCGCGCCACCAGTTCCGCGGCCGCAGCGGCGAGGACGATCTGCGCCGGCTGCTGCCCGCCGAGGTGGCGGAGGAGGTGCTGTCGCGGCGCTTTGCGGCGATGGCGGTGCTGCTGTGGCTGTCGCGCTGGGTGCGCGAGCAGCGCGACGCCGGCCGGCTTGACTCGGTGCTGGCGATGCAGATCGACCAGAGCCTGACCGGCCTGAACGACGCCTACGGCGGCTGCGAGCGCATCGCCTATACGCCGCTGCCCTTCACCTACTCGGTGATCCTGCACCGGACCGTCTACCTCTACTGCCTGATGCTGCCCTTCGGGCTGCTGGACTCGATCGGGGTGATGACGCCGCTGATGGTGACCTTCGTCGCCTACACCTTCTTCGCGATCGAGGCGCTGGGCGACGAGATCGAGGAGCCCTTCGGCACCTCGCCCAACGACCTGGCGCTGGATGCGATGAGCGTCAACATCGAGGCCTCGGTGCGCGAACTGCTCGGAGACCGTGATCTGCCCGCGCCGCTGCGGCCGGTCGACTGCGTGCTGACCTGAATCTGGCCGGATTCGGGCTGGATTCGGGCTGGATCCGACTTCCGTCACGGCAATTTTCCGCTGCCCCGGAACGAGGGGTTTCCGGGGCGGGAAAGTCCGGATATGGTGGGGCCCATATCGTTTTTCCACTTATCGGTTCCATTCCATTCGTGTATGCGGGGTTGCAGTCCCCGCTCTTCTGCACCATGGACTCGGTCTGGCGACAGGTCGAATATGCATCCAGGGAGGCCCCGCCACACGTGGCGGGGTTCTTATTTGCGGCGAGCGGATCGCGCATGATCGGGACTCCAGAATCCCGAATGGCCGAGAGCCCCCGCCCATGTCCGACGTCCTGTCCTCTTCCCCCCACTCCTGTGTCTCGTCCCGTGTCTCACGCACCGTGCTGATCACCGGGGCGGGCAGCGGCATTGGTCGCGCATGCACGCTGACCTTCCTGCGCGCGGGCTGGTCGGTGGTGCTGGCCGGGCGCCGCCTGGCGCGGCTGCAGGCGGTCATCGACGCGGCCGAGGCAGCGCAGCCTGAGGCCGGCGTGCGCGAGCGCACGCTGGCGGTGGCGACCGACGTCACCGACGAGGCCGCGGTCGCGGCGCTGTTTGCCGCCGCGCGTGCGCGCTTCGGCCGCGTCGACGTGCTGTTCAACAACGCCGGCATCTTCACGCAGGGCGTCTCGATCGAGGAGGTCACGCTGGCCGACTGGCAGCGCTCGGTCGACACCAACCTGACCGGCATGTTCCTGTGCACCCGCGAAGCTTTCCGCACGATGAAGGCGCAAGCGCCGCAGGGCGGACGCATCATCCACAACGGCTCGATCTCGGCGCAGGTGCCGCGCCCCGGCTCGGTGGCCTACGCCGCGACCAAGCACGCGATCACCGGCCTGACGAAGACCGCGGCGCTCGACGGCCGCGCCTGGAACATCGCCGTCGGGCAGATCGACATCGGCAATGCCGCCTCCGACATGACCGCGGCGATGAGCGCCGGCATCCGCCAGGCCGACGGCTCGCTGAAGGTCGAGCCGGTGATGGACGTGCAGCATGCGGCCGATGCGGTGCTGCAGATGGCCGCGCTGCCGCTGTCGGCCAATGTGCTGCAGATGACGGTGATGGCCAGCGCGATGCCCTTCGTCGGCCGCGGCTGAGGCGAGGGCGGTCCGGCCCTCAGGGGTTCGGACAGCCGCCCGAGTGCTCGTGGCGCAGGTAGAGATCGAGATCGAGCGGCGCCAGCTGCTCACGCATCACGTCGAAGGCCAGCTCGGCCAGCACCTGCGCGCTGCCGCAGCGCCCGCCGCCGAGCCTGAGGGTCAGCACCGCCTCGTCCGGTCCGACCTCGATCGCGTGCACCCGGCCGCTGCTGACGATGTCCGGACCTTCGGCCCGCTCGCGCACGGCGCGCAGCGCCTCGAGCACCTGGGCGGCGATCGCCGCGTTGCCGCCCAGCCGCGGCGGCGCGGGGGGCTGGGACGCCAGATCCGCCGGCGCGGTGCGCATCCAGATGGGACGACGAGTGACTGCCATGAATGCATCATGCCAGTCGCCTTCCGGTACCGGTCTTGATCCGACTCAATCTTCAGGGCGGTCCGCGAGGCCGCCGAGCCGCTGTCGCAGCGCGGTGCTGGCGCGTCGCGGGCTCCATTCGACCGCATGGTCCTGGGTGAGGTAGATGTCGGTGTCGGGCAAGGCCTGCTGGATGGCGCGGAAGGCGGCGTCGGCGGTCAGGTCGCTGCACGGGCAGCTGGCCCCGGGCGTGACCAGGCAGAGCTCGGCCTCGCCGTCGCGCAGTCGCAGCGATTCGACCAGGCCCAGCTCGAGAATGCTGGCGCCGACGCCGGGGTCACGCACGCCGCGCAGCGCGTCGAGGCTGCGCAGCAGCGCATCGGCCGGGCCGGCCAGCAGCAGCTCTGGAGGGGCGGATGCCTTGGACGGGTTCATGGCAGCACCTTTCGTCCCAGCGGATGATCAGCGAGGGATGCCGGGTGAAAACGCACTATCCACAGTGCGCCATGGCAGGCCATTGCGTCGGGTCAAGGCGGATTGATTGATCACTTCGGGTTCGTCAAGTTGTGCACTGGAAGCTGATGCGGCGCACAGGGAATTGCCCTTGCGCGCGTCGCTCTGCCGGCGCAGAGTCCGTGGCTCCGAGGAGAGAGCGGCCGGTGCGGCCAGGAGAACGCCGAATGACGACGGATGTGAGCCGGGACGAGACCCCGCTGCCCGCGCAGCCGATCAGCGCCGAGGTGCTGGTCGAGAAGTACGCCAAGGGGGGCGAGCGCAGCGCCGCCGAGGTGCGCCGGCGCGTGGCGCGTGCGCTGGCCGCCGGCGAGACGCCGGAGTCGCGCGCCCACTGGGAGGCCCGCTTCGTCGAGGCCCAGGAACGCGGCTTCGTGCCGGCCGGCCGCATTGCCTCGGCCGCCGGCACGCCGCTGGGCGCGACGCTGATCAACTGCTTCGTGCAGCCGGTGGGCGACTCGATCGCCGAGCCCGAGGAGGGTTTTCCCGGCATCTACATCGCGCTGACCGAGGCGGCCGAGACCATGCGCCGTGGCGGCGGCGTCGGCTACGACTTCTCGCGCATCCGGCCCAAGGGCGCCTGGGTCGGCTCGACCGACAGCCACGCCTCCGGCCCGGTGAGCTACATGCGCGTGTTCGACCGCAGCTGCGAGACGGTCGAGTCGGCCGGCAGCCGGCGCGGCGCGCAGATGGGCGTGCTGCGCTGCGACCATCCCGACATCGAGGACTTCATCCACGCCAAGGACCAGGGCGACCTGCGCAACTTCAACATCTCGGTGGGCGTCACGAACGAGTTCATGCGTGCGGTCGAGGCCGACGACGACGTCGAGCTCACCCACAAGGCCGAGCCGGGACGCAAGATCAAGGCCGCTGGTGCCTGGCGGCGCGACGATGGCCTGTGGGTCTATCGCCGGGTACGCGCGCGCGATCTGTGGGACCAGATCATGCGCTCGACCTACGACCACGCCGAGCCGGGCATCCTGTTCATCGACCGCATCAACGAGGACAACAATCTCGGCTATTGCGAGACGATTGCCGCTACAAATCCGTGCGCTGAGCAACCTCTTCCGTCCTATGGCTGCTGCTGCCTGGGCTCGGTCGACCTGACGCGCTTCGTGCGCGATCCGTTCGCCTCGACCGCCTCCTTCGACGAGACGGCGTTCTCCGAGGTCTGCGCGGTGGCGGTGCGCATGCTCGACAACGTGCTCGACGAGACGGTCTGGCCGCTGCCGCAGCAGCAGGAGGAGGCCGCGAACAAGCGCCGCATCGGCCTGGGATTCACCGGTCTGGGCGACGCGCTGATCATGCTGGGCCTGCGCTACGACACGCCGGCGGCGCGTGCGATGGCGCGGCGCATCTCCGAGGTGATGCGCGACGCCGCCTACGGCGCTTCGGTCGAGCTGGCCCGCGAGCGTGGCGCCTTCCCGCTGTTCAACGCCGACCTGTACCTGAGCCGCGGCAGCTTCGCCTCGCGGCTGCCGGCCGACCTGAAGGAGCGCATCCGCGCCCACGGCCTGCGCAACTCGCACCTGCTGTCGATCGCGCCGACCGGCACGATCAGCCTGGCCTTCGCCGACAACGCCAGCAACGGCATCGAGCCGCCGTTCAGCTGGACCTACACCCGGCGCAAGCGCGAGGCCGACGGCAGCTTCCGCGAGTACGCGGTCGAGGACCACGCCTGGCGCCTGTACCGCCACCTGAAGGGCCACAACGCGCCGTTGACCGGAGCCTTCGTCACCGCGCTCGAAATGAGCGCCGAGGCGCACGAGGCGATGGTCGCGGCAGTGGCGCCCTTCATCGACACCTCGATCAGCAAGACGGTCAACGTGCCGGCCGACTATCCCTACGAGGATTTCCAGGACCTGTACTTCCTCGCCTGGAAGTCCGGCCTGAAGGGCCTGGCGACCTACCGGCCCAACAGCGTGCTCGGCGCGGTGCTCAGCGTCGATCCGCCGGCGGCTGCGGTGGCTGAAGTCCCCGCCGTGGCGCCGCCGGCGGCCCTGCCGGCGGCGCCGCAGCCCCAGCCGCTGACAGTGGCCGAGGCGGGAGAGGATGGCACCAACCGCCGCCTGCGCCTGGACCGCCTGCCCCAGCCGGTGCTCGCCAGCCTGCGCTGGCCGGGCCGACCGGAGCTGGCCGCCGGCAATCCGGCCTGGAGCTACCTGATCCAGCACCCGCATGGCGACTTTGCGCTCTTCATCGGCGAGCTGCCGGCCGAAGCCGGGCCGGACGCGGGCCTGTTCGGCCAGACGCTGCCCTTCGAGGTCTGGTTCAACGGCGCCGAGCAGCCGCGCGGCCTGGCGGCGCTGGCCAAGACGCTGTCGATGGACATGCGCGCCAACGACCCGAGCTGGCTCCGGCTCAAGCTCGACGCGCTGGCGACGGTGGCCGAGGAGCGCGCCTTCGACATGCCCTTCCCGCCGACCGGCGAGCGCCGGCGCTTTCCCGGCGTGGTCGCCGCCACGGCCGCGGTGATCCGCTGGCGCTGCGAGCAGCTCGGCGCGCTGCAGGAGGGCGGCCCGACGCCGGTGCTCGACGCGATGTTCAGCCGCGAGGAGCCGCGCACCGGCGTCGACGGCACGCTGGCCTGGGCGGTCGACATCGACAACCCGGCCAGCGGCGAGGCCTTCACGCTGACGCTCAAGGAGGTCTCGCTGCCGATGCCCGAGGGCGGCCATGTCACGCGGCCCTGCGCGATCGGCTTTGCCGGCAACTATCCGCGCGCCTTCGACGGGCTGGCGCGGCTGCTGTCGCTGGACATGCGCGTCATCGATCCGGGCTGGATCGGCATGAAGCTGCGCAAGATGCTGAGCATCGGCGAGCCGCTGGGCCACTTCATGGCGCCGGTGCCGGGCCTGCCGCCGGGCCAGCGGCGCCAGCAGGTCTGGCCAAGCACGGTGGCCTATGTGGCGCGGCTGGTCATTCACCGCTACGCGATGCTGGGCATCCTGGACGAGGAGGGCTATCCGGTCAGCGAGATGGGCGTGCTGGCCCCGCCGGGCAGCGTGACCGAGGGCGAGGCGGTCGCTGCGCCGCCAGCCGCCGAGCGGGTGATGGCCGGCAAGCCGTGTCCGGAATGCGGCAACGCCGCGATGATCCACAAGGACGGCTGCGAGTTCTGCACCGCTTGCGGTTTCGTGGGTGCCTGCGGCTGAGCCGACAGATCAGAACAACTCGATCGGTGGCTCGTCCGGCGTCCGGGCTGCGGCGGTGTCGCCGGTGGCTGCGGCGTGGGCCTTGCGCTGGCTGTGCATCACATAGCCTTCCCGCCAGGTGGCGATCGTGCGGCGCAGTGCCTGCTGGCGCTGCAGATGCTCCGGGCCCTGATCTGCCGTCTCGCAGTGGTGGGCCAGATGCTCCAGCCCCTGCTGCACCTGCTCGAGCAGCTGCCGGTTGATGTCCTGGAACTGCATTCGCCCCAAGGCCTCGAGAATGTCGTCCCGGACCTGGCGGGTGGTCTGTTCCATCTCCCGGGACAGCGCATCGACCTGCCGCGCCACGGCGCCGGGCGTGCGCGCGAGCAGATCGATCTCTTCGCTGATCAGTGCCAGATCGTCGCTGCCGGCAGCATGCAGACGCTCGCCCAAGCGCACCCGGCCACGGGCTTCCACGGCCAGCTGGATGCCTCGGCTGATCTCGCCGGCCGCCTCTGCCGTCATGCTGGAGAGGTTGCGAACCTCGCCGGCGACGATCTTGAAGCCGCTGCCCGCCTCGCCGGCGCGGGCCGCCTCGATCGCGGCATTCAGCGCCAGCAGGTTGGTGTGGCGAGCGATCTCGGCGATCCGGTCGGCCCACGGGCCGAGCGACTCGACCTGCTGCAGCAGTGAGCCGATCTCGCTCTGATGGCGCTCGTCAGCCGATCGACCCACTTCGCGGTGGCGGCCGATGGCGTCCAGGGCCAGCGTCTGCCGGCCGGCCTGCTCGAGCGCCTCGCTCGACAGTGTGCGAGAGGTCTCCAGCAGCCGGCCCATCTCGAGCTGCAGCGCGTCGCAACGCTTCTGCACCCGCACCAGGCGATCGGTCATGTCGAGCACCGCCTCGGCCGACGAGCGTTCGGCTGCCGCGAGCTGGCTGCGCAGGATGTCGAGGCCTTGGCGCAGCGTGTCGAGCTCGACGGCGCGGTCCGTGTCGCGGCGCCGGTGCCACGACCTCAGGCGTTCCCAGAGGCGGGTCATCAGCGTGCCAGAACCTGGTTGACCACCTTCAGCAGGTCGCTTCCCCCGACCGGCTTGACCAGCCATCCGGTGGCGCCATGCCGCTTGGCCTCGTCGCGCTTGTCGCGCTGGCTCTCGGTGGTCAACGCCAGGATCGGTGTGAAGCGCAGCAGCTTGCGGGTCTCGCGGATCAGCGACAGGCCGTCCATGTGCGGCATGTTGATGTCGGTGATGATCAGATCCGGGCGCAGGCCGGAGTGCAGCCGGCGCAGGGCCGCAGCACCGTCGGGCGCGGTCTCCACCCGGAAGCCGCTGATTTCCAGCGAGCCTTTCAGGCTCATCAGCATCGTGGCCGAGTCGTCCACCAGCAGCACGCTCTTCATCGCGAATCCTAGTTGTCACCGAGGGTCGGCCGGAGCGGGGCTGCTCCGGCCGCATCGGTCACAGATCGACGAGGACGATGCCGTCTTGACGCGCTGGCGCGTCAGGGATCTCATGTCGACCTTCTGTCTATGTCAAATGGACAAGAAAGTCGCGGCAAGCCAGCGTACCGCAGCGGGCCTCAGCGCAGGCGGCGAGCCGGCGCGGGGGTGCTGAACCAGATGCCGCGCGGCAGGCCGCTGGCGGTGCGGCTGAAGACCTGGCCGCCGTGCTCGGTCTGCATGTGATCGAGCAGCTGGGCGGGCAGCACGCGGCGCTGGCAGACGCTGCAGCAGACCGGTCGCATGCGCACCATGCCCAGGCTGCTTTGCTGCACCGGTGTGGTGCGTGTGCTGCGTGGCGGATGACGGAAGTCAGGGCGTTCGCCGAACGGGGGAGTCATGACCGGATTGCCAACGGGTTGTCGAGGTGAATCCATCGTAGGCCCCGGCTGGGCTGGTGTCCGCAACTGGCGCGGCTCAAATGACCTGAATTGCAATAACTGTCAGCGTTCGGATGCGACTGGCTGAGGATAAGGGGCGGTGTGGAAGCGCCCGCCGTGGAAGATGAGCGGCGCGGCCTCGCCGCGGTAGCGGCACTGCTCGACCTCGCCGACCAGGATCACATGGTCGCCTTCCTCGTGGCGGCTTCGGTTGCGGCACTCCAGCACTGCCGCGGCGCCGTCGAGCAGCGGCGCGCCGCCGGCGCCGGCGGTCCAGGCCAGATCGGCGAAGCGGTCGATGCCGCGGGTGGCGAAACGCTCGGCCAGCTCGCGCTGTCCCGCCTCGAGAATGTGGATGGCGTAGTGCGAGCAGGTGCGGAAGACCGGCATCGAGCTGGCCTGCAGCGCCAGGCTCCACAGCACCAGCGGCGGTGTCATCGACACCGAGTTGAAGGAATTGGCGGTCAGGCCGACCGGCGTGCCGTCTTCCGCGCGGGCGGTGACGATGGTGACGCCGGTGGCGAACAGGCCGAGCGCGGCCCGGAAATCCTGTCGGGTGAACGGTGCAGCTTGCATGGAGGGGATTGTGAGCGATCGCCGTGCATCGTGTGCCGCCCCCCTGCGGCCGCGTGACGCCTCCTAGAATCGGCGCATGACCGCGTCTGCCTCCGCCCCGAATCCGCCTGTCCTGCCTGCCCTGGCGCCTGCCGGTCCGGGCTGGCGGCTGTGGCGGCTGGCGGCGGTGCTGGTGCTGGGCTTCGCCTCCGGCCTGCCGCTGGCGCTGACCGGGCAGGCGATGCAGGCCTGGCTGAGCCTGGAGGGCATCGATGTCGCCACCATCGGCTTCCTGAGCCTGGTCGGTCTGCCCTACACCTTCAAGTTCCTGTGGGCGCCGCTGATGGACCGCTTCGACCCGCCGTGGCTCGGCCGGCGGCGCGGCTGGCTGGTGCTGACGCAGCTGCTGCTGGGCGGCGCGCTGCTGCTGATGGCGGGCACCTCGCCGAAGGACTCGATGCGGCTGTATGCGCTGCTGGCGGTGGCGATCGCCTTCCTGTCGGCCTCGCAGGATGTGGTGATCGATGCCTATCGCACCGAC
>JBJOPV010000058.1:0-17728 GCA_046050625.1 Pseudomonadota bacterium
CGCGGTGCCGGCGGCGCAGCCGCTGATGCAGATCGTGCCGACCCAGGCCCAGGTCGAGATGGAGGTGCGCGTCGAGAACCGCGACATCGGCTTCGTGCGCGAGGGCCAGCCGGCGCAGGTCAAGATCGACGCTTTTCCCTACACCAAGTACGGCACCGTGCCGGCGGTGGTCGCGCAGGTCTCGCGCGATGCGGTGCAGGACGAGAAGCGCGGCCCGGTCTATGCGGTGCGCATCACGCTGGAGCAGCCGGTGCTGCAGGTCGACGGCCGGGCGGTGCCGCTGACGCCCGGCCTGAGCGGCAGCGTCGAGATCCGCACCGGTGATCGGCGCCTGATCGACTATGTGCTGTCGCCGCTGCTGCAGCATGGCCGGGAGAGCCTGCGTGAGCGCTGAGTCGATCCGTCGCACCCGTCGTCATTGGGCCCCGCTCGTGGCCGTGGCCTTGCTGCAGGGGGGGCTGGTGACCGGGTCGGGCGTCGCGCGGGCTGCTGCGTCCCTCGAGCCGCCCGATCTGCTGCGCCTTGCCCCCGGTCCGTCGGTGCCTGATCTGCTGCACGATCCGCTGCAGGTGCCCCGGCTGGCCGCGCCCGAGGCCGTGCCGCCGCCGGCCTGCGCCGAGCCGCTCGAGGATGTCCCGCCGCTGTCGCTGGCCGATGCGCTGGCGCTGGCGCTGTGCCGCCACCCCCAGCTGGCCCAGGTCCAGGCCGAGATCGAGGCCCAGGCCGCTGCGCTTGGCGAGGCCCGCGCCGCCTTCTGGCCGCGGCTGCAGGCCAGCGTGTCGCGGCAGTCGACCGCCACGCTTCACACCGGCAGCGGTCAGTCGGTCGATCAGGCCAGCACCGCCCGCAGCCTGGCGCTGAGCTGGCGGCTGTTCGACTTCGGCACCCGCGCCGGTGCCCGCGACGGGGCGCAGCGGCTGCTGGCCGCTGCCGCAGCAGCCCGCGATGCGCTGGTGCAGCGGCTGATGGCGTCCCTGGTCTCGGCCTATTTCGAGGCGATCACCGCGCAGGCGATGCTGACGATGCGCGAGCAGGCCCGCGCGCAGGCGCAGGACGCGCTCGACACCGCGCAGCGGCGCGAGCGCCACGGCCTGGTGGCCGGCAGCGACGTGCTGCAGGCGCGTGCGCAGCGGGCCCGCGCGCAGCTCGCGCTGGAGCGCGCGCGCGGCGAGGCACAGCGCGCGCAGGTCACGCTCTCCGGCCTGATGGGCCTGACCGATGGCACGCCGCTGCGCCTGCCCGCGCAGCTCGACGCCGCGCAGGACGAGGAGACCGAGGACCTGCCGCGCTGGCTCGACGAGGCGCGCATGCGCCATCCGTCGATCCTGGCGGCACAGGCGCGGCTGCAGGTGGCTCGGCTGAAGGTCGGCAGCGTGCGCGCGGAAGGGCTGCCGACGCTCGACGCCAGTGCCGCCCGCCATGTCGACGGCCAGCCCGACCAGGGCCTCTACGCCAGCGGCAGCCGCGTGACCACCTATGGCCTGCGGCTGACGCTGCCGCTGTTCGACGGCTTCGGTCACACCTACCGCATTCGTGGCGCGCAGGCCCAGCTCGCGCAGAGCGAGGCCCAGCTCGAGCAGGCGCGCCAGCAGGTCGCGCTGGAGGTGCTGCGCGCCCATGCCGACGCGCTCTCCGCCCGGCGCACCCTGCCGGCCGCCGCCGAGCTGACGCAGGCCGCCGAGGCCGCCAGCGCCAGCGCCGCGCGCCGCTACGACAAGGGCGTGGCCGACATCTCCGAGCTGCTCTCCAGCCAGTCGCTGCTGGCCGAGGCCCGGCTCGAGCAGGTGCGCGCGCTGGCCGGCTGGCATGCGGCGCGGCTGCGGCTGCTGGCTGCGGCCGGGGTGATGCAGCAGGTGGACGGGGCGGGGGTCACGGGGGTGCGCTGAGACCTCCGTCGTGCGCGATCAGCCACCCAGCCCCGCGAACACGTTCTGCACATCCTCGTTCGCGTCCAGCGCCGCCAGGAACGCCTCGACCTCTTCCAACTGCTCCGCGCTCAGGCTGTCCGGCGCGACCGGGTTCTTCGGCTTGTACCCGAGCTTGGTCGACAGCACCGTGAACCCCTGGGCCGGCAGGGCGCGGCTGACCAGGTCCAGCTCGGTGGGCGCCGTGTAGAACAGCGTCGTGCCGTCCTCATCACCGGCTTCCAGGTCCTGCGCGCCGGCTTCGATCGCCGCCATTTCCGGGTCGGTGCCGGCGGTGGCGTCGGTCGGCTCCGCTTCGATCATGCCGAGGTGGTCGAAGTCCCAGGCGACCGAGCCGGAGGTGCCGAGCTGGCCCTTGCGGAACAGCACGCGCATCTCGGAGGCGGCGCGGTTGACGTTGTCGGTCAGGCACTCCACCATCACCGGCACGCGGTGCGGCGCGAAGCCCTCGTACACGACGTGCTCGAAATGCACCGACTCGCCCGTCAGGCCCGCGCCCTTCTTGATGGCCCGGTCCAGCGTGTCCTTGGGCATCGAGACCTTGCGCGCCTGCTCGATCACCAGCCGCAGGCGTGAATTGGCGGCCGGGTCAGCGCCGTGGCGGGCGGCGATCATGATGTCCTTGGCGAGCTTGCCGAAGAGGCGGCCCTTGGCATTCGCCGCCAGGTCCTTGTGCTTGGCTTTCCACTGTGCGCCCATGGCGATTCCTGTGTTCGAGGTCAGCCGGGCAGTCTAGCGCCAGTGCCGGCGCCGGCGCCGGCGCTTGCCGGTCAGCCGGGGTCCTTGCCGATCCACGCCAGCACATGCGTGCGCAGTGGCGGCAGCGCGTTCAGCAGCGGATAGAGCGACGGCGAGATGCGGCAGGCCGCGCGCGCCAGCGGCGGTGCCAGCGTGATGCGGCAGGCCTCGATGTGGCCGTGCGGAAAGAGCGCGCGCACCCGCGCCAGCGGCACGCCGCGCACATCGCGGTTGCGCGGGTTGTTCCATGTGAAGTCGTACCAGAGCACCGCCCCGCCCGGCTTCACCCAGCGCCACATCGTCGCCGCCAGCCGCTGCTGGAAGGCATCGTCCAGCAGCGAGGAAAAGACGGTCGACTGCAGCACCAGGTCGGCGCCGGCCTCGGGCAGCGGCGCGGCGCAGGCGTCGCCCAGGTGCAGCGCCACGCCGGCGGGCAGCACCGCGCGGGCCTCGGCATGGCGCTCGGTCAGCAGCTCGAGGCCGCACAGGTGCTCGGGGCGGAAGCCGGCGCGCAGCAGCTCCAGCAGATTGCCGCCGGCGCCGCAGCCGACCTCGATCACCCGCCGCTGCGCCAGATCGTGCCAGCCGTGGCGGGCGAACAGCCCGAGCATCGCGCGCTGGCGCTCCTGCACCGTCTGCCAGACATCGGGCTGCAGCAGGCTGTACCGGTCGGTCAGGCCTGCGGCGGCGCGGCGGGCGTAGCGCTGTTCGATGCGGGCGGTCTCGCCATCGGCGCGGGCGTCGGGAAGAGGAGGGCTGGCCATGGCTGTGGATGCTGCCACGGCGGCGACCGGCCGGCGAGGCCAGGATGTCCCGACTCACCCGCCCAGCAGCAGGCCGAGCACCTGCCGGGGCAGCGCGGCGGTCTGCCCCCGCAGCGCCTGAGCGGCCTGGGCCAGCACCTGCTGGCGGGTGAGCGTGCCCAGCTCGGTGGCCAGGTCGGCATCGAGCAGACGCCCACGTGCCGCGCCGAGGTTCTCGAGGGTGCTGGCGCCCAGGTCCAGCGCGCGCTCGAGCCGGCCGTGCATCGCGCCGAGGCGACCGCGGTGCTGGCCGAGCTGTGCGATCGCCCGGTCGAACGCGGCCAGGCCGGCCTCGGCCGCTTCCTGGGTGGCGATGCCGACGCTGGCCAGCCCGAGCGAGCCGCTGTCGGCGGGCAGCACCTCCAGCGACATCTGCTGCACCGGCTGCCCCGCATCGGCCTGCAGCAGCACGCTCAGCCGCGAGGGGTCAACCGTGTGGTCGACCGCCTGGGCATCCGACCAGCTGGCGCGGGCCTCGAAGCGGCCGGAGCCGGTCACCATCAGCAGCAGCGGCTGCGTCACCTCGCCGACCGTCAGCATCTCGTGGCGCCAGGGGCCGCTGACCTGGCCGTCGTCGGGCGTGCCGTCATGGTGGTCGCCGTCGCCGCTGTAGCCCAGCGTCATGCCGCCCAGGCTGGTGCTCATCAGGCTGACCGGCGCGCCGCCCGGCGGGCCCGGATCGACGAAGCTGCTGCGGCCATCGAGCAGCGTGCCGGCCTCGAGCCGCGCGCCAGCCTCGAAGCCCCGCGTGCCCAGCATCACCTGGCCCTCGAGCTGTGCGGCCGTGCCGATGCCGTTGCTGCGCCAGCTGATGTCGTGCAGACCGGTGCCCAGCACATGGCGGCCGTCGGGCGTGAAGACCTGCAGGTCGTCGTCGGCGCCCAGCGCGTCGATCTCCACCTGCACATTGCGCATGCCGGCGGGCAGATAGGCCAGCGGGCGCAGGCCCGAGCTCAGCGACAGGGTGCGTCCGGTCTGACCGAAGACCTCGTCCAGGGTCGGCGTGAGGCCCGAGACCCGGGGCGCGCTCAGCAGGCTGTGGCCGAACAGCCGCGTGCCGATGGCGGTGGCGTCGATCTGGTCGATCAGCGCGCGCAGGCCCTGCTGCAGGCCGGCCCGGTCGCCGTCGTCGAGGCTGCCGTTGGCGGACGCCAGGGCCAGCTCACGCCCCTGCTGCAGCAGCTCGGCAATGCGCCCCAGGCCGTCGTCGGCCTGCTGGACCCGGCCGATGGCCTCGTTCAGGCCCCGCTCGATCACGCCGCGCGCACGCAGCGTCGTGGTCAGCCGCTCGGCGATCGCCAGGCCCGCCGCATCGTCGCCCGCGCGCTGAATGCGCAGGCCCGTGGCCAGCCGCGCGAGCGGCCGCAGGCGCTCCTGCTCCGAAGGCAGGCGAATCAGGCCGGCCTGCGCGACCGACATCATCGCGGAGAGACGGGCCATCCGCACATGCTAGGCGCGGCCGGCCCCCGGCCAGCCGTGGATCAGCTCCCGAATCCGATTCTGAATCCGAATCCGGGGCCCACCGTGCGCCGACTTCAGCGCACCGCGTCGATGAAGCGCTGCGCCAGCACCGGATAGGTGTGATGCGCCTGCACGAAGGCGCGGCCGCGCTCGCCCATCGCGCGGCGCTCGGCCGCCGGCAGCGCGGCGAGCCGGCGCAGGCCTTCGGCCACCGCGTCCGGGGCCTCCGGGGCCACCGTCAGGCCGCAGCCGGCCTCGGCGACCGGATCGTTGCCGGCCTCGACCGAATGCAGCACCGCGCAGCCGGCCATCATGTAGTCCATCAGCTTGTTCGGCGCGATGCCGAAGCGGTAGATGGGCACGCGCTGCCAGCCGATGTAGGCGATGTCGATGCCGGCCAGGAAGCTGGGGATCTGCCGCTTCGGGATCGGCGCGAGCAGCGTCACGCTGGCCTCCAGCCCTTCGGTGCGCACCCGCTCGGCCAGGCGAGCGCGCTCGTGGCCGCCGCCGACCAGCACGAAGGCGATCGCCGCGCCGGCGTCGCGCAGCCGCTTGGCCGCATCCAGCAGCGTGTCGAGCGCGTTGGGCAGGCCCATCGAGCCGGCGTAGCCCACCACCGTGCGCCCTGCGGCCCGCGCTGCCGTGATCGCACCGGCCACGTCCTCGCGCAGCGGCTCGGGCGTGCCTTCCCACTCGTCGAGCGTGATGCCGTTGGGCACGATGTGCAGCTTGCGCAGGTCCAGTCCCCGCCCGGCCATGTGTGCGTGCACCTTGGGCAGCATCGACACGACCGCGTCGGCGTCGCGGTAGGCGTCGTCCTCGGCCTTCTGGCACAGCCGGATGAAGGGGTGATGCGGCGACATGCCGCCCAGCTCGATCGGCGACAGCGGCCAGAGGTCGTGCACCTCGAAGACCAGCCTGGCGCCGGCCAGCCGCGCCAGGCGCCGTGCCACCCAGATGTCCATCGGGTAGGTGCTCGAGGCGATCACCACGTCGGGGCGGAAATGCCGGGCGATGCCCGGCGCGGCGCGCCAGACCTGGCGCAGGAAGGCCCAGATGTTCTTCACCCGGCCCAGGCCGTTGCCCTGGTAGGGCGGGCCGGGAAACCACAGGTAGTCGATGCCGTCGATGTCCTGGTGCTCGGGCTGCTCGACCGGGCGGCCGCGCGGCGTGGGCGCGGTGGCGCGCACATGCGAGGTCGCGCAGGCCACCATCTGCACCCGGTGGCCCAGGCGCACCCATTCGCGCGCGAGGTAGTAGGGACGGAATTCCATGCCGAGCGCAGGCGCGCCGGCATAGTGGTTCAGGTAGAGAAGATTCATCGGGCTCCGGGGCAGCGGCTCACATCAGCTCGGCCAGACGATCGAGCAGGCCGACCACCGCCGGCGCGAACTGGCCGTGCAGCCGCACCCATTCATGGTTGTCTCGGCCGATCTCCAGCGCCTGCGGCAGCAGCGGTGCGAGCTGCATCGGCAGGTTCATCAGCTCGATGGGCGTGTCGGTCAGGATCAGGCCGTTGTGACCGGAGCGTACCAGCTCGTGGTTGGCGGGCAGGTCCGACAGCACGGGAATGCAGCCGCTGGCCATCGCCTCCAGCACCGACACCGCCACCGAGTCGCTCGAGGGCAGGCTGAGGTACCACTGCGCCTGCTCGTAGTGGCGCTGCTGCGTCGCCGTATCGAGCCGGCCGACGAACTCGACATGGCGCGACAGGCCCAGCTCGGCCACGCGTGCCTCCAGCGCGCCGCGCAGCGAGCCGTCGTTGGCCACCGTCAGCCGCGCCTCCGGGTAGGCGCTGGCGAGGGTGGCGAAGGCCGTGATCACGCGCTCGGGCCGGTAGATCGGCTCCAGGCCGCGGTTGGCGAAGAAGGTCCACGGCGCCTTGCGCACCGGCGCGGGCGGCATGCGCTCCAGCCCGAAGGGGAAGACCTGCACCTCGGCGGCGCCGAGCTGGCGCATCTGCGCGGCCATGTGCTCGGAGTCGCTGGTGGTCAGCGTGCTGGCGCGCAGCACCTGGGCGGTGATCCAGCGGTAGTGCGGCCCGCGCTGCGGCGTCACCAGGATGTCGCTGCCCCAGGCCGAGGCGCAGATCTTCCCGCGCAGCTTCCAGCCCTTCTTGGCTGCCACGGTCAGCGTGCCGTGCGAGGTCAGGTAGTGCGGATGCAGCCAGTCGGCGTCGACCTGCTGCAGCCAGCGGCCCAGCTCGGGCAGCCGGCGCAGCACGCCGACATTGCCGCCGCCGTGGCGGGTGTCCTCGCCGAGCGCGAAGCGGCAGCGCTCGGGCACCAGGGCGTCGAAGCCCGGCGCGAAGCCGCGGCTGGAGGCCACCCACAGGTCGACCTGCGGCGCCAGCGCGCGGGCCCATTTCAGCAGGTGCGGGCTCTCGGCATCGCCGATCAGCACATGGCGCCAGCGGCCGTAGGCGGGCGGGTCGGTCTCTGGCAGGGCTTCGGGAAGGTCGCGGATCAGTCGTCGGGCCATGTCAGCGGCGGTGTGTGTCGTCGTCAGCCGATCCGGGCGCCGGTGCGGCGCTCCAGGCGGCGTGATGCTCCCTGCATTGCGGATGTCGTTGCAGCAGTGTCGCATCCCCGTCGCGGCTGTCGCCGACCACTTGCGCCGGGCTGCCCTCCAGGATCGCGAAATCCGGAAACGAACCCCTCACCCGGGTGCCGGCGCGGACCACGCTGCCGCGGCCGATGTGGCTGCCCGCCTCGATGACGCAGTGCGGGCCGATGTAGCTCCAGGCGCCAATCTCCACCGGCGCGGCGATCCAGCCCGGGCGCGGGCCCGGTCCGGCCCAGGTCGCGAAGGCGGGCCCGAGCAGGCGCAGGCTGCGGTGCGAGCTGTGGGTGACGATGGCGCAGTGGCTGGTGATCTGCACGCCGTCGCCGATCGTCACGCCGGCGCTGGCCTCGATCAGGTTGAAGTGGCCGATGAAGACATGGTCGCCCAGGCGCAGGCCGGCTTCGTGCTCGATGCAGGTCGACGGCGCGATGCGGGTGTGCGGCAGGTCGCGCCCCTGGGAGCGTTCGCCGAACAGCACGCGAAACCGCAGCGGCCACAGCAGGCGGCGGCGCCAGCGGTTGAGGGCGGCGCGCAGCGCCAGGGTGTTCATCGCGGGGTCTCCTCGACCGGCCAGGTGGCCAGCCGCCAGAAGTAGAAGCCGAAGTACAGCAGCATCGCCAGCGACACCGCCAGACCCGCGCCCTGCAGTCCGCCCAGGTGCAGCCCGAGCGCCAGCGCGCCGACGAAGGCCGTCTGCCCGACCAGTGCCAGCCTCAGCGCCCAGCCCTGCGCCTGCCAGGCCATGGTCACCACCGCCAGCGGCGCGGCGACGAAGTGCACGCCGATGTAGAGCGCCAGCACCGCAGCCAGCTCGCCGGCCGGGCGCCATGCCTCACCGAAGAACCAGGCGAACAGCACCGGCGCCAGCAGATGCAGCGCCAGCGCCAGCGCGGCCCCGCCAGCCAGCAGCACCGCCATCACCCGGCGCACCATCGCACGTGCGGCCGGCGTGCTGCCGCCGGCCGTGACCAGCTTCGGGTAGAGCGCCTGCGACACCGCCCCGCCCACCAGCGTGGCGGGTGCCTTCAGATAGCGCAGCGACAGCGCCCAGAAGCCGGCCGCCGCCGGCCCGAGCTGGGCGGCGATCAGCGCCACCGCCAGCGTGTCCTGCAGCGCGCCGGCAAAGGCATGCGGGGTGTTGAGCAGCGGGAACTCGCGGTGTCGGCGTGCCATCTCGCGCTCCAGGGCGCGCTCGGGCGCCGGGGTGTGGCGCAGTCCACCCAGCGGCAGGCGCAGCAGCGCGATCGCGCCCGCCACCGCGGCGATGCTGCCGGTGATCAGCCCGCCCACGCCCCAGTGCAGCCAGCCCAGCAGCAGCTGCACCAGCGTCGTGCCGGTGTGCTGGCTGAAGCGCGCCGCGGCCATGTCGGCGAAGCGCTGCTCGCGCGTGGCCCAGAGCGTGGCCAGCGAGGCCAGGCTGGCGCTGGCCACCGCCGCTGGCAGCGCCAGCCATCCGGGCTCGTGCCGATGCCAGGCGGCCAGCGCGCCGGCGGGCACGCACAGCAGCGTCAGCGCCAGCAGCAGGCGCAGCGACAGCCGCCGCAGCGCCTGGGCCTCGGCCTCGTCGCGGGCCAGCGGCAGCGCGAACTCGTAGCGGCCGCAGCCGATCACCGCCAGATTGACCGCCACCGAGGCGAAGAGCTGGAAGCGGCCGAACTCGTCCGGGCTGTAGAGCCGCGTCAGCAGCGGGCCCAGCAGCAGCGGGATGGCCTGCGCCGCCGCGCTGCCCAGCAGCAGCATCAGGCTGGCGCGCAGCAGCCCGGCCGGCGCCCGACCGGCCGGCGGCGCGGGGGAGTCGCTCATCGGGTGGCGATCAGGCGCTGGCGGCCAGCCCGGCCAGCGCCTGGGCCAGCGCCGCGACGACGCGGTCCTGATCGGCCTCCGTCAGGTCCGGGCTCATCGGCAGGCTCATCACGCGGGCGGCCGCCGCGATGCTGTTCGGGCAGCAGTCGGGGCAGCAGCCCGCGGCGTAGGCGGCCTGGTGATGCAGCGGCTTGGGGTAATGCACGGCGGTCGGGATGCCGGCGGCCTGCAGCGCTGCCTGCACCGCAGCGCGCGCAGGCACGAACACGGTGTACTGGCCCCAGACGCAGTCGCGGTCCGGCCGCACCGTCAGCAGGCCGAGGCCGGGGTGCTGCGCCGCCAGCGGCGCCAGCAGCGCGTGGTAGCGCGCGCCCAGCTCGCGCCGGCGCGCCAGCTCCCACTCGAAGCGCGGCAGCTTGGCCAGCACGACCGCGCACTGGATCGTGTCCATGCGCCCGCCCACGCCGACGCGGGTGTGGGTGTAGCGCGCGCTCTGGCCGTGCACGCGGATCTCGCGCGCGGCCTGCGCCAGCGCGTCGTCGTCGGTGAAGAGCGCGCCGCCATCGCCATAGCAGCCCAGCGGCTTGCTCGGGAAGAAGCTGGTGCAGCCGATGGTGCTGGTCGCGCCGCTGCGCCGGCCCTGGTAGGTGGCGCCGAAGCTCTGCGCCGCGTCCTCCACCACCGGCAGGCCGTGGCGCGCGGCGATGGCGTTGATCTCTGCCATGTCGGCGACCTGACCGTAGAGGCTCACCGGCATGATGGCGCGCGTCCTTGGCGTGATCGCCGCCTCGACGAGGCGCGGATCGATGTTGCAGGTGTCGGGCTCGATGTCGACGAACACCGGCCGCGCGCCCAGCAGCGCGATCACCTCGGCCGTGGCGGCGAAGGTGAAGGGCGTGGTGATGACCTCGTCACCGGCCTTCAGCCCCAGCGCCATCAGCGCGATCAGCAGCGCCTCGGTGCCGCTGGCCACCGTCACGCAGTGCTTCGTGCCTGCGAAGCCCGCCAGCGCAGTCTCGAGCGCCTTCACCTCCGGCCCCATGATGTACTGGCCGTGGTCGAGGACGCGGTGGATCGCGGCGTCGATGTCGGTCTTCAGGGCGGCGTACGGGGTCTTGAGGTCGATGAATTGCATGGTGGCCGGATTGTTGCAGACGCTTCCGGCCATGCCGGGCCTCACGGCGTGGCGTCGATGACCCGCGTCACCACATCCCCGCGCAGCCGATACCGCTCCCCCGTCGCCGGACACGTCGCCTCGCCCTCGCCGCGCACCGGCAGGCCCAGGCGCTCGCCGTGGCGGCTCATCCAGCCGATGCGCCGCGCCGGCACGCCCACCATCAGCGCGTGGGCCGGCACGTCGCGGTTGACCACGCTGCCGGCGCCGATGAAGGCGTGTTCGCCCACCGTGGTGCCGCAGACCAGGGTGCAGTTCGCGCCCAGCGTGGCGCCGCGCTTGACCACCGTGCGCAGGTACTCGTGCTTGCGCGACACAGCCGCGCGCGGGTTGTAGACGTTGGTGAAGACGACGCTGGGGCCGCAGAACACGTCGTCCTCGAGCGTGACCGCGTCGTAGACCGAGACGTTGTTCTGGATCTTCACGCCCGCGCCGATCTCGACGTCACTGCCGACGAAGACGTTCTGGCCGAGCGAGCAGCCCGCACCGATGCGCGCGCCCGCGCAGACATGGCTGAAATGCCAGACCTTGGTGCCGGGCCCGAGCTGCGCGCCCTCGTCGATGATCGCGGTGTCGTGGTGCCAGGCGGGTGCGTCCATGTCGGTTCTCCGGGTTGAAGGGCGGTCGGGCTGGGCTCAGAACACCAGCGGCAGGCCCACGCGCACGCCGTCGCGCGCCGAGCGGTAGCCGGCGATCAGCACTTCCAGCGAGCGCAGGCCGCTGTAGCCGTCGACCTCGGCGTGGGCCGCGCCGCGCAGCGTGTCGATGACGTTGGCGTAGTAGAGCGGATGGCCGAAGCCGTAGACCGAGGTGGTGGCGTAGCTGGCCGCCTTGATCTGCTCGTCCTCGGGGCGCGGCGTGTCGAACTCCCAGTGCTGGATGTCGTTGACCGCCACGCCGCCGATGCGCACCGTGCCGCGCTCGCCCAGCACGGTGATCGAGCCTTCGAGGTTCTTCGGATACGTCAGCATTGTCACGTTGATGCTCGCCAGGCCGCCGGCGCGCAGGCGCAGGCTCATCACGCCGGAGTCCTCGGCCTCGATGTCGCGGCCCTGCGTGGCGGTGTAGGCGTGCACGTTGTCGACCGGGCCGACCAGCCAGTCGACCATGTCCACGTAATGGCTGGCCTGGTTCATGAAGGCGCCGCCGTCCATGTCCCAGCGGCCCCGCCACGGCGCCTCGTCGTAGTAGCTCTGCGGCCGGGTCCAGAAGACGTTGACCGTCACCATGTGGATGCGGCCGAAGCGCCTGTCGTCGATGGCCTTCTTCAGCAGCTGCATCGTCGCGTTCAGGCGGTTCTGCTTGACGACGAAGAGCTTGACGCCGGCGTCGCGGCATTCGCGCACCATCGCCATGCCCTCGTCCCACTTGGTGGCCATCGGCTTCTCGGACAGCACATGGCGGCCGGCGCGCGCGGCGCGGATCGCCTGCTGCGGATGCAGGCCGCTGGGCGTGGTCAGCACGACGATGTCGGCATCGGCTTGCGCCAGCATCGTCTCCAGCGAGGTGAAGGCGCGCGCGCCGGTCTGCGCGGCGGCGGCCTGGGCGCGCTCGGGCAGCTTGTCGCACACGGCCACCAGCTCGGCGCGGTCGGCGTGCTGCGCCAGCGCGCCGAAATGGTTCTTCGCGATGCGGCCGCAGCCCACCAGGGCGAAGCGGATCTTGCGGTCGGTGATGGGGAAGGCGACGGTCATGGTGGAAAAGAGGCTGTGCAGGCGCGCGAGGCGGTCGATCGATTTTAGGCGGCGGCCCGGGCGGGCCTAGAATCGCCGCGAAATCCTTCCCCTCCACACGACACCTGCCTGCCGCGCCCGTCGCGGCCGGGCCGAGCCGAGCCGACGATGAGCCACGCCGCCCCCACCCCCGTTCCCGCCGACGACAACCAGCTGATCGCCGAACGCCGCGAGAAACTCAGCCAGATCCGCGCCCAGGGCGTCGCCTTCCCGAACGACTTCAAGCCGCGTGACCACGCCGCCCACCTGCACGCCGCCGCCGAAGGCCGGGACAATGAGGCGCTGGACGCCGCACCGGTCAGCGCCTGCATCGGCGGGCGCATGATGCTCAAGCGCGTCATGGGCAAGGCCTGCTTCGCCACGCTGCAGGACGCCACCGGCCGCATCCAGCTCTACATCACCCAGGACAATGTCGGCGCCGAGAAGCTGGCCGACTTCAAGCGCTGGGACCTGGGCGACATCCTCGGCGCCGAGGGCACGCTGTTCCGCACCAAGACCGGCGAGCTGTCGATCAAGGTCAGCTCGATCCGCCTGCTGACCAAGGCGCTGCGCCCGCTGCCCGACAAGTTCCACGGCATGACCGACCAGGAACAGAAGTACCGCCAGCGCTACGTCGACCTGATCACCGACGACGCCGCGCGCGCGCGCTTCCGCGCCCGCTCCAAGGCGGTCTCCAGCATCCGCGAGTTCATGATCGACAACGGCTTCCTCGAGGTCGAGACGCCGATGCTGCATCCGATCCCGGGCGGCGCCAACGCCAAGCCCTTCGTCACGCACCACAACGCGCTCGACCAGGAGATGTTCCTGCGCATCGCGCCGGAGCTGTACCTGAAGCGCCTGCTGGTCGGCGGCTTCGAGCGCGTGTTCGAGATCAACCGCAATTTCCGCAACGAAGGCATCTCGGTCCGGCACAACCCGGAATTCACGATGATGGAGTTCTATGCGGCGTACTGGAACCATCACGACCTGATGGACTTCACCGAGAACCTGCTGCGCCAGGCGGCGATCGCCGCCACCGGCGCGGCCCGCGTGAGCTACGCCGGCAAGGAGGTCCATCTGGACGAGTCCTTCGCGCGCCTGTCGGTGCGCGACTCGCTGGTGAAGCACGCCGGCCTGACCGAGGCCGAAGCCGACGACGCCGACGCGGTCCACGCCAGGCTGAAGTCGCTCGGCGAGGAGCCGCCGAAGCACTGGGGCCTGTCGCAGCTGCAGTTCGGCCTGTTCGAGGCGGCGGTGGAAGACAAGCTCTGGCAGCCGACCTTCATCATCGACTATCCGGTCGAGGTCTCGCCGCTGGCCCGTGCGTCGGACACCAACCCGGCGATCACCGAGCGCTTCGAGCTCTTCATCACCGGCCGCGAGTACGGCAACGGCTTCTCCGAGCTGAACGACGCCGAGGACCAGGCTGCGCGCTTCCAGTCGCAGGTCGCCAACAAGGAGGCCGGCGACGACGAGGCGATGTTCTTCGACGCCGACTTCATCCGCGCGCTGGAGTACGGCATGCCGCCGGCCGGCGGCTGCGGCATCGGCATCGACCGCCTGATCATGCTGCTGACCGATTCGCCCAGCATCCGCGACGTGATCCTGTTCCCGGCGCTGCGCCGCGAGGGCTGAGGCACGTGGACATCGGCGTCATCGGCATCGGCAACATCGGCCTGGGGCTGGCGCAGCGCCTGATCGACCGCGGCCACGGCGTCAACGTGCGCGATCTGCGCAAGGTGCCCGAGCGCATCGCCGCGAAGTCGGGCGCGCGGGTGCTGCCGACGCCGGCGGCGGTGGCCGCCTCCTGCGAGCTGCTGATCATCGCGGTGGTCGATGCGGCGCAGGTCGACGAGGTGCTGTGCGGCCCGGGCGGCGTGCTGTCGGCGCCGCCGGTCGACGTGATGATCTGCAGCACCATCGCGCCGGCCGAGGTCGAGCGCTTTGCGCGGCTGGTGCGCGCGCGCGGTGCCGAGCTGCTGGACGCGCCGGTCTCCGGCGGGCCGCTCAAGGCGCGCAACGGCACGCTCAGCCTGATGCTGGCCTGTGCCGAGGTGGCGCGGCTGCGGCACTCCGCGGTGCTGGCCGATCTGGCCGGCTGCACGTTCATGGTCAGCGAGAAGCCGGGCGATGCGGCCCGGGTCAAGCTGCTCAACAACCTGCTGGCCGGCGTGCATCTGGTGGCGGGCGCTGCGGCGCTGGCCACCGGCGAGCGCCTGGGGCTGGACCCGCGTCTGCTGCAGCAGGTGATTTCCGCCAGCTCGGGGCAATCCTGGATCACCGACGACCGGATGCCCCGTGCGCTCGAGGGCGACCATGCGCCGCGGGCGCACATGCAGATCCTGACGAAGGACCTGACGCTGGCGCTGCAGATGCTGCAGGCCGCCGGCGAGCGCTCGCCCTTCGGCGAGGCGGCGCTGGCGGCCTTTCGCACCGCCTGCTCGACCGGCCTGGCCGAGCATGACGATGCTGCGGTGCTGGAGCTGTTCCGGCGGCGGCAGCTGGCCGCGCCGGGCGGCTGAACGACGACGCGGTCGCTCAGCTCGGCCTGGCTGGACTCAGCGCAGCGTCGGCGTGCTGCCGGCGGTGCTGCGCGCCTTGGCGGCCGGGCGCACCCGCACCGCGGCAGGCTCGTCGGCATGCAGGCGCTCGAACTCGCCGCTGGCCTGGGCCTCGCGCAGCTCTGCGATCACCTCGGCGCGGGTGCGCGGGGTGGCGGCCACCGTCAGCACCGGTGCGTGGTTGTCGTCCCAGATGAAGTTCAGGCCGGCCTGCTGCGCCTGCTGCAGCTCGGCGATCACTTCGGCACGGGTCTTCGGCGTTCCGACACCTTCATGCCCGAAACTGCGCGGGCTCTCGTCGGCCAGCGCCGCGCCCGACAGCGTCGCGGCGGCCAGCAGGGCGATCAGGGCGGGCAGGGTCTGCTTGGTGGGGGTCATGGTGGGGCTTCCTTGTTGAGTGCAGTCCATGTCCGTGACTTTATTGATCTCAATTTAATTTATAAATGACTAAAAATTCAATGAAACATTGCTGTTAAATAAATAATAAAGCCGGGAATTTCTGGAATTCCTTGAGCCGTGCGTCCGGCACTTGCCGGACACTGTTCGTTGCTGTCGGCAGCGCCGGGGGGCCGTGGATGCTGTATCCCGCGGCGGCGCTGCCTGGAGTCGATCGATGAATGCCACATCCCTGTCCGGACCGACGCTGGAGGTGCTGGGTGCCACGCTGTGGCGCGAGCTGGCTGGTGCTGCCCAGGACCGCGCCCATGAATGGCGCCAACCGGTGCTGGCCACCGTCTGCCCGGAGTTCGGGCCGCAGGCGCGCACCGTGGTGCTGCGCGAGGTCGATGTCGCCTCGCGCACGCTGCTGCTCTACACCGATGCGCGCTCGCCCAAGGTGGCGCAGCTGCAGACCGATCCGCGTGCGCAGCTGCTGTGCTGGTCGCGGGCGCTGGGCTGGCAGCTGCGGCTGGGCGGGCGCATCCTGGTCAGCACCGACGGGCTGGATGTCACCTCGCGCTGGGCGCTGCTGCGCCACACCCGCGCCGCGCAGGACTATCTGTCGCCGCTGAGCCCGGGGCAGCCCTGCGACGTCACCGAGGTCGAGGCTCCGGCCGAGACAGCGCGCGCGGACAGCGCGCGGGCCGAGCGGGCGCACTTCGCGGTGCTGCGCCTGCGGGTCGAGCGCATGGACTGGTTGTCCCTGGATCCGCAGGGCCATCGCCGCGCGGTGTTCGATGCGCGCGACGCCGAGCTGTCCGGGCGCTGGTGCGTGCCCTGAGGATGCACCTCGCGGCGTGCGCGTCTGCGTCGCTGCGGTGACAATCCGGCATCGCGCCCTGCGGCGCTCTTGCCTTGCCGAGATCCACCGTGTCCGCCTCGCCCCTGCTGCCTGTCGATCCCCCGCCGTCGCTGCCCGCGCGGCTGCCTGCCGCGCCTGACGAGCTGGCGCTGCGCCTGGGCTATGCCGGGCTGCTGCCCTTCGGCCTCGGGGCGCTGCTGTCGATGGTGGTGCGTGCCGACGTGCAGCCCTATGTGCTGCTGTCGCTGGCGGTCTATGCCGGCCTCATCGTGTCCTTTCTGGGGGGCATTCACTGGGCGCTGGCGATGCTGGTGCTGACCGTGCCGCACCGCCGGCTGTGGACTGGCATCACGCTGTCGCTCTTGGCCTGGGTGTCGGTGGTGATGCCGCCGGCCTCCGGGCTGGTGATCCAGGCGGTGCTGCTGATCGCCTGCTATCTGGTCGACCGGCGCGTCTATCCCGCCGCCGGGCTGTCGAAATGGCTGACGCTGCGTTTCCGGCTCACCGCGGTGGCCGCGCTGAGCTGCTTCCTGGCGGCGGCCCAGGCCTGATTCCTGCACAGCCCAGGCGTGCTCCCTCCTCCCGAACCGACCGCGCCCGCATGATCCGACTTCATCTGGAGATCGACGATCTCCGCAGCCACCATTACCGCGTCACGATGACGCTGCCGCATCCGGCCCCGCGCCAGCGCCTGTCGCTGCCGGCGTGGATTCCGGGCAGCTATCTGGTGCGCGAGTTCGCCCGCCACCTGAGCGACCTGAAGGCCAGCCAGGGCCGGCGCGCGGTGACGCTGACGCAGCTCGACAAGCACAGCTGGGAGGCCGACTGCAGCGGCCGCGGCGCGCTGACGTTGAGCTGGCGGGTCTACGCCTTCGACAACTCGGTGCGCTGCGCCTGGCTGGATGCGCAGCGCGGCTTCTTCAACGGCACCGGCGTCTTCCTGCGCGCCGAGGGCCGCGAGACCGACGAGCACCGCGTCACGCTGGGCGCCCTGCCCGAGGGCTGGCAGGTGGCCACCGGCCTGCCCGAGGTGGCGCCGGGCGAGTGGTCGGCGCCGGACTACGACGCGCTGATCGACCATCCCTTCGAGCTGGGCACCTTCTGGCGCGGGCGCTTCACCGCCTGTGGCACCGAGCACGAGTTCGTCGTCGCCGGCGCCCTGCCGGGCTTCGACGGCGAGCGTCTGCTGGCCGACACGAAGAAGATCTGCGAGGCGCAGATCCGCTTCTGGCATGGCCGCGACGACGGCTGCGACCCGCCGCCCTTCGAGCGCTATGTCTTCATGCTCAACGCCACCGACGATGGCTACGGCGGCCTGGAGCACCGCAACAGCACCGCGCTGATCTGCACCCGCCGCGACCTGCCGCGCCGGGGCGACGCCAGCAGTGCCGACGGCTATGTCACGCTGCTGGGCCTGATCAGCCACGAGTATTTCCACACCTGGAACGTCAAGCGCCTGAAGCCGCGCGAGTTCGCCGCCTACGCGCTGCAGCAGGAGAACTACACGCGGCTGCTGTGGTTCTTCGAGGGCTTCACCAGCTACTACGACGACCTGTTCCTGGTGCGCACCGGCCTGATCGACGAGGCGCGCTACCTGCGCCTGGTCGCGCGCACCGCCAACCAGGTGCTGGGCACGCCGGGCCGGCGGGTGCAGAGCGCCGCGGCCGCCAGCTTCGACGCCTGGGTCAAGTACTACCGCCCGGACGAGAACAGCGCCAACGCCACCGTCAGCTACTACACCAAGGG
>JBJOPV010000059.1:0-17499 GCA_046050625.1 Pseudomonadota bacterium
CGCCGCAGCCGCAGCCGCAACACGCTGCTGAGCACCACGCTCGACGAAGACACCGTCATCACCTCCTACGAGACGGTGACCGTCACCACCCGCGAGCGCACGGTGATCCGGCATGACGAGCCGGAGACGGTCCCCCAGGCCCCGCCGCGGCCTGTGCCCGCCCCCCCACCCGCAGTGGCACGCCCCCCCAGCGCTCCACACGCCACGCCCGCCCCCAGCGCGCTGCCCAGCCATCTGCAGGACACCCAGGTGCTCGACGAGCGCCGGGCCTTCGTCGACACCCAGGTGCTGCACTCGCCCGACACGCTCGAGGCCACCCAGCCGCTGACCCGCGAAGAGCTCGCCGCCTGCCTGGCCACGCCGGCGGTGTTCCGCCAGCCCCCGGTGCTCAGCGACACCGTGCGCCGCCAGCCAGCGCTCGGCCCTTACGTGCTGGAGCGCGAGCTGGGCCGCGGCGCGATGGGCCGGGTGCATCTGGCACGTCACCGGGACACCGGCGCGGTGGTCGCGCTCAAGACGCTGGCGCTGGGACGCGAGTTCGACGGCTTCGCGCTCGAGGAGGCCCGCCAGCGCTTCCAGCGCGAGGCGCTGGCCGCCAGCCGGCTCGACCATGCCGACATCGTGCGGGTGTTCGAATGCGGCGAGCAGGACGGCATCGCCTACATCGCGATGGAGCGGCTGACCGGGCAGGACCTGAGCCAGCACCTGGCGCCGGAGCATCTGCTGCCGGTGGCCACCGTCGTGGCGATCAGCCGCCGCATCGCCCGGGCGCTGGCCCATGCACATGCGCAGGGCATCATCCACCGCGACATCAAGCCGGCCAACATCATGGTCGACATCGGCCGCAACCAGGTCAAGGTGACCGACTTCGGCATCGCCCGCATCACCGACGCCAACCGCACCCGCACCGGGCTGGTGCTGGGCTCGCCGTCCTACATGTCGCCGGAGCAGCTCGCGGGCCGGCCGGTCGACGGGCGCAGCGACCTGTACTCGCTGGGCGTGCTGATGTTCCAGATGCTGACCGGCGAGCTGCCGCTCAAGGGCAACACGATGAGCGAGCTGATCGGCGCGATCGCCCGCACGCCGGCGCCCGACGTGCGCACGCTGCGCCCCTCGCTGCCCGCGGCGCTGGCCGAGGTGATCGGCATCCTGCTGGAAAAGCGCCCGGAGCTGCGCTACCGCGACGGCCTGGATCTGGCCGAAGACCTCAAGCTCGTGGCCGACACGCTGCGCCGACCGACCCGCCCTGCCGGCAGCATCGCCGCTTCGGTGCAGGAATGCGCGCCCGGTCCCGACACGGACCAATCCCGGCCGCCTTCGCCCCGCGCCGGCGGGGCACAATCGCACCGCTGATTCCCGATGGACCGCCCGCGCGCCCTAGCCATGACCCTCGAGTTCCACTCCGCGACCGACCGTGGCCGCATCCGCAGCAACAACGAGGATTCGATCGCCATCGTCGAGGCGGCCGGACTGATGGTGCTGGCCGACGGCATGGGCGGCTACAACGCCGGTGAGGTCGCCAGCGGCATGGCCACCGCCTTCATCGAGCAGGAGCTGGGCCGCTGGCTGCAGGAGTCCCCGCCGGACACCGACGACCTGGAGGTCCGCCGGGCGATGGACATCTGCGTCGACAACGCCAACCGCTCGATCTTCGAGGCCTCGCACGCGCATGCGCAGTACGCCGGGATGGGAACGACCCTGGTGATGGGCGTGTTCCGCGGCGGACGGCTGCTGGTCGGCCACATCGGCGACTCGCGAGCCTACCGCTGGCGCGACGACCGGCTGCAGCAGCTCACCCGCGACCACTCGCTGCTGCAGGAGCAGATCGACGCGGGCCTGATCTCGCCGGAGCAGGCCGCCTACAGCCACCAGAAGAATCTGGTCACCCGCGCCATGGGCGTCGAGGACATCGTGCTGCTGGAGATCCACTCGCATGCGGTCCATCCGGGCGACTGGTACCTGCTGTGCTCCGACGGCCTGTCCGACATGCTCGATGATGCCCGGATCGCGGCGGTGCTGCGCGAGCAGGGCTCCGACGTCGGCAAAGCGGCACAGGCGCTGGTCGATGCCGCCAATCAGGCGGGCGGACGGGATAATATTGCCGTGATACTGGTTGCCATCCACGGCCCCTTGTCGGGTCAGCCGTGGTGGCCCTTCCGGCGCTGAGGATCAGGGGACAGAGGATCCCGGCTGCCAAGAACACTGAGGTCGCTCATGCCCAAACTCGTCGTTTCGCTGGACGGAGTCGTCATCAAGGAGGTTCAGCTCACCAAGGACAAGACGACCTTGGGACGCCGCCCCTACAACGACATCGTGATCGACAACCTGGCCGTCAGCGGCGAGCACGCCGTGCTGCAGATGGTCGGCCAGGATGTCTACATCGAAGACCAGAACAGCACCAACGGCACCTACATCAACGGTCGCGCGGTCAAGAAGCAGCTGCTGCAGTACAACGACACGATCGAGATCGGCAAGTACAAGATCAAGTATCTGGTCGAGGACAGCTCCGACTACGAGAAGACCATGATCCTGAAGCCAGGCCAGATGCCGCCCGGCATGGCCACCCGGCCGACCGCGCCGATGCCCGGCAACTTCCCAGCCTCGGGCTTTGGCGGCCTCACCGGCAACACGGTGCCCCAGGCATCGATCCGGGTGTTGTCGGGCGCAGCGGCTGGTCGCGAGGTGGTGCTGACCAAGGTCGTCACCACCGTCGGCAAGCCCGGCGTGCAGGTCGCGTCGATCACGAAACGGCCCGGCGGCTATGTCTTCGCTCATGTCGAGGGCAGCGTGCGGCCCACCGTCAACAGCATGCCGGTCCATGCCGAGCCGATCCACCTGAAGGACGGTGACGTCATCGAGCTGGCCGGCACGCAGATGCAGTTCGTGCAGCCCTGAGCACCGTCTGGATCCTGCGCGGCCCCGTGGTCTTGTTCACGGCCCAGCCGCCCCTGGTTCACGGGGATGGACAAGCAGTGCGGAAGTGCGCAGCAGCCGGCTTGCACCCGAATGATGCGGGGGGCAGCATGGCCGCCTGTTCTGCCTGCCCTCACCTGGAATCCCGATGAACCTGCGTGTCCTTGGCTGCTCGGGCTCGATCGCCCTCGACAACCGGACCACCTGCTTCCAGCTCGACGAACGCATCCTTGTCGACGCAGGAACCGGTGTCGGCGACCTGACGCTCGACGAGATGGCCGGGATCGACCACATCCTGCTGTCGCACTCCCACCTCGATCATGTGCTGGGCATCCCGCTGCTGGCCGACAGCGTCATGCAGCACCGGCTGTCACGCCCGGACTTTCGCCCGATCCAGGTGCACGGCCTGCCCGAGACGCTCGAGGCGCTGCGGGCGCACCTGTTCAACAACATCATCTGGCCGGACTTCACCCGGCTGCCCAGCAGCGAGCGCCCGATCATCGAACTGGTGCCTTTCGCGGTCGGCGAGCGTCTGGCGCTGGCCGGACTGCAGATCGAGGTGCTGCCCGCGAACCACACCGTGCCCGCATGCGGCTTCGGTGTCGATACGCCGTCAGGCTGGTGGATCTATACCGGCGACACCGGCCCGAACCCGGCCCTGTGGGAGCGGCTGCGCGGCCGCGCGATCGCGCAGCTGGTGATCGAGACCGCCTTCAGCGACGAGGAACGCGCCCTGGCCGAGATCAGCCGCCACCTGTCGCCCTCGATGCTGGCCGAGGAGCTCGAGCGGCTCGATCTGGACTGTGACACCTCGATCGCGATCACGCATGTCAAGCCGGGCGAGATGGCCGCAGTCACCGGCCAGCTTGCCGAGCTCGACATTCGCATGCCGGTCTTCGCGCTGACCCGCGGCGAGCGCTACCGCTTCTGAGCCGCAAGCGAGGTCCGGCTCACAGCCGCAGCGCATCCCAGCTGGTGCGCAGGATCAGCAGACTGACGACGGCGATGAAGATGCCGCGCACGAAGCCGGCACCGTGGCGAAGCGCCAGGCGAGCGCCCAGCAGGCTGCCGATCACATTGGCGACCGCCATCACCGCAGCGACATGCCACCACACGTGGCCCTTGGCAGCGAACAGCACGATCGCGGCCAGATTGGTCGCGGTATTGAGCAGCTTGGCGCCGGCCGAGGCATGCAGGAAGTCGTAGCCCAGCCCGCGCACCAGCAGGAAAACAAAGAAGCTGCCCGTGCCCGGGCCGAAGAAGCCATCGTAGAAACCGATGCACGCGCCGATCGCGCTGCCGCGCAGCGCCTCGCGACGTGGCGACAGATGCGGCGCGTGCACTCGCCCGAGATCCTTGCGCCAGAGCGTGTAGAGCAGCACGACCAGCAGCACCACCGGCAAGGCCTTGCGCAGCCCGGTGGCCGGCACCATCGTCACCAGCCAGGCACCGGCGAAGCTCGCCAGCAGCGCGGCGGCGGCCGCAGGCGCCAGCGTGCCCCAGTTCATCGTCACCCGGCGCGCGTACTGGCTGCAGGCCCAGGCGGTGCCGCCGATGGCCGCCGCCTTGTTGGTGCCGAACAATGTCGCCGGCACCACCGTCGGATGCACCGCGAACAGGGTCGGCAGGAGGATCAGCCCACCGCCGCCGACGATGGCGTCCACAAAACCCGCCAGCCCAGCAGCCAGCGTCACCCACAACAGATCAAGCATCAATCAGAGGACACGCAACGCAACCTAAAAAAGAAAGCACCGGGATCAGGGATCACCGGTGCCGTCGAATTGTCTCATTGCGCTGTGTGGCGCCAAATTTTCTGGAGCGTCTGAGTGATGCCGCCGGATGTTGTGTGGTGTGGGGCGGCGTTTCTTGTCGCGCTACGGTGAACCAGTCTCCTCAGTCCCTCGCTCCTGCCCGCCTGCCCCCTCAGGGGCGGCGTCTGCGAGTGGCGAGACTGTAGGGTTTCGCAACAGTCCGCCATATCCGGGGTTTCCCGCACCAGAACGATGCGGTACCTGGCGATGCCGGCCAGTCAGGGCGCAGCGACTCACGAAAGCTGCGCAGCATCAAGAATCCAGCGCGCCGCCCGCTCGGCGATCATCAGCGTCGGCGAATTGGTGTTGCCGCTGGTGATGGCAGGCATCACGCTGGCATCGACGACACGCAGTCCAGCCACGCCACGCACCCGCAGTCGCGTGTCGGTCACCGCCATCGGGTCGGCGTCGCGGCCCATGCGGCACGTCCCCACCGGATGGAAGATCGTCGTGGCGATGTCACCGGCCAGCCGCGCCAGATCCTCGTCGCTCTGGTACTGCGGGCCCGGGCGGAACTCCTCAGGCCGATAGGCCTGCATCGCCGGCTGCGCGACGATGCGGCGCGTCACCCGAAGCGAGTCGGCGGCGACCTGACGGTCCTCGGGCGTCGAGAGGTAGTTCGGACGGATCGCCGGAGCCTCCTCGTGGCGCGACGAGGTGACGTGGACCTGCCCGCGTGAGCCGGGGTTGAGATTGCAGACACTGGCGGTGACGGCGTCGAAGCCGTGCAGCGGCTCGCCGAAGGCATCGAGCGACAGCGGCTGCACGTGGTACTCGAGGTTCGGCCACTCGAACTGCGGCGAAGAGCGGGTGAATGCACCGAGCTGCGAGGGCGCCATGCTCATCGGGCCGGTGCGCCGCAGCAGGTACTCCAGACCGATCATCGCCCGGCCCCAGGGCGTGGCCGCGCGGGTGTTGAGCGTGCGCGTGCCCTGCACCTTGTAGACCGAGCGGATCTGCAGGTGGTCCTGCAGGTTCTCGCCGACGCCGGGCAGCTCATGCTGCACCGTGATGCCCAGGCCCTGCAGCAGCGCGCCCTGGCCGATGCCCGACAGCTCCAGGATCTGCACGCTGCCGATGCTGCCAGCGCTCAGCAGCACCTCGCGGGTGGCGGCGACCGTCTCGACGCCCGTCGGCGTGACGACCTCGACCCCCGTGCAGCGCAGCTGGCCATCGGCGCCACGGGCCAGCGTCAGGCGGCGCACCTGCGCGCCGGTCCACATCTCGAAGTTCGGCCGACCGTAGCAGGTCGGGCGCAGGAAGGCCTTGGCAGTGTTCCAGCGCAGCCCCGACTTCTGGTTGACCTCGAAATAGCCCACGCCCTCGTTGCTGCCGCGGTTGAAGTCGTCGGTGGCCGGAATGCCGGCCTGCTGCGCCGCCTGCGCAAAGGCGTCGAGCACCTCCCAGCGCAGCCGCTGGCGCTCGACGCGCCACTCGCCACCATGACCATGCAAAGCCTTGAACTCGGCGCCGGCCTGCGCGGCGTGGGCGGCATCCAGTCGCCAGTGGTCCTCGTGCTGCTGGAAGGCCGGCAGGCAGTGTTCCCAGCGCCAGGCCGGATCGCCCGTCAGCGCGGCCCACTGGTCGTAGTCACGCGACTGGCCGCGCATGTAGATCATGCCGTTGATGCTCGAGCAGCCGCCCAGCACCTTGCCGCGCGGATAGCGCAGTCGCCGGCCGTTCAGGCCCGGATCAGCCTCGGTCTGGTAAAGCCAGTCAGTGCGCGGGTTGCCGATGCAGTGCAGGTAGCCCACCGGAATGTGGATCCAGTGGTAGTCGTCGTGGCCGCCGGCCTCGATCAGCAGCACGCGCGTGGCGGGATCAGCGCTCAGACGGTTGGCGAGCAGGCTGCCGGCCGAGCCGGCGCCGATGATGATGTAGTCGAATGCGGGCATGGTCCTGTCTCCGTGGACAGCCCCGACTCTATGCGGAGCGGACGCACGCTGGCTCAAGGCGCCAGATGCGAGGCCAGCACCGGGAAGAGCTTGATCAGTCCCTCGGCCATGATCTCGACCGCCAGCGCCGCCAGGATCAGTCCCATCAGTCGGGTCATCACGTTGATGCCAGTGCGTCCGAGCAACCGCGCCACCCCACCGGCAGCGGAGAAGGCCACGAAGGTGGCCAGCCCGACGACCACGCCATAGCCGACCAGCACGCCCAGCTCCCACCAGTGACGGCTCTTGTCGGCATAGATCACCATCGTCGAGATGGTCGCCGGCCCAGTCAGCAGTGGGATGGTCAGCGGCACCACCGCAATGCTGTCGCCCGAGTCGGCACGCTCGCGGCCCTCGCTGACGTCGTCGGAGCGCGACTCGGCCGGCTGCGCGTTGAGCATCTGCAGCGCGCTGATCAGCAGCAGCGTGCCGCCGCCCACCTGGAAGGAGGCCAGCGAGATGCCGAAGAACTCGATCACCTTCAGCCCGGCCAGCGCGCTGATCGAGATCACCAGGAAGGCCGCGAAACTCGACACACGAATCGTGCGCCGACGCGCCGCCGCATCCAGATGTTGCGTGAAGTGGATGAAGAACGGCACGACGCCGATCGGGTTGACGATCGCCAGCAGCGCGATCAGCGGCTTGAGCAGGTCCATGCTGTGATTCTGCACTCCGGGCTGCACGTCGCAGCCCCTCGGTGTCGGCTGACGCCACACGGACACGCCCCCGGCTGTCGCATGTTTCGGGGTAAACCCCGAATTTTTGACTGGTGAAGATCACGATCAGCCCAAAAAACTGCGCAGGCTTACAACACTTCCGCCAGAAGGGGTGTTCCCAGGGCTTGACGGTCATACATAATGGCCCCTCGTGATTGGACGCGGCGCCTTTTCTCTGTTCTATCGAATGAGTGCTGGCTGTAGCTCCGCCACATGGTCCCCTGGTACTCGACGTACCCTGTTTTGCTTGAAAGGCGCTCTTCCATGGGCAACAAACTCTACGTGGGCAACCTGGCCTACGGCGTTCGCGACGAAGAACTGAACGCTGCATTCTCCGAGTTCGGCGCGGTCCAGTCCGCCAAGGTCATGATGGACCGCGAAACCGGCCGCTCGAAGGGCTTCGGCTTCGTCGAGATGGGCTCGGATGCCGAGGCCCAGGCTGCCATCAACGGCCTGAATGGCCAAGCGATCGGCGGCCGTGCCGTCGTCGTCAACGAGGCTCGCCCCCGCGAAGAGCGTCCGGGCGGCTTCCGCAGCCCGTACGGCGGCCGTCGTGACGGCGGTGGTGGTGGCGGCGGCTTCGGCGGCGGCAACAGTGGCGGCGGCGGCTACGGTGGTGGCGGCGGTGGCGGCGGCGGCGGCGGCGGTTTCCGCAGCCCGTACGGCGGCGGTGGCCGTCGTGAAGGTGGCGGCGGCGGCGGTGGTCGCGGCGGCTACGGCGGTGGCGGCTACTGATCCCTGCTGCTGCGATCGGTGAGCTGACCTGACAGGCGCGCAACCGATCGACAGACTTCCCAAACAAGAGGGCGATCCTGCAAAGGAATCGCCCTCTTGTCATTTCAACCCCAGCCAACTCAGCCTGGATCGCCGCGCCGCCGCTTTCGGCCACGCCCTGTGGTCAGTCGGTCCCAGAGCAGGCGTGGCAGCCAGCGCATCAACACCGCCAGCATGCCCATCGGCCAAGGGATGACCGCGTGGCGACGCCCCCGGTCGATCACCGGCAACGCCCTGCGTGCAAATTCTCGCGGACTCAGCAGGAAGGGCATCGCATAGCGGTTTCCCCGCGTCAGGGGCGTATCGACGAAGCCGGGCAGCAGGGTGACGACGCGAATGCCGTCGCCGCGCAGCTCGATGCGCAGGCTTTCGCAGTAGCTCACCACGGCGGCCTTGCTGCCGCAATAGCCGCCGTGGCCGGGCAGGCCTCGGATGGCCGCCACGCTGGCGAGCCCCACCAGCGTGCCGCGCCGCGCCAGCCGCATCGGCCGGATGAAGGGGTGAAAGGTCGCGGCCATGCCAACGACATTGGTGGCATAGAGATCCTCCAGCACGGCCAGATCCTCGCGCTCGGCGGTGTCGATGCCGACGCTGATGCCCGCATTGGCGATGACCACATCCGGCAGGCCCTGCTCGATCAGGCAGCGCATGCCCGCCGCGACGATCGCCTCGCGGTCACGCACATCCGCGGCATGCACCTGGGCCTGCGCGAGGCCGATGCCGGCCTCATCGAGCCAGGCCTGGACCACCTCGGCACGGCGGGCCACCAGGGCCAGGCGCCAGCCACGTGCAGCGTAGGCCTCGGCCAGCGCCCGGCCGATGCCGCTGGAGGCCCCGGTGATGAAGACCAGAGGCGTGCGCTCGCGCTCCAGCCTCTGGCGCTCCTCGGGGGTCATCGGGCGGGCAGGCGGCCACGCACCGCACCCCGGAGCTCGAGCCGGGCGTCCGCATGCCAGTAGGTCAGCCCGCGGGCCTCGATGACGCTGGCGCCCTGGCGCAGCACCACCGGACGATCGCTGCGGACCTGGTCCTGGCGCCGATCGAAGACCATCTCCTCGCTGCTGAACTGCAGCGGCGCGCTTTCGCCAGGCAGCCGGTCACGCTCCACGGTGGCTCCGCCCATCAGCCGCACCTCGCTGCCATCGCCCTGGGCGATCGCATGGGCGGCACGGGCGCGCAGCAGGTTGCCGGCGTCATCGCGCCAGCGCAGGCTCAGGCCGTCGATTTCCAGCGTGTCGGTGTCGGGATGATGGCGGACGACCTCGCCTTCGATGACCCCTCGGGCAGGGCCGGCCTGTCCGTAGTGCTGTACCGAGAAGCGGTGCATCTCGTAGTCGGGTTCATGGGTCGGTGGCTGGGCCGCCCGGTCAGGCTCGGGCTCAGGCGTCTGCTGGACCAGCCACCAGGTGGCGCCGGCCAGCAGCGCCATCAGGAACAGCGGCAGGTGGCCCAGCAGCGCCTGGCGCCAGCGCTCGCCGCGCGGCAGCGCCGGTCGGGCCGCATCGGCCGCCCGGGTGACCACCAGCGGGGGCAGCGGCAGCGGACTGGTGTCGTCGTCGAGCGAGGCCAAGCGATCGTGTCCCGCGTCAGGTCGTGGCGCCGTCGAGCGTGGCCAGATGCCCCGCCAGCAGCGTCGCGTACTGGCCGCTGGCGCACAGCAGCAGATCGCAGAACTCGCGCGCCGCACCCTGCCCGCCCGGCACCGAGGTGACGTGATGCGCCGCGGCACGCACCTCAGGATGCGCCTGCGCCGGCGCACAGGCCAGCGCGCAGCGCACCATCAGCGGCAGATCGGGCCAATCGTCGCCGATGACCGCCAGCTCATGCCAGCCCAGACCCAGCAGCGCCAGCACCCGCTCGGCCGCGGCCAGCTTGTCGTGAATGCCGTGAAAGGCGTGCACGATGCCCAGATCGGCGCAGCGCCGGCGCACCGCCGGCGTGTCGCGGCCGGTGATGACCACCGGCTCGATGCCGGCGCGCGCCAGCAGCTTGATGCCGTGGCCGTCGAGCGTGCTGAAGGCCTTGACGCTCTCGCCGTGCTCGCCGATGTAGATGCGCCCATCAGTCAGGCAGCCGTCGACATCGAAGATCGCGGCGCGCACGCCCTGCGCCGCCAGCAGCAGCTCCGGCGCGAAGTTCAGCACCGGCGCGATCAGGCGCGGCCAGGAGACGGGGGGATTCGAGGTCGGACCACTCATCAGATCACCTTCGCGCGCATCAGGTCGTTGGTGTTGAGCGCGCCGACCAGGCGGCCGTGCCCGTCATGGACCAGCAGCGTGGTGATGCAGGCCTCCTCCATCAGCGTGGCGGCCTCGACCGCCAGCGCGTCCTCGCCGATGCTGCGCGGGCGGCTGCGCACCAGGTCGGCGGCCGAGAGCTGGCGCAGATCGGTGCCCTGCTCGACCGCGCGGCGCAGGTCGCCGTCGGTGAAGATGCCGACCGCGCGCCCCTCGGTGTCGACGATCGCCGCGGCGCCCAGGCCCTTGGCGCTCATCTCGCGCATCACCTCGAGGCAGCTCGCCGCGGGCGCCACCCGCGGCACCGCCTCGCCCTGGCGCATGATGTCGCGCACATGAGTGAGCAGCTTGCGCCCGAGCGCACCGCCCGGGTGCGAGCGCGCGAAGTCCTCGGGGCGAAAGCCGCGTGCGTCCAGCAGCGCCACCGCCAGCGCGTCGCCCAGCGCCAGCTGCGCGGTGGTGCTGGCCGTGGGCGCCAGGTTGAGCGGGCAGGCCTCCTGCTCGACGCGGTTCGACAGCACCCAGTCGGCATGCGAGGCCAGCGTCGAGCCGGGCCGCCCGGTCATCGCCACCAGCGTCACGCCCAGGCGCTTGAGTGCCGGCAGGATCGCGGCGATCTCGTCGCTCTCGCCGGAGTTGGAGATCGCCAGCACGATGTCGCCGGGCGTGACCATGCCCAGGTCGCCGTGGCTGGCCTCGCCCGGGTGCACGAACATCGCCGGCGTGCCGGTCGAGGCCAGCGTCGCGGCGATCTTGCGGCCGACATGGCCGCTCTTGCCCATGCCCATCACGACCACGCGGCCGCGGCCATTCAGGATCACGTGCACGACGCGCACGAAGCTCTCGCCCTGCTGGTCCTGCAATTGCATCAGCGCCTCGGCCTCGATGCGCAGGGTCTGGCGGGCCATGCGCAGCACGCGCTCGGCCTCGAAGCTGGGGGCCGCGCTGGCGGCGGTGGCGGCAGGGGTGTCGGTCACGGGAATCGGCGGCCGGAAGCTGAATTACGATTGACGGATTCTAGGACGGTGAATGGCCAGCACTCTCGATATTGCCCTGCTCTACCTTCTGGCCGCGGTCGCCGGCGTCGTCGGCTGCCGGCTGCTGAAGCTGCCCTCGATGCTCGGCTACCTGCTCGTGGGCGTGCTGATCGGCCCGAACGCGCTGGCGCTGGCCAAGGACTCGGCCGGCATCCGCTATCTGGCGGAGTTCGGCATCGTCTTCCTGATGTTCGTCATCGGGCTGGAGTTCAACCTGCCCAAGCTGCGCAGCATGCAGCGGCTGGTCTTCGGCCTCGGCGCCGGGCAGGTGCTGCTGACGCTGGCCGGTGCGGCCCTCGGCAACATGCTGCTGATCACCGTGTTCGCGCTGCTGGGCCGGGCGTGGGAGCTGAGCTGGCAGGGCGCGGTCGCGCTCGGCGCGGCCATGGCGATGTCGAGCACCGCGATCGTGGCGAAGATGATGGCCGAACGGCTCGAACTCGAAAGCGAGCATGGCCGCAACGTCATGGGCGTGCTGCTGTTCCAGGATCTGGCCGTGGTGCCGCTGCTGGTGCTGATCCCCTCGCTGGCCCAGGGCGGCGGCGACCTGTGGGAGACACTGGTGCGCGCCACGCTGAAGGCCACCGTGCTGCTGACGCTGCTGCTGTGGGGCGGCCAGCGGCTGATGCGCTGGTGGCTGACGCTGGTGGCGCGCCGCAAGAGCGAGGACCTGTTCATCCTCAACATCCTGCTGATCACGCTGGGGCTGTCGTGGCTGACCGAGCACGCCGGACTGTCGCTGGCGCTGGGCGCCTTCGTCGCCGGCATGCTGATCGCCGAGACCGAGTTCAAGCACCAGGTCGAGACCGACATCCGGCCCTTCCATGACGTGCTGCTGGGGCTGTTCTTCATCACCATCGGCATGAAGCTGGACTGGCGCCCGGTGCTGGACCAGTGGGTGCTGGTGCTGCTGCTGAGCACGCTGCCGGTGCTGGCCAAGGCCGGCATGGTGGCGCTGCTGGCGCGCGGCTTCGGCTCGGCGCCGGGCGTGGCGATCCGCACCGGCCTCTACCTGGCCCAGGCGGGCGAGTTCGGCTTCGTGCTGCTGACGCTCAGCGCCCAGGTCGATCTGGTCGCCGACCGCTGGCTGAGCCCGGTGCTGGCCTCGATGGTGCTGTCGATGCTGGCCACACCCTTCATCATCATGGCGAGCAACCGCATCGTCATGAAGCTGTCGGCCACCGACTGGCTGATGCAGTCGGTGCAGCTGACCACCATCGTCAAGAAGTCGATCCGCACCGAGGCGCACCTGATCATCTGCGGCTACGGTCGCAGCGGCCAGAACCTGGCGCGGCTGCTCGACAAGGAGCGCATTCCCTACATGGCGCTCGACCTCGACCCCGACCGGGTGCGCCAGGCGGCGGCGGCCGGCCAGAGCGTGGTCTTCGGCGATGCAGCCAAGCTGCCCAGCCTGATCGCCGCTGGCCTGTCGCGCGCGACCGCCGTCGTCGTCACCTACAACGACACGCCCTCAGCGCTGAAGGTGCTGCAGCATGTGCGCGAGCATGCCGCGCATGTGCCGGTGGTGGTGCGCACGCCCGACGACACCGACCTGGAGCGGCTGCGCGCCGCCGGCGCCACCGAGGTGGTGCCTGAGGCACTGGAAGGCTCGCTGATGCTGGCCAGCCATGCGCTGGCCCTGGTGGGCGTGCCGATGCGCCGGGTCATCCGCATCACCCAGGACGCCCGCGACGCCCGCTACGGCCTGCTGCGCGGCTATTTCCATGGCGCCGACGACGACACCGTCGAGGAGCTGCAGCAGGCCCGCCTGCAGTCGATCGGCCTGCCGCCAGGGGCCCCTTGCGTCGGTCGGCGCCTGGGCGACCTGACGCTGCAGGTGATGGGCGTGTCGGTGGTGTCGGTGCGCCGCGCCAGCGGTCAGGTGCTCGAGGTCGACGACGACTTCGTGCTGGCCGGCGGCGACGTGCTGGTGCTCAGCGGTCTGCCCGAGACCCTGGCACTGGCCGAGGCCCTGCTGCTGAAGAAGGGCTGACCGCGACGCCGGCTCAGGCCACCGCGACCCGCTGCGCCAGATTGGCGCGCAGCCGCGCCACCATGACCGCGCCGGCTGCGCGCAGCACCTCGTTGGCCAGCGTCGGCGCGCGAGCGGCCAGCTCCTCGTAGCGAGGCAGATGCAGCGCCCAGACGATGGTCGGCGTCATCGCCTCGACGCTGGCCGAATGCGGCTGGTCGCTGAACAGGCCGGTCTCCCCGACCAGCGCCCCCGGACGCATCAGCGCCACCCGGAAAGCGCCGGGCGCCGCCCCTTGCACATACACCTGCAGGCTGCCCTGGCCGACGAAATAGGCGGCCCGGTCGCACTCGCCCTGCTTGATCAGCAGATCGCCGGCACGCAGCTGGTAAGGCGTCAGGTAGGCGGCAAAGTTGCGCCATTGCGGCAGGTTGAAACGGGCGCGAAAGGCGTCGTCAGCCCGCAGGGACTGCACCGCCTCGATCAGATCATCCATGCCCATCACCGTTCACCTCTCGCACTTTCCGCAGAGCAGGAGCATATCCGGCCCTGCGGGCCGGCAGGATGCCCCGGTTGATGACGCCAAAGGTTTACGAAAATAACACTTTCGGCCATTCGTGAAACATGTCACGGCGTTCACGGATCGCAAGGATGCGCCGGGATTCACTTGCCGATGCAGAAGCGCGAGAAGATGACCCCCAGCAGGTCGTCGGCCGAGAAGGCGCCGGTGATCTGGCCCAGTGCGTCGTGCGACAGGCGCAGCTCCTCGGCGAACAGGTCCAGCGCCTCGTCGCGGCGCGCGGCCCAGCCCGCGGCCAGCTCGAGGTGCTCGCGTGCGCGGCGCAACGCCGTCAGATGGCGCTCGCGCGCGATGAACACACCGTCTGGCGAGGCCTGCCAGCCCGCCAGCTCCAGCAGCAGCCGGCGCAGCGCCTCCAGCCCGTCGCGGGTCTTGGCCGAGAGCGTGAGCGCCCGCTCGCCTTCCGGCACGCTGGCCAGCACCTCGGCCAGTCGCTGCGCCGCCACCCGATCCGTCTTGTTGAAGACATGCACGCGGCGCGAGCGGTCAGGCAGGCGAGCCTCGATGACCCGGTCGGCCGCGACATAGTCGGGATCCTGGCAGCGCGTCAGGTCGTGGATCATCAGGACCGCATCGGCGCCGGCGATCGCCTCCCAGCTGCGCGCGATGCCGATGCGCTCGACCTCGTCGGTGGCCTCGGCGTCGGAGCGCAGCCCGGCGGTGTCGATCACATGCACCGGGACGCCCTCGATCTGCAGCGTCTCGCTGACCTTGTCACGCGTGGTGCCAGCGATCGGCGTGACGATGGCCAGCTCGGCGCCCGCCAGCGCGTTCAGCAGCGAGCTCTTGCCCGCATTGGGCTGACCGGCGATCACCACCGTCAGGCCCTCGCGCAGCAGCGCGCCCTGGCGCGCGGTGTCGAGCACCGCATCGAGCCGCTCGGCCAGCCGTGCCAGCCGCCCGCGCGCGTCGGCCTTCTCGAGAAAGTCGATCTCCTCCTCGGGGAAATCCAGCGTCGCCTCGACCAGCATGCGCAGCTCGACCAGGCCGTCGCGCAGCGCCTCGATGCGGTTCGAGAAATCGCCCGACAGCGAGCGCGCCGCGCTGCGCGCCGCCGCCTCGGTGCTGGCGTCGATCAGGTCGGCCACCGCCTCAGCCTGCGCCAGGTCGAGCTTGTCGTTCAGGAAGGCGCGCTCGGTGAACTCGCCCGGCTCGGCCGGGCGCAGCCGCGGCAACCGCTCGCCCTCGGCCGCCGCCTGCAGGCAGCGCGCCATCAGCAGCTGCAGCACCACCGGGCCGCCATGGGCCTGCAGCTCCAGCACGTCCTCGCCGGTGTAGCTGTGCGGCGCCGGGAAATAGAGCGCCAGGCCCTGGTCGATCGGCCGGCCCTGGGCGTCCAGAAAGGGGCCGTAGGTGGCCACGCGGGGCGCGAGATTGCGCCCGGTCAGGCACCGGGCCAGCGGCGCCAGACCGCGGCCGGAGACACGCACGATGCCCACGGCGCCGCGGCCGGGAGCGGTGGCGACGGCCACGATCGGATCCTGATGTCGAGCAAGCATGGCGCGCATTCTCGCCGACGCCGCCCACCCGGGCCGCACCATGAGAAACGCCCTGTCAGCAGCCGGGCCGACAGGGCGTCAGGGTATTCGCGCGGAGGGGAGCCGGCTCATCGCCATCGACCCCCGGAGCCGGGCCTGTGGGGGCGAGCCTCCCGGCCCGTCATCTGCTGGCTTGCAAGCCTGCCACCACAATCCCGGGGTCACGCCCCGCAGAACGAATGATGCAGGCCCTTCATGACAGACTCAAGGCAGCCATCGCAACCGGCTGCAAAGGCCGTGCCACTTGTCGCGTCCGAATTGCACAAAGCAACAAAGGTCGCAAAAGAGGCGCTGTGCGCCTCCTTCACGACCCTTGCCGCCCGTTGTCAGGCTCAGCGGTTCAGCCCGAGCTGGCGGTTGATCATCCACTGCTGCGCGATCGACAGCAGGTTGTTGACGAACCAGTACAGCACCAGCCCCGCGGGGAAGAAGATGAACATCACGCTGAACAGCAGCGGCATGATCCACATCATCTTGGCCTGGACCGGATCCGGCGGCGTCGGATTCAGCCAGGTCTGGAACAGCGTGGTCGCGGTCATCAGCGCCGGCAGGATGTAGAACGGGTCCTGCACGCTCAGGTCAGTGATCCAGCCGATCCAGGGCGCACCGCGCATCTCGACCGAGGCCAGCAGCACCGAGTACAGCGCGATGAAGAACGGCATCTGGATGAAGATCGGCAGGCAGCCGCCCAGCGGATTGACCTTCTCCTCGCGGTAGATGCGCATCATCTCCTGCTGCATCTTCTGCGGGTCGGCCTTGTAGCGCTCGCGGATCTCCGTGATCTTCGGGTTGACCGCCTTCATCTTGCCCATCGAGCGGTAGGCGCTGGCGTTGAGCCAGTAGAAGGCGATCTTCAGCAGCACCACCAGCGCCACGATCGACCAGCCCCAGTTGCCGATCAGGCCGTGCAGCTTGTCGAGCAGCCAGAACAGCGGCTTGGCCAGCATCGTGACCCAGCCATAGTCCTTGACCAGTTCCAGGCCCGGCGCCAGGGCCTCGAGCTTCTTCTCCTCCTGAGGACCGGCGTAGAGCGTCGCCTCGACAGTCTTCGTCGCGCCGGGGGCGATGGCGTCGACCGGCAGCGTCATCGCCACCGAGTAGAGGTTGGTGCCCTCGCGCTTGGTCTGGAAGCTGCGCGCCACCTTGTCGTTGAAGACCCAGGCCCCCACGAAGTGATGCTGGACCATCGCGATCCAGCCGTTGTCGGCCGATTTCTCGTGCTCGGCCTTGCTCGACTCGATCTTGGCGAACTCGACCTTCTGGAACTTCGCCGCCTCGGTGTACACGGCCGGGCCGGTGAACGCGGCCGGACCCATGAAGATCGAGGTCGAGGGCACCGTGCCGTCGCGCGCCAGCTGCAGGTAGAGCTGCGCGGCCACTGGCGCGGCCGAGGTGTTGACCACCTCGTGACGCACTCGCACCGCGTAGTCGCCGCGCTTGAAGACATAGGTCTTGCGCAGCTTCACCCCACCCTGCTCGGCCGACTCGAAGCTGACCGCCAGCTCGTTCTGGCCGTCGGCCAGCGTCAGCGGGCCCGGCACCAGCGTCATCGGCGTGGTGTGGTTGGGCAGCCCGGCCTGGCCGGCCAGCTGCGGGATCAGACCGGAATCGGCCTGGTAGACACGCTGGGCCGAGCGGTCGAACAGCATCACCGGCTTGTGGGTGTCATGCTCGTCGCGATAGCGCGGCAGCGACAGGCCGACCAGGCTGGCGCCGCGGGTGTCAATGCTGGCGCGGACCAGATCAGTGCTGATGTCGATGGTGCGCGAGGGCTCACCGCCAGCGGCCAGGCCAGGCAGCGGCGCCACGCCAACTGGCTGGGCTGACGCGGCAGGCACGCCCGGTGCGCTGCCGGCTGCTGCCGCCGAGGCGGCGACCGGCGGAGCGAACATCGACGGCTGGCCGTTGTGCTTGTTCCAGCCGTCCCACAGCATCACGAGCGAGACGGAAAAGATGCCCCAGAGCAGGGCACGCCGCGTGTCGGTCA
>JBJOPV010000060.1:0-17300 GCA_046050625.1 Pseudomonadota bacterium
CCGGCTTCGTGGCGATGCTGGTCGGCGTGACCAGCTCCATCGTCGTCGTCTTCCAGGCCGCGCAGGCGCTCGGCGCCGATGCGGCGCAGGTCACGTCCTGGATCTGGGCCACCTGCGTCGGCACGGGGCTCACCAGCCTGGGCCTGAGTCTCTGGTACCGCCGCCCGGTGCTGACCGCCTGGTCGACGCCCGGCGCGGCGATGCTGGTCAGCGCCGCCGCCGGCGTCACGCTGCCTGAGGCGATCGGCGGCTTCGTGGTCTCGGCGCTGCTGATCGCGCTGTCGGGTGCCACCGGCCTGTTCGCGCGGGTGATGGACCGCATTCCGCAGCCGCTGGCCGCCGGGCTGCTCGGCGGCGTGCTGGCGCGCTTCGCGCTGGACGCCTTCGCGGCGATGCCGGGCGACCCGCTGCTGGTGGGCGCGATGTTCCTGGCCTACCTGCTCGGGCGGCGGCTGTGGCCGCGCTATGCGGTGCCGGGCGTGCTGCTGGTGGGTCTGCTGGTGGCTGCCGGCACCGGGCGCATGCACCTGGAGGCGGTCGACTGGCGCCTGGGCGCCCCCGTCTGGATGGCGCCGGAGTTCACGCTGCGCGGCCTGTTCAGCGTCGCGCTGCCGCTGTTCGTCGTGACCATGGCCTCGCAGAACCTGCCCGGCGTGGCGGCGCAGAAGGCCGCCGGCTACGACACGCCGGTCTCGCCGGTGATCGCCACCACCGGCGTGGCCACGCTGCTGCTGGCGCCCTTCGGCGGCTACGCGCTCAACCTGGCGGCGATCACCGCCTCGATCTGCATGAGCCGCGAGGCCCACGAGGATCCGGCGCGGCGCTGGACGTCCTCGGTGATGGCGGGGCTGTTCTATCTGGCGGTGGGGCTGGCGGCCGGCGCGGTGGCCGGGCTGCTGGGCGCCTTCCCGAAGGCGATGGTGCTGGCGGTGGCGGGCTTCGCGCTGCTGGGCACGATCGGCGGCGGGCTGGCCACGGCGATGGGCGATCTCACCTGGCGCGAGCCGGCGCTGGTGACCTTCCTGGTCACGCTCAGCGGCCTGTCGATGGCGGGTATCGGCTCGGCCTTCTGGGGCGTGGTCGCCGGCACGCTGTGCGTGGCGGTGATGCGGCTGCGCGCGGGCTGATCCGGGTCGCGGCAGGGCCGCGCGGGCTGTGCAACACTGCGCCGGACTTCCTCCAGCCCGCTTGCCCCGCACGACCATGGACCTGCTCTTCGTTGCCGACCCGATCGAATCGTTCAAGACCCACAAGGACTCGACCTTCGCGATGATGCGCGAGGCTGCCCGGCGCGGCCACCGCCTGATCGTCTGCGAGCCGAGCGATCTGGTGTGGGTGCGCGGCCACCGCGTCGTGGCGCGACGCGCGCGCACGCTGGCGCTGACCGGGCGCGAGCAGGCCGACTGGTTCGAGGTGCTGGCCGAGGGCGAATGCATCCTGGCCGAGACCGGCGCGGTGCTGATGCGCAAGGACCCGCCCTTCGACGCCGAATACATCTATGCGACCCACCTGCTGCAGCAGGCCGAGCGCGAGGGCGCACGGGTCTTCAACCGGCCCGTGGCGCTGCGCGAGCATCCCGAGAAGCTGGCCATCCTCGAATTTCCCGAGCTGATCGGCCCGACGCTGGTCACCCGCCAGCCCGAGGCCATCCGCGCCTTCCACGCCGAGCACCGGGACATCATCCTCAAGCCGCTCGACGGCATGGGCGGCATGGGCATCTTCCGCGTCGGCCCGGACGGCATGAACCTGGGCTCGATCATCGAGACGCTCACCGACGACGGCGCCACCACCATCATGGTGCAGCGCTTCCTGCCGGAGATCGCGCAGGGCGACAAGCGCATCTTGCTGATCGGCGGCATGCCGGTGCCCTTCGCGCTGGCGCGCATCCCGCAGGGCGGCGAGGTGCGCGGCAACCTGGCCGCCGGCGGGCGCGGCGTCGCGCAGCCGCTGTCGCGCCGCGACCGCGAGCTGGCCGAGCACCTCGGCCCCATCCTGGCCGCGCGCGGCCTGCTGCTGGTGGGTCTGGACGTGATCGGCGAATGCGTCACCGAGATCAACGTCACCAGCCCGACCTGCTTCCAGGAGATCACGCAGCAGACCGGCTTCGACGTGGCGGCGATGTTCGTCGACGCGCTGGAGGCGGCGCTGCGCGACCGCGAGGCCTGAGGCCGCTCCGGGACTCAGCGCTCCTTGCGCAGCGAGCCGGTCACGCTGCTGCCGCTGGGCAGCATGAAGACGGTGTAGACGCCCTTGGCCGACAGCGTCACGTCGCTGAGGCTGTACAGCGCGCTGGCCAGCGTGGTGTCGCTCACCTCGATCGTGGTGCTGGAGCCGGCCGTCACGCTGGTCGAGGTCGATGCCGCGCCCAACGCGATGTTCTCGGCTACCGCCGAGTAGTTGGTGGTCAGCGTCAGCGGGTTGCTGTTGGTCGAGGCGCCGTGGATCAGGCGGATCTTCGCGCTGGTGCTGCTGGTGGGCAGGCGGTTGTCGTCGCTGATGACGCTCAGGCTGGCGCTGGCGGCCGGGCCCCAGACCATCATCGTCGTGTCGCTGCCCGCCGCCAGCGTGATCGCCGAGGTCGACAGGCTGGCGCCGTTGACGCTGATCGTCGGCGTGGCGCTGCCGGCCTTGACCAGCGCGTAGCTGCCGATGGCGGGCGAGGTGACCGAGGTGGCCAGCGTGCTGCCGTTGAAGCTGGCGCCGACCGCACCGCTGCTGGCCACCGCCGAGACCAGGCGCACCCGCGCCAGATCGGTGTCGAGCGTGGTGATCGCGCCGCCCTGGCGCACCAGCAGGCTGTTGACCAGCACGCCGCCGCTGGTGGGCGTGACCACCAGCGCGTAGACGCCCTGACTGTCGAGCGTCATGCTGGCGGCGTCCAGGCGCAGGTCGGTGGTGCTGCCGGCCGCGGCGATGCGCAGCCGGTAGGTGCCGCTGCCGACGGTGGTGTAGCTGCCGCTGCTGCTGCCTGCGCTGACGGAAGAAGCCACCAGCGTGGCGTTGTCCAGCGTGTCGCTGCTGCCGCTGAGGTAGACGTCGACGCTGCCCGCGTCCGGCGAGGCGTTGAACACCAGCAGCTTGGCGCGGCCGGACGACGGTGCGCTCTCGCTGTCGCTGAGCTGCGCGGTCTTCAGGCTGCCGTCGGCCTGGTAGGCGATGACGGTGGTGCCGTAGTCCTCGCTGAGCGAGCGCGACACGCTGCTCAGCGCGGTGGTCGAGCCGGTGCGCGTCAGCGTGGTGGTGTGGCTGCCGGCCTCGAAGCCGATGTAGCCGCTGGTCTGGCCGTAGGCGATGGCCGAGCTGCGCAGCGTGTCGTCCACGTACAGGTCGAGCGCGCCGTAGTTCGTGCTGGCGTTGATCACTCGCACGGTGGCGTTGTCGTCGTCGGAGGAGCCGCCGCAGCCGCCGATCAGGGCGACGGTGGCGGACAGCAGCAGGGCAGGGAGCCAGCGCAGAGGATTCATGGAGCGGTGTGTCGGTCAGCCGGTAGGGATGACCGAGTGGAGCCGCCTCGCTTCAAGTCCTGATTGCCGAGCATGTCGGCGAGGTAAATCCGCGCGAAATCAGAAACTTTCCCAGTTGTCCACCGAGCTGCCGCTGGTGGCCGCCACCGGGGCTGGTGCCGGTGCAGCGGCACGCGGGCTGGGTGCGGGCCGTGACGGGGCGGGGCGGGGTGCCGGATGCGACATGCGGGCCGCCGGAGCCGGTGCTGCCGTGGCTGGGCTCGGCCGGCGAAGCGTGCCCGGTGATCCCGGGCTGCTCAGGTCGATGCGGAAGCGCTGCACGGCCGCATCCAGCCGGGCTGCCTCCTCGCGCAGGCCGTCGGCGGCGGCCGCGCTCTCCTCGACCAGCGCCGCGTTGCGCTGCGTCATCTCGTCGAGATGACTGATCGCGTGGTTGACATGCTGGATGCCGCTGTTCTGCTCGGCCGCCGAGGTGGTGATGCGGCCGATCATCTCGGAGACGCGGTGCACCGAGCCGACCAGCTCGTCCATCGCCTGGCCGGCCTCCTCGACGAGCCGAGCGCCCTGGTCGACGGTACCGGTCGAGGCCTGGATCAGTCCCTTGATCTCGCGCGCCGCTGCGGCCGAGCGCTGCGCCAGGTTGCGCACCTCGCTGGCGACGACGGCGAAGCCGCGGCCCTGCTCGCCAGCCCGTGCAGCCTCCACCGCGGCGTTCAGCGCCAGGATGTTGGTCTGGAAGGCGATGCCGTCGATCACGCCGATGATGTCGCCGATGCGCCGGCTCGACGACGAGATCTCCTGCATGTTGCTGACCACCTGGCTGACGACCTGACCGCCGCGCTCGGCCGCCGCTGCGGCCGAGCTGGCCAGGCGGTTGGCCTCCTCGGCGGCCTCGGCGCTCTGGTGCACCGTCTGCGTCAGTTCGCCCATCGAGCCGGCGGTGTCCTGCAGGTTGCTGGCGGTCTGCTCGGTGCGCTGTGACAGGTCGAGGTTGCCGGCGGCGATCTCGGTGCTGGCGGTCTTCAGCGTGCCGGCGCTGCCGCGCACCTCGCCGACGAGCTGGCGCAGCGAGCCGGTCATGCGCTCGAGCCCGCGCATCAGGTCGCCGAGCTCGTCGCCACGACGCGTGTCGATCTGCGCGGTCAGATCGCCACCGGCGATGCGCTCGGTGGTGTCGATCGCCTCGCGGATAGGCCGCAGGATCGAGCGCGACATCCGCCAGGTCGACACCAGCAGCAGCCCGATCAGACCGAACATCATCCCGGTGACGATCTGGACCGTGGTCATGCGTGATCTGGCCACCGCTGCGGAAAAGGCCTCCACCTGTGCCTTCTGCGTCTGCACGAAGGCCTGCTGGGCGCCCAGGTAGTCGGCCAGACGGTCGCGCAGGCTGCGCAGGCGCGTCTCGTCGATGTGCTCGCCGGCCGATTGCGCGGCGGTGAGCTGCTTGCGCAGGTCGATGTAGACCTTGCGGGTGTCGGCCACCCGGGCCAGCGCCGCCTTCTCCTCGGGCAGCTGCACCGCGGCCTCGATGCCCTTCTGGATCTCGGTGATGCGTGCCGAGGTGGCCTCCATGTCGGCCTTGACCTTGGCGCCCAGACCGGTGTCGGTGCTGGCCAGCACGGTCATGCCGCGTGCGGCATTGGCCTCGGTCAGCGCGGCCCAGCGTGCGGCGCGCTCCAGGCGTTCGTTCAGATCGTGCTCGACATGGCGGCCGACCTCGATGTTGTCATGGGTGCGTATCCCCACGGTCACGGCGACGATGCCGATGACCGCCGCCGCCAGGACGGTTGGCAGCCACAGGCGCCGGTTCAGGGAGGTCTTCTTCATTGACATCAGGGTGTTCATGTGCATGCCCTCGAGGGCGTATGGCGGTGGGATGGGGCCGGGGATGCGCATTCCGTCGGCCCCACGACCCGGCCGCTTCCTGCATGGATCAACGTCGGTATCGTGGCCGCCGACTGGAGGGTGGGCAGGGGTTCAACAGCCGGGGTGACAGGGCTCAATTCCGCCTTTGCCTGCGCCGTGGGGCGTCGAGCATCGCCAGTCTGTGCAAGACCCGGAACAAGGAGTCGCTGCCATGCTGTCCTGGCTGATGAAGATCGATGGTCTGGTGCCCGTGCGCTACCTGACGCTGGCGGGCTTCGCGTGCGCGGCGCTGCTGGGCGCGCTGGGCTGGTGGAGGGGCCATGGCGCCGGCCCGTGGCTGCTGCTGACCGGCGGGGCCGGCACGCTGCTGGGCCTGCGCGACCTGCGCCAGACGCAGCGCTCGGTGCTGCGCAACTATCCGGTGCTGGGGCATCTGCGCTACGGGCTGGAGTTCATCCGGCCGGAGATCCGCCAGTACTTCATCGAGAGCGACAACGAGGCCGCGCCCTTCTCGCGCCAGCAGCGCTCGCTGGTCTACCAGCGCGCCAAGGGCGATCCGGACAAGCGCCCCTTCGGCACGCAGGTCGACGTGCATGCCGAGGGCCACGAGTGGATCAACCACTCGCTGGCGCCGACCACGCTGGACTCGCACGACTTTCGCGTGCCGATCGGCGGCCCGAACTGCCTGCAGCCCTACAGCGCCAGCGTCTTCAACATCTCGGCGATGAGCTTCGGCGCGCTCAGTGCCAATGCCATCCTCGCGCTCAACGGCGGCGCGAAGAAGGGCGGCTTCATGCACGACACCGGCGAGGGCTCGATCAGCGCCTACCACCGCAGCCACGGCGGCGATCTGGTCTGGGAGATCGGCTCGGGCTACTTTGGCTGCCGCGACGCGCAGGGCCGCTTCAGCGAGGAGAAGTTCGTCGCCAACGCGGCCTCGGCGCAGGTCAAGCTCATCGAGATCAAGCTGTCGCAGGGCGCCAAGCCGGGCCACGGCGGCGTGCTGCCCGGCCCGAAGGTCACGGCCGAGATCGCCGAGACCCGCGGCGTGGCGGCCGGCGAGGACTGCGTGTCGCCGGCCGCGCACACCGAGTTCGGCACGCCGGTCGAGCTGCTGCTGTTCCTGTCGCGGCTGCGCCGGCTCTCGGGCGGCAAGCCCGTGGGCTTCAAGCTGTGCATCGGCCATCCCTGGGAATGGTTCGCGATCTGCAAGGCGATGCTGGAGACGGGCCTGACGCCGGACTTCATCGTCGTCGATGGCGCCGAGGGCGGCACCGGTGCGGCGCCGCTGGAGTTCTCCGACCATGTCGGTGCACCGCTGCAGGAGGGGCTGCTGCTGGTGCACAACACGCTCGTCGGCCTGAACCTGCGCGACCGCATCCGGCTGGGGGCCTCGGGCAAGATCGTCAGCGCCTTCGACATCGCGCGGGCGATGGCGCTGGGCGCGGACTGGTGCAACTCGGCGCGCGGCTTCATGTTCGCGCTGGGCTGCATCCAGGCCCAGCATTGCCACACCGGCGCCTGCCCGACCGGCGTGGCGACCCAGGACGCGCAGCGCCAGCAGGCGCTGGTCGTGCCCGACAAGATCGAGCGGGTGGCGCGCTACCACCGCAACACGCTGCACGCGCTGCAGGAGCTGGTGCAGGCCGCCGGGCTGCACCATCCGGGCGAGATCACGGCCGCGCACATCGTGCGCCGCGTCGCCAATGACCAGGTGCGGCTGCTGCGCAACCAGCTCTGCTTCCTCGAGCCCGGCGAGCTGCTGGCAGCGGCCCGCGGCGAGGGCGACTGGCCGCACAACGTCTACCAGGTCTACTGGCCGATCGCACGCGCCGACAGCTTCCAGCCGGCCGAGACCGGAGGCGTCGCGCCGCACCGGCCGGTCGGCGCGCTGCCGCGCCGCGTCGTGCCACTGCACCCAGCCGCAGAGGGCGTCGGCCGCTGAGCCGCGCCGCGCCGTCAGTCGCTCAGCACGATCACCGCGACGCGGCGGTTCTGCGTCCGGCCGGCCTCGGTGGTGTTGTCGGCGATCGGACGGGTCGCGCCCAGGCCGCGTGCCTGCAAGCCGGCAGCCGGGAAGCCGCGAGCCTCCATCTCGCGCGCCACCACCTCGGCGCGGCGCAGCGACAGGCGCTGGTTGACCGCCGCATCGCCGATGCTGTCGGTGTGGCCCTCGACACGCACCTGCATCAGGCCGACCGCCATCAGCGAGCTGGCCAGCCGAGCCACCGTCTCGATCTCGTCCGGGCCGAGGCGGTCGGCGCCGAAGCCGAACAGCACCCGGCTGCCCAGGCTCAGCGTCCAGCCCGCATCGGTCTCGACGAAGCCGAGGTCGCGCATCGTGCGCACCTGCTCTGGCGTGAACTTTGGTGCAGGCGGTGCAGGCGGGGGGGCGGGTGGCGTGGTGCAGCCTGCAGCCACGGTCAAGGCCACCAGCGTCAGGGCCAGCATCTGCCGTCGCGGCGGGAGGGGGAGCACGGACATCTTCTTTTCTCCAGGAGAGCAGGTCAGGTCGCGGCGCCTTCGGGGCGGCCGCGCAGGGGCCGGCGATGCTGCCGTCCGGCCTGCTTGGCGCGATACATCGCGCGATCGGCCGTGTCGAGCAAGGCCGGAATCGTGTCGCCGTCCTGCGGCCAGGTGGCCATGCCGACGCTCATGCCGCAGTGAAAACTGCCAGCCCCGCCGAGATCGAAGGGCGTCTGCATGATTCGGCCGATCTCGCGTGCGATGCGGCGCGCATCGTCCACCTGTCGCAGTGGCTGCAACAGCACCGCGAATTCGTCGCCGCCGAGCCGGGCCACCAGGTCGCCTTCGCGGACCACGGCGCGCAGCCGCTCTCCCATCTCCACCAGCAGCCGGTCTCCGGCGGCGTGGCCGGCGGTGTCGTTGACCGCCTTGAAGCCATCGGCATCCAGATAGAGCACGCCGAAGGTCTGCTGCAGGACCGGCTGCTGCTGCGACGTCTGCAGCGCCTGCGCGAGTCGCTGCTCGAAGCGCGCCCGGTTGGGCAGCCCGGTCAGCGGGTCATGCCAGGCGCGCTGCGACAGGTGATCACGGTCCTGCTGCAGATGGCGATGGTGCTGGTCGATCTCGGCCAGCATCGCGTTGAAGTCCTCGCCCAGCGCATGCAGCTCGGCAATCGGTGCGGCTGGCGCGCGCCGGTCGAAGGCGCGCTCGCAACGGATCGAACGGGTCAGCGCCGCCAGCCGGTCGATCGGCTCGACGATCGAGCGTTCAAGCCGGCGTGTCATCAGCGAGGCCACGCCCAGCGTCAGCAGCACGCACAGCAGGCCGGCGCCGCTGCCCCACAGCAGCAGCTGGATGAAGTCGCTGCCCTCGCTGTCGAGCTCGACCCGGGCGATGATGCGGCCGCTGCCGTCGAGCACCGGTGCCTCGGCCCGTCCGGGCATCAGCCAGCGGCCGATCCTGGCCTGCAGCGCGGCCAGTCCGGTCGGCTCTGGGCGCTGCAGCTCGGTCAGCAGCTGACCGTCGGGCAGCATCACCCGCAGCCGGTCGAGCCGCTCGCGCTGCACGATGGGCCGCAGCACGTCGTGCATCGTGTCGAGATCGCGGAAGGCGACCGCCGCCTCGATCGAGTAGCCGGTGGTGCGCGCCAGCAGCTCCAGGTGACGCGCCTGCATCGAGCCCAGCACCGCATGACCGATCATGCCCAGCAGCAGCCCGAACAGCAGCAGCGTGACCGAGGCCACCTGCCAGTGGCCGCGCCGCAGCAGGCCCGCCATCGTCGGACGCAGGTTCATGATCCGTTCCCTTCGGCCCGGGGCTGGCCCAGGCGAAGCACCTGCGGGTGCACCTTCAGGCCGCTGCGCGCGACGATGTCCAGATTGAGCTCGAGCCGCACGCCCGCGATGCTGCCGCGTGGCACCAGGCAGAACATGCCTCCGCGTGAGCAGAAGGCCGCGCCCTCGCCGATGGTCACCACCGGCAAGCCGGCCAGCCGCGGCAGCGCGGCCTCGGCGCCAGGGCCGCCGCCCAGGTAGATCGCGTCGCAGCCGCCGGGAAGATCGGCGCCGGCGGGCAGCGTGCGCACCGGCAGCAGCCGGCCCGGAGGCACTTCCTCGTGCAGTCGGCCCAGATCGGCCGCGTGCAGGCTGGTGTTGCTGACGCACAGCTGCACCGCCCGTGCGCCACCCGGCCAGCGCACATGGCCGACGATGCCTGTCACCGCGTCGGCCACGCCGAGCACCGCCTGGCCTGGCGCGTGCAGCGGCCAGGCCACGCCCATCAGCGTGGCAAGCAGGGAGATCGGCAGGGCCGTCAGGCGACGCAAGACAGGTTCCTCGAGACAGGGGCCGGACAGGGCGGGCGCGGCGGATTCTCGATCTGCAAGAACACCACTACATCCTTCCCAAGTGGGTCGTCGCGCGGAAAGCGCGATTTGTTCCGTGAATTGTTCATGGGGTCCCCCTTTGGGTCTCGTGTTCGTGGATGGTCAGGCGGTTCCAGCCCGTGAAGTCCGACGCAGCACCGCCCGAGGGCGCGCAGCAGCCTTCGGAAATGAATTAAATGGGATATTTGCCCATTTTTTCGTGTCCGACAGCATCGGGCAGCACCCCTTTCCTGTTGTCCCTGGAGAACCGCGACCAGCCCCGTCTTTTCCTCCGCCTCACGCCCTGTGCGCCTGTCCGTCGACCTGCCCGCCGGATCGCACGGCCCGTCGGCGCACGGGCGCTGGCCCTCATGCTGGGTGCCTGCGCCGCCACCCTGGCCTCGGCCGCCTCGGTCACGCTGCAGACCGACATCACCGACAACCTCACCCGCGATCACGCGAAGGTCTGGGTGTCGATCCGGCGCATCGTGACCACCGCCGCCAGTGGCACTGCCGGCACGCTGACGATCACCGGCGCTGAGCCGGCTCCGTGGTGCTCGTTCGCACCGACTGGCGGAAGGCTGCGGGCGACAGGCCGCTCCAGCGCTGAAAGGCCCGGGCAAAGGAGCGTTCGCTGCCGAAGCCCAGCGTCGCGGCGATCTGCTTGATCGGCCGGCCGCTGCGGGCCAGGAGCATCTCGGCCCGGCTGTAGCGCACCTCGTCCTTCAGGGCCTGCAGCGATTCCCCTTCGTGCGCGAGCTGCCTGTGCAGCGTGCGCACCGACATGTTCAGCTCTTCAGCCAGCGCCTCGGTGCAGGGCAGCTGGCCGTCATGGCGCCGCAGCCGGTCGCGCAGGCGTTTTCCGAGCCGACGTTCGTGGTCGTACTGGCGCACGATCAGTGGCAGCGCGTACTGCAGCAGCTCCCGGGTGGCGGCCTCGTCGCGCAGCACGGGCCGGTCGAGCACCTCGGCGGGGAAGCGCATGCGCGCAGCGCTGCTGCCGAACCGCACCGGCACGGGGAAGAGCACCATGTAGACGCGCCGGTGCGCCGGCGTGGCCACCGGCAGTGCGACTTCGGTCAGCGTGACGCGGTCGTCGGTCATCCAGCAGCTCAGCCCGTGCACGCTGCGCAGCATCGACAAGAGGCAGAATTCGCGCACCTCGCCCAGATCGACATGCTCGTGCACCGTCAGCGTGGCCTGGCCGTCGGACTCGACCGACAGCTGCAGGGAGATGTCGTCGACCAGCAGGCCGTGCAGCCGGCACCACCGGCGCAGCGCGATGCCCAGGGTCGGCGCACTGACACAGGCCCGCACGAGCATGCCGTACGTTCCCCAGCGCATCCGCCGGGAAAACCAGCCCAGGGCCTCGTCGTCGAGCTCGGGCATCGCGTGCTCGCCCAGCAGCTCGAACTGCCGCGCGCTGATGCACGCCTGAGGTTGAGACAGCTGCGCCGGCTCGATCTGCGCGTGGCGCAACGCGGCCGAGGGGTCGATGCCGTGCTTGCGGTAGCCATGCAGCACCGCCTGCACGAAGGCCATGGGGGTGATGTCAGATCGGTTCATCATGGTTTCAGATGGCAATAATCGTGCCCTTGGCGGCCCGATCTGTGCCATTTTCACGCCTATGCTGACCGTACAACAGGGGGCCACCCCGTAGAACCTTCAGGAAGAACCGTGATGAACCAGACCGCAACGAGCCCCGTCGAGGCTGCGGGGACCGCGCCTGCGTGTGACGACGAGCCGGTCGACCATCTGCGATGTCGTCTGCTGCACGACATGCAGGTGCCGCTGACCGTGCTGCGGCTGAATGCCTTGTTGCTGACGCATCGTGCCGCGCGGGCGTCGGTGTCTGCGCGGGCCGCCCGCCAGATTCACGAATCGACGGTCCGCCTGAGTCAGGCGCTCGATGATCTGATGGCGCTCGAGCTGTCCGGCACGCCCCCCGCGCCAGGCTGCTGCGCGCTGAGCGATTGTCTGGCGGCGATGAGCTTCGAGGAGCTGATCGAGCAGGTGTCGCGGCTGCAGCGGCCGCGGGAACCCGTCGTGCGGCCCGGCACGCGCTGAGCGGATTGCCCATGCCTCAGCGCAATCCGGCACGACCGGGAGAGCGTCACGACATCTGCGAACTGCTCCGACTGGACCACGATGGCATTCTTCGGCGGCTGACGGAAATCTGCCGTACCCGCGATGCCGTGCGCGCGCGTGATCTATGCCGGCAGCTGCGCACCGAGCTGGCCGCCCACCTGCAGGCCGAAGAGGCGGTGGTGCTGCGTGCGCTGCGTGCGCTGCCGCTGGTGGCGTCGGCCTGTCACGAGGATGTCTATCTGGATCTGGATGACGAGGTCGAGCACGATCTGCTGCACCGGCTGCTGGCCCAGCTCGGGCGCGGGCGGGCCGACAGCCCGCTGTGGCAGGCGCGTGCCCGCACGCTGCGCCGCATGATCGTGCGCCATGTCGTGCAGGAGCAGCAGCACCTGCTGCGCCAGCTCCAGCTTCATTTCGCGCCCACCGAGCTGACGCGGATGGCCCGCGATTTTGCCGATCGCAAGGCGCTGCTGCAGCGCCCCTGAGCGCCGCGGGGCGGATGTCGTCCAATACGGGCATGACCTTCGCCCCCGACTCCGCCCCCGACCTCGGCTCCGAGACCCGCCTGACCGCGCTGGAGATCAAGGCCAGCTACGCCGACGATCTGCTCGACCACCTCAACGGCGTGGTGGCGCGCCAGCAGCAGCAGATCGACCTGCTGGTGCGCGAAGTGGCGCGGCTCAACCGCCAGATCGGCGAGAGTGCCGCCGCCTCGGCTGGGGCGGGTGCGCGTGATCCCCGCGACGAGATCCCGCCGCACTGGTGAGGCGGCGGCCCGTCGCCGGCCTCACTCGATGCCGACGACCTTGTGCATCTGCACGCCCAGGCGCCATTGCGGATGGGCCATGCAGTAGTCGGTCGCGGCGCGGGTGTTCGCCTGCCGCGCCAGCCCGTCCATCGGCTGCAGGAAGAAGTGGTCGAAGGCCAGGCCGGCGAAGCGCTCGGGCGGGGCCAGCGGCTGCGGGTAGACCAGCTTGAGCTCGTGGCCCTGGGTCAGCACCAGCGGTGCGTCCGCCTTGGGGCTGACGCAGATCCAGTCCAGGCCCGCGGGCGCGGGCTGCGTGCCGTTGGTCTCGACCGCGACCTCGAAGCCGCGGGCGTGCAGGGCCTCGATCAGCGCCTCGTCGAGCTGCAGCAGTGGCTCGCCGCCGGTGCACACCACATAGGGGCGCCCGCCCGCGCCCGCCGGCCAGCGCGCCGCCACCGCGTCGGCCAGCGCCGCCGCATCGGTGAACTTGCCGCCGTTCTGGCCGTCGGTGCCGACGAAGTCGGTGTCGCAGAAGCTGCAGACGGCTGCCGCGCGGTCGCTCTCGCGCCCGCTCCACAGGTTGCAGCCGGCGAAGCGGCAGAACACCGCCGCGCGGCCGGCCTGCGCGCCTTCGCCCTGCAGTGTGTAGAAGATTTCCTTGACGGCGTAGCTCATCAGACCGGCACCAGTTCGTCGGCGCGCGCGCTGGCCAGCACGATGGCGCCATTGCCGCGCGTCTCGTAGACATCGATGCGGTCGAGCTGCGGCAGCACCGCGCGCCCCTCGGCCAGCACCCAGCGTGCCAGCGAGAGCGCGTCGCCGTCGTCGATGGCCTCGTTCTCGAACAGCGGGCGGTGGTCGATGGCCTTGAAGACCGGATCGAACAGCGTCTTCACGTCGCCGAAGTCGACCGTCCAGCCCATCACCGCGTCCAGCGGCGCGTTCAGGTGCAGCCGCAGCGCCCAGGTGTGGCCGTGGATGCCGCGCAGCGGGCTGCCTTCGGGCGCGTGCTTGAGGCGGATCGCGCTGTCGAAGGTCATCTCCTTCCAGATGCGGTAGTTCTGGCCGTCGAAGTTGGCGCCGCAGGAACCCGTCTCGTAGACGGTGACCCAGGACAGCTCGGGCAGCAGGGGCTTGAGGCGCCGCCACAGCCAGGCCGAGATCACTTCGCTGGTCGGGTTCTCCAGGCCGGCGATCTCGTTCAGGCACTGGTAGTTCAGCTCGAAGTGCAGCGGCGCCCAGATGTCGTCGATGCGGTCGTAGTCGAGGCCGTAGGCGCGCTCGCCGATGTCCTGGTCGGCGTGCAGGATCACCTCGAAGCTGTGGCCGTGCATGCGGCCGCACTTGTGGCCGGCCGGCACGTTGGGCAGGCGGTGCGCTGCCTGGAAGCGGTAGCGCCGCCACAGGTGGGCGTGGCCGGCGCGGTCGAGGTCGACGCCGGTGTGCGCGGTGCTCTGCACGCCGACCTGCTCGATGCCGGGCACGCCGAACTCGGTCTCCAGGCGGCGACGGATCCAGCGTGCGATGTTTTCGTCGGTCGGCGCGCCCAGGCCCTCGACCTCGTTGAGCAGCGCGTAGTCGAGCGGCGCGCAGCAGGCCTCCGTGCGGCGCTGCAGCTCGGCGACCTCGCCGCCGGCAAACGGCGCCCAGCCCGCGGGCAGCTCGGCGCGCACCGCGGCGAAGAAGCTGTGGCCGTGCAGCCGGCGCGAGCGGTGGCCCTCGGGCAGCAGATCGACATGCAGCGCAGCCTCGAAGCTGGCCGAGGCGGAGTGGAATGAGCGTGGGGACATGGGGCGGAACGGCAATGCAGGGCGTGATTGTCGCCGTCCGGGCCGACCTTGGCGACAGGCGGGGCGCGACGCTGCGGCTACACTCGTTCCCCGGTGCCGTTCCGTGATCTGAATCTGCAAGAAAGCCGCAGAAGCCGACACGAGCGCGGCACCTGCGTTCTCAGGGCGGGGTGGAAGTCCCCACCGGCGGTAAGCGGCCTGTGCTGTCCTTCGGGGTGGCCGGTCGTCAAGCCCGCGAGCGCCCGGCCACCGTCACGGCGGTCGGGGTCAGCAGATCCGGTGTGATTCCGGAGCCGACGGTCACAGTCCGGATGAAAGAGAACCGCGCTTGGCGCCGCTGCCTTCACCGCAGTGTGGCCGGTGCGTTCCTGCGCCCTGATTCTGGCCTCCGTGTCCCGGGCCGCGAGCCCGTTTCCCGCTCACCATGAATCAGTCCACTGCTTGCCTTGCTTCTTCTTCTGCCGCTGCCGGCGTGCGCCGCGTCGCGGCCATCAGCGCCTCCTGGCACACCGACATCGTCCACCAGGCGCGCGACGCCTTCGTCGCCGAGCTGGGCCGCAGCGGCGTGGCCGCCGATGCGGTCGAGCACTTCGATGTGCCCGGCGCCTTCGAGATCCCGCTGTTGGCGCGCCGCCTGGCCGAGTCCGGTCGCTACGACGCCATCGTCGCCTTCGGCCTGGTGGTCGACGGCGGCGTCTACCGCCACGACTTCGTCGCCACCGCGGTGATCGACGGCCTGATGCGCGTGCAGCTCGACAGCGGCGTGCCGGTGCTGTCGGCGGTGCTCACGCCGCACCAGTTCCACGAGCACGCCACCCACCGCGAGTGGTTCACCGCCCACTTCGTCATCAAGGGCCAGGAAGCTGCGCGCGCGGCGCTGCAGACCGTCGCGCTGCACCAGCAGGTGTCGGCGCTGACGGCGCGCTGAGGCGCCAGCCTCACGCCCGCCAGGCGCCCATCAGCGCGGCCTGGCGCGCGCGCACCTTTGCCAGGTTGGCTGCCTTGACATGCCCGAAGCCGCGGATCTCCAGCGGCAGCCGGGCGATCTCGACCGCGTCGGCCAGGCGCTCCTTCGAGAGCCGCGCCAGCAGTGCCTCGACGCTGGCGCGGTAGTCCTGGATCAGCGCGCGCTCGGTGCGGCGTTCCTCGGTGCGGCCGAAGGGGTCGAAGGCGGTGCCGCGCAGGAACTTCAGCCGCGCCAGCCACGGCAGCGCGCGGTGCATCCACGGCCCGAAGGCCTGCTTGAGCGGCCGGCCCTGCGTGTCGGTCCGGCCCAGGATCGGCGGCGCGAAGTGGTGCACCAGCTTCACCTCGCCGTCGAACATCTCGCCGATCTTCGCGGCGAAGGTGCCATCGGCGTGCAGCCGCGCGACCTCGTACTCGTCCTTGTAGGCCATCAGCTTGAAGAGGCTCTGCGCGACCGCTTCGGTCAGCCGGGTGCTGGAGAGCGGCGCCTCGGCCTCGCGCACCCGCGCCACGAAGGCGCGGTAGGCGTCGGCGTAGGCGGCGTTCTGGTAGGCGACGAGGAATTCGGTGCGGCGTGCGATGGTCTCGTCGAGCGAGGGGCGGCGCACGATCTGGATCACCTTCTGCGCCGCGAACAGGCTGCGCACGCCCGACAGATCATGCGCGCAGCGCCGGCCCCACTCGAAGGCGGCCTGGTTGGCGGCCACCTGCACGCCGTTGAGCTCCATCGCGCGCAGGATCGCCGCGCGTCCCAGCGGGATGCGGCCGTGCTGCCAGGCGTAGCCCAGCAGCAGCGGGTTGGCATAGATCGAGTCGCCGAGCAGTTCGGTGGCGGCCTGCTCGGCGTCGAAGGCGCCCAGCCCTTGAGCGCCGACCGCCGTCTCCAGCGCCGTGTCGCAGCCGACTTGCGGGAACTGCCAGTCGGGGTTGCGCACCAGGCTGGCGGTCGGCGCGCCGTGGCGGTTCAGCGCCACCCAGGTGCGCCCGGGCTGCATCGTCGCCAGCGTCGGGCGCTGCGCCGCCACCAGCGGATCGCAGGCGATGACCAGATCGGCCTGCGCGGTGTCGACCTTGGTGGTGAAGAGGGCCTCGGGCCGGTTGGCGATCTGGATGTGGCTCCAGGTCGCGCCGCCCTTCTGCGCCAGACCGGCGGCGTCCTGCGTCACCACGCCCTTGCCCTCCAGGTGCGCGGCCATGCCCAGGATCTGGCCGATGGTGATGACGCCGGTGCCGCCGACGCCGGCCACGACGATGCCCCAGGCGCTTTCGGCCACCGGCAGCACCGGCTCGGGCAGCGGTGGCAGCGCGGCCAGGTCGCCCTTCTGCTGGCGCTGCGGCTTCTTCAGCTGCCCGCCCTCGACGGTGACGAAGCTCGGGCAGAAGCCCTTCACGCAGGAGAAGTCCTTGTTGCACGCGTTCTGGTTGATGCGGCGCTTGCGGCCGAACTCGGTCTCCACCGGCTCGACGCTCAGGCAGTTGCTCTGCACCGAGCAGTCGCCGCAGCCCTCGCAGACCGCCTCGTTGATGACGACGCGCCGGGCCGGATCGGCCATCGTGCCGCGCTTCCTGCGCCGGCGTTTCTCGGTCGCGCAGGTCTGGTCGTAGATGATGGCGGTCGTGCCCTTGAGCTCGCGGAACTGGCGCTGGATCGCGTCGAGCTCGTCGCGGTGGTGCACCGTCACGCCGGGCGAGAGCGCCACGCCGGCGTACTTGGCCGGATCGTCCGAGACGATGACCAGCTTGGCCACGCCCTCGGCCATCAGCGTCTGCATGATCTGCGGCACCGAGTGGCCTTCCGGGCGCTCGCCCACGCGCTGGCCGCCGGTCATCGCCACCGCGTCGTTGTAGAGGATCTTGTAGGTGATGTTGACGCCCGAGGCGATCGACTGGCGGATCGCCAGCAGGCCGCTGTGGAAGTAGGTGCCGTCGCCCAGGTTGGCGAAGACATGCGCGTCGGTGGTGAAGGGCGCCTGGCCGACCCAGGCCACGCCCTCGCCGCCCATCTGGCTGAAGGTGACGGTGTCGCGGTCCATCCAGGTCGCCAT
>JBJOPV010000061.1:0-17200 GCA_046050625.1 Pseudomonadota bacterium
ATCTGCAGTGCGAGGCCGGGCACGGCTTCGAGGGCTGGTTCGGCTCCGAGGAGGACTACCAGTCCCAGTGCGCGCGCGGCCTGCTGACCTGTCCGCTGTGCGGCAGCGCCGAGGTGGTGCGGCTTCCCTCGGCGCCGCGGCTGAACCTGTCGGCTGCGCGGGCCGCAGCGCCGGCCACACGTTCCGCCGCGCCCGTGCAGGTGCCGGCCGCCCGACCGGTCTCCCATCCCGCGCCGGCGGTCACGCCCGAGCGCCAGCAGGCCGAGGCCATCTTTCTGCAGGCGGTGCGCCATGTGCTGGCGCACACCGAGGATGTCGGCCCGCGCTTCGCCGAGGAGGCCCGGCGCATCCATCATGGTGACGCCGAGGCCCGCGGCATCCGTGGCCAGGCCACGCCCGAGGAGCGTCGCGAGCTGCGCGACGAGGGCATCGAGGTGCTTGCGCTGCCGGTGCCCGAAGGGCTGGACGGTCCGCTGCAGTAGCCGCCGGCCCGGGCCGCTCGGCGCCTCGCTTCAGTCGGCCGGCAGCATCCGGTCAGGGTTCATCCGGCCCTCGGGGTCGAGCGCCTGCTTGATCGAGCGCATCAGCGCCAGCGCCACTGGCGACTTGCGCCGCTGCAGCTCGTCGCGCTTGAGCCGGCCGATGCCGTGCTCGGCCGAGATCGTGCCGCGGTGCGCCTGCACCGCGTCGTGCACCAGCGCGTTGACGGCGTCCTCCTGCTCGGCCAGGAAGCGCTTCGGATCCTCGCCCTCGGGCGCCTGCACGTTGTAGTGCAGGTTGCCGTCGCCGAGGTGGCCGAAGGTGACCGGCCGCACGCCCGGCCAGCGCGTGCGCAGCGCCGCATCCGTGCGGGCCACGAACTCAGGGATCGCCGACACCGGCAGCCCGATGTCGTGCTTGATGTTGAGCCCCTCGGCCGACTGTGCCGCCGACACCGACTCGCGCAGCTGCCACATCGCGCGCGACTGCGCCAGCGACTGCGCCACCGCCGCGTCCTGGATCGTGCCCGCTGTCAGCGCCCGCGCCAGCAGCGCCTCGAGCAGGCCCTGCGCATGGGCCTCGCCCTCGCTGTCGGAGAGCTCCAGCAGCACCGTCCAGGCGCAGGCCGGCAGCGGCTGCGGGATCTGCGGGAAATGCCGCACCACCAGCGACAGCGCATGCCGGCCGATCACCTCGAAGCCGGTCAACGCGTCGCCCGCCTGGCCGCGCGCCAGGCGCAGCAGCGCCACGCAGGCCTCGAGCGAGTCGCAGCCCGCCAGCGCGGTGCGGGTGGCCGCCGGCTGCGACTGCAGCTTCATGACCGCCGCGGTGATCACGCCCAGCGTGCCCTCGCTGCCGATGTAGAGGTGGCGCAGATCGTAGCCGGTGTTGTCCTTGCGCAGGCCCGACAGCCCGTCCCAGATCTCGCCGGCGGGCGTCACCACCTCCAGCCCCAGGCAGAGCTCGCGGGCGTTGCCGTGGCGCAGCACCTGGGTGCCGCCGGCATTGGTCGCCAGATTGCCGCCGACGGTGCAGCTGCCCTCCGAGGCCAGGCTCAGCGGCAGCCACAGCCCTTGCGCCTCGGCGGCCTGCTGCGCGGCCTGCAGCACGCAGCCGGCCTCGACCGTCATCGTCAGGTTGGCCGGGTCGATGGCGCGCACCCGCGCCAGCCGGCGCAGGCTGAGCAGCAGCTGCGTGCCGCTGGCGTCGGGCACCGAGGCGCCGACCAGGCCGGTGTTGCCGCCTTGCGGCACGACCGCGACGTGGTGCTCGGCGCACAGGCGCATCACCTGCGCGACTTCCTCGGTCGTGCCGGGCCGGGCCACCGCCAGCGCGCGGCCGGGCCAGCGCCGGCGCCAGTCCACCGTCCAGGCCGAGAGATCGCCCTCGCGCAGCACCTGCGCCGCGCCGATCCGCGCGGCCAGGCCTTCGAGGAACTGCGCGGTGTCTGTGCTCATGCGGCAGTCTCTGCGGGTTCTTGCGCAGCCAGCAGGCGGCCGGCCGCCAGCCGGGCGCGCACATGCCACGCACAGGCGCCGAACAGCAGCACCGACAGCACGATCTCGGTCAGCGCCAGCGCCGGGCCCCAGCCGCGCTCGCCCAGCATCCGCACGCCGCCCTCGGCCGCGTAGAGCCAGACCGCCAGGCTCAGCCAGCGGTAGGTGTAGAGCCGCATGCGCCACAGGCCGGGCAGGGCCAGCGCCAGCGGCAGCACCTTGATCGCCAGTGTGCCGCGCCCGGTCGGGGCCAGCACCAGTTCCCAGAGCAGGCCCAGCACGATCAGGGCCGCGCACAGCCCGAAGGTCAGCCAGCGGCTGCGCTGCACCGCGGGCGTGGGTGCACGTGGTGGCTGGCCGTCAGCCAGATCAGCCGAGAGGGAAGAGGGGGCGGGAGCGTCGTTCATGTCAGCGGGGATCGTGGTCGTTCCCGGGCGGGCCGGGGGCTTTGGCATGATATCCGTCATGAATATCTCCCGATCGCACTGGCCCTGGCGCGAGACTCTGCAGACCCTGCGCCAGCGCTTTCGCGAGGACCGGCTGGGCGTGGCCGCCGGCAGCCTGACCTTCACCACCACCGTCTCGCTGGTGCCGCTGCTGACGGTGGCCTTCGCGATCTTCACCGTCTTCCCGATGTTCGCCAGCCTGCGCAAGGCGCTGGAGCTGTACTTCCTGCAGAACCTGGTGCCGGATGCGATCGCGCGGCCGGTGCTGCAGCAGCTCACGCTGTTCGCCACCAAGGCCAGCCGGGTCGGTGCGGTGGGCCTGGTGGTGCTGTTCTTCACCGCGATCGCGATGCTGCTGACCATCGACCGCTCGCTCAACGCGATCTGGCGGGTGCGCCAGCCCCGGTCGCTGGCGCGCCGGGTGCTGGTGTACTGGACCACCGCCACACTCGGGCCGCTGATGCTGGGCTTCAGCCTGTCGCTGACTTCCTGGGCCCTGACCGCGTCGCGCGATGTGGTCGAGAGCCTGCCGGGTGGGGTCGCGCTGCTGCTGGGGCTGGTCGAGCTGCTGCTGATGGCGCTGGGCGCGGCGATGCTGTTCCGCTTCGTGCCGAACACCCAGGTGCGCTGGGTTCACGCGCTGGCCGGCGGGGCCTTTGTCGCGGCGGCCTTCGAGATCGCCAAGAAGCTGCTGGCCTGGTACTTGAGTCTGGTGCCGACCTACACCACGATCTACGGCGCCTTCGCGACCCTGCCGATCCTGCTGATCTGGATCTATCTGGGCTGGGTCATCGTGCTGCTGGGCGCAGTGGTGGCCGCCTACATGCCCAGCCTGGACCTGCGGGTGCGCCGGCGCGAGTACCGCCCAGGCTGGCGCTTCGTGCTGGCGCTGGAGCTGCTGGGCGAGCTGGCGCGTGCGCGGCAGACGCCCGCACGTGGCCTGGCGTTGGTCACGCTGTGCGAACGCCTGCGGATGGATCCGCTGCAGGCCGAACCGGTGCTCGAGGCGCTGCAGCGTCTCGACTGGATCGGCCTGCTGGCCGAGGACGGCCAGGCCCGCCATGTGCTGCTGGCCGATCCGGCGCTCACGCCGCTGGCGCCGCTGGTCGAGCGGCTGCTGCTGGCCGACGATCCGTTGCTGCATTCGCTGCAGCGGCGCACGGGGCTGGCCGATCTGCGGCTGGCGGACGCCCTGCCGGAGGTCCCCAGCACCTGATCTGCGGATGCCATGGACGCAGGTCCCGTCAATCTGTCGCGGACATGAGCCGGAGCAGCACCCGGACCCGACAGGTTTTTGTGGTTTCAGTCGGGCGACCCGCATCCTAGTCTTGTGCAGTTCTCGCGGCCCGCCTGCGAGCATGGTTCCTGTTTTCCTGTTGTTCCCCTATCCAAGGTAGTCCGAGGGAAGGAAATCTGCATGCGCACCAATCTGCCGATCACTCAGCGGGAGTATCCGTTCCCGCCCGGGCAGGCACTGGTCTCCACGACCGATCTCCAGGGGCGGATCCTCTACTGCAATCCGGCCTTCATCGAGGTCAGTGGCTATGCCCGAGAAGAACTGCTCGGTCAGCCCCACAACATGATCCGCCACCCCGACATGCCGGAGGAGGCCTTCCGCGACATGTGGCAGACGATCGAGTCGGGTCAGCCCTGGTCCGGGTTGGTCAAGAATCGACGCAAGAACGGGGACCACTACTGGGTCCTGGCCAACGTGACGCCGCTGCTCGATGGCGACCGGCCGGTGGGCTACATGTCGGTTCGGACGGCACCCGACCGTCAGCAGGTGAGCGACATCGAGACGCTCTACATCCGCATGCGCGATGCCGCTGGCCGTGGCGCCGGCGGTCCCCGCCTGCAGGCCGGGCGATTGGCTCCTCAGGGCGCGCTGGCCCGTGTCCTTGAGCGCCTGCAGGGCGACGGGCACTGGCGCACCCAGGTGCTGTGCCTGTCCAGCGTGACGGGGGGCTGGGGATGTGCGCAACTGATGGCGGTCTGGCCGGGGCAGCTCACCGCGACCGTCGCGGCTGCGCTGCTGGCCGCTGGCCTGTCGATCGGCGTGGCGGCACTCATCCGGCGCCAGCACCACGAGCCGCTGCAGGCCTTGCTGCGCTTCGCCAACCGGCTGGCTGCCGGCGATCTCACCGGGCGGCTGCCTTCGGACCAGGCTGGCCTGAGTGGCCGGCTGGCGCGGGCACTCAACCAACTCTCGGTCAACCTGATGGCCATCGTCGGCGACACCCGTGCGGGTGTGGAGCAGCTGCGCCACACCTCGCACGATCTGGCGGGGGGCAACCGCGATCTGGCCGAGCGCACCGAGTCCCAGGCCTCCAGCCTGGAGCAGACCTCCGCGTCGATGGCCGAGATCACCGAGACGGTGCGCCACAGCGCCGATACCGCACGCGACGTGGCTGACGTGGCCCGTCAGGCCGCCGACGTGACCGCGCGCAGCACCGGAGCCGTCAAGGAAGTCACCGTCACGGTCGAGGCCATCGCGGATGCGTCACGGCGGATCCGCGAGATCACCCAGGTGATCGACGGCATTGCGCTGCAGACCAATCTGCTGGCGCTCAACGCCGCAGTCGAGGCCGCGCGGGCCGGCGAGCAGGGACGAGGCTTCGGTGTCGTTGCCGGCGAGGTGCGCCAGCTCGCGCAGCGCACCTCGGTGGCCGCCCGCGAGATCAAGGATCTGATCGAGGACGCCGGGCTGAAGGTCGAGGCGGGCTCCGAGCAGACCCGCCGCGCCTGCGGCACGATGGAAGAAGCCCAGGCGGCGGTGCAGCGCATGAGCGAGCTGGTGGCGGGCATCAGCGCCGGCGCCTCCGAGCAGCTCAACGGCATCTCGCAGATCAACGAGGCGGTCTCGCACATGGACCAGCTGACGCAGAAGAACGCGGCGCTGGTCGATGAGCTGTCCTCGGCGTCCGAGGCGGTCACCCTGCAGGCTCAGGTCGTCACTGAAGCCGTGGCCGTCTTCCGGCTCGATGCGGCGGCGCCTGCGCTGGCGCAGGCCGGCGATGCGGTCAGCCTGCGCCGCCAGATGAAGGCGCGCCGACTGGCGGCGGTCTGACAGGGCGGGGTGTTGCCTGGGCCTGCAGCACGGCCTGCAGCGCTGCAACGAAGCCCTCAGGGTCGTCCTCCATCATCGAGTGACCGGCCTGCGGCAGTGTCTGCCGGCCGGCCTGCAGCGCGTCGACCAGCAGGGTCGTGCGTCGAACCGGGGTCATCTGGTCGAGTTCGCCGCAGATCAGGTGACAGCGGGGCGCGCGCGCGGATTGCGCCAGTCGGTGCGCGGCTGCCAGGGCGGCGTCATAGCGGTCGCAGGCGGCCAGATCCAGTTCCAGCAGGCTCCGCCGGCCTTCGGGCAGACGGCTGGCATCGCTGCCGGCCAGCACCCGCTGCATGCGCGCCCGGCTGAGGGCCTGACGCTCGGCTCGTCCGTCCTGGGCGCCAGCATGCGACAGCGATGCGATCAGCTCGATCGCCTGCAGCGGCGTCTCGGCTGCCTGCTGCAGCATCACCGGCGCCACCCGCATCGGGAACGCGGTGCCGACCAGCACCAGATCGACAATCTCAGGGTCTTGCGGATCGGGGGTGGGTCGGGCCAGCCGGGCGGCGCTCTCCAGCGCGACCAGCGATCCCATGCTGTGCCCGACCAGCACGATCGGCCCGGGGCCGGTCGCTCGCAGCAGAGCCGTCAGCGTATTGGCCATCGCGCTGATGTCCGCGTCGGGAGGTCCCTCGCTGAGACCATGGCCGGGCAGGTCCGGCACCATCACGCCCAGGCCCTGCGCCTGGCACCAGCGCGCCGCATGCGTCCAGACGCTCCGGTCGTTGAGCGCGCCATGCACGAACACGACGCGGCGTGGATCGGGCCCTCCACCGGGTGTCCGGTCGGCATGCAGCTGGCGTCCGGCCAGCGTGAATCGCATCGGCATCACACAGGTCTCCTTGGGGTGAACTTGGGCAGGATGTGGGCTATATTGGCGCAACAGCCCCGTTTCTTGCGTCCCGAATCCGACAACTCCAAGGACCTCCCCATGAAAGTCAGCGACATCCTGCGTGTCAAGGGAAACACGCTCTTCACCGTCACCCCGAACCAGCCACTGGCCGAAGCCGTGGCCGTGATGGCCGAGCACGACATCGGCTCGCTGGTGGTCATGGAGCATGGCGACCTGGTCGGCATGCTCACCTTCCGCGAAGTCATCCAGGCGACCGTGCGCAACCAGGGATCCATCGGTGCGATGACGGTGCGCGGCGTGATGGACGACCACCCGCTGACCTGCACGCCCGGCACCGAGATGGACGAGGTGCGCCGCATGATGCTCGAGCGCCATGCCCGCTACATGCCGGTCATGAGCGCGCGCACGCTGATGGGCGTGATCTCCTTCTACGACGTGGCCAAGGCGGTGGTCGACAGCCAGGACTTCGAGAACCGCATGCTCAAGGCCTACATCCGCGACTGGCCGGCCGAGGCAGGCAGCGACGAGGCCACTTCGCGCGCCTGAACGGAACCCGCCGGACGGCGCTGCGGTACAGGCTCGGTCGTGCCCAGAGCCTTGTCTTCATCGATGTCCGCATCGGACGGCAGCACCACCACCAGGTAGTCGCCCAGCTCGCGGATCCGGCGCAGCACTTCACCGCTCTCGTCCAGTCGCGGGACAGGAATCGGATGATCGTAGTCGCCACGCTGCAGTGCCTCCAGTGCCTGCTGGGCTTGCAGCAGCGGTTCGGCCAACAGGCGTCCGTGCATCTGCACCAGGACCATTGCCAGTCCCAGCGCGCTCAGCAGCAATGCGCCTGTGAGCAGCCCCCCACTCTGGCCTGCGACCTGATGTGACACCAGCAAGGCCAGCGTCCCCAGGCCGAGTGGCAGCAGGGCACACAGCATCAGCCGACTCCGGATCGACAATGCCGGACGGTGGCATCCTCGGCCGGCGCGAGAGCGACTGCGAGAGCGATGGGCGGAACAAGGTCGCTTGTGCATGGTTGTTTCTGCTTGTAACAGATTCGACCATGCCATAAAAAAAGCACGGCGCCCTTAACGCACCGTGCTGTCAACGAGTCAGGGTGACTCGAGGCTGGAACCGAAAACTGTCACCCGGTCACATGTCGAGCATCGAGCCGGTCAATCCCATGTCGGAGCTGCCCATCAGGGCTTCGATGTCAAGCAAGATCAACATGCGTTCCTGCAGGCTGGCGATGCCGGTGATGTAGTGGGTGTCGACGCTGGCGTCCATGTCCGGCGTCGGCCGCACTGCCTCGCCGGGCAGCTCCAGCACATCGGACACCGAATCCACCACCGCGCCGACGACGCGACCGTTGATGTTCAGCACGATCACGACGGTGAAGCTGTTGTACTCGGCCGAGTCGCAGCCGAATTTCAGCCGCAGGTCGACGATCGGCACGATGACGCCGCGCAGATTGACCACGCCCTTGAAGCAGGGGGCGGCGTTGGCGATGCGTGTCGGGGCCTCGTAGGAGCGGATCTCCTGGACCTTGAGGATGTCGATGCCGTATTCCTCGTTGCCCAGGCGGAAGGTCAGGTACTCGCCGCGCAGGTGGGCCATGCTGCCACCCTCGGCGCCAGCCTGGCCGCGCTGCTGGGACTTGCTCGAGGCGCCGGAGGGGGAGCGCGTCGCGGTGGGGGTATCGAAAGCCGTGCTCATGGGGGGTCCCTGGTGACGATGGATGGATTTTCGGCATCGACAGGACCGGGGAAGTCCTGAGCAGCAGGGCATTCGCCAGACAATTCGCGCCGTCGTGGCCTGGGGAGATGGGGCGCCTACAATCGCCGCCATTTCCTCGAACTCTGAGCGCGCCCTGCGCGTGTCCTCCCACCATGTCCGGCAGCACCTTCGGCCTCCTGTTTCGCGTCACCAACTTCGGCGAGAGCCACGGCCCGGCGATCGGCTGCGTCATCGACGGCTGCCCGCCGGGGCTGGAGCTCTCCGAGGCCGACATCCAGCCCGACCTGGACCGCCGCCGCCCCGGCACCAGCCGCCACGTCACCCAGCGCAACGAGCCCGACGCGGTCGAGATCCTCTCCGGCGTCTATGAGGGCAAGACCACCGGCACGCCGATCTGCCTGCTGATCCGCAACACCGACCAGCGCAGCAAGGACTACGGCAACATTCTCGACACCTTCCGTCCCGGCCACGCCGACTACACCTACTGGCGCCGCTACGGCCTGCGCGATCCGCGCGGCGGCGGGCGCTCGTCGGCGCGGCTGACCGCGCCGATGGTGGCGGCCGGCGCGGTGGCCAGGAAGTGGCTGCAGCAGCGCCACGGCACCACCTTTGCCGGCTGGATGACCCAGCTCGGCGATGTGACGATTCCGTTCGAGGACGAGGCCCAGATCCCGGTCAATCCCTTCTTCGCGCCGGCCGGCGAGGCGAAGGTGGCCGAGCTGGAGGCCTACATGGACGCGCTGCGCAAGTCCGGCGACTCGGTGGGCGCGCGGCTGAAGGTGGTGGCGCGCGGCGTGCCCGTCGGCCTGGGCGAGCCGCTGTTCGACAAGCTCGATGCCGACATCGCCCACGCGATGATGGGCATCAACGCGGTCAAGGGCGTGGAGATCGGCGACGGTTTCGGCGTGGTCACCCAGCGCGGCAGCGAACATGGTGACGAGATGCTGCCGGCCGGCTTTGCCAGCAACCACTCTGGTGGCGTGCTGGGCGGCATCTCGACCGGCCAGGACCTGGAGGTGTCGATCGCGATCAAGCCGACCAGCTCGATCCGCATCCCGAAGGCCTCGGTGAACCGTGCCGGCGAGCCGACCTCGGTGGAGACCTTCGGCCGGCATGATCCGTGCGTGGGCATTCGCGCCACGCCGATCGCCGAGGCCCTGCTGGCACTGGTGGTGATGGATCATGTGCTGCGCTGGCGCGCGCAGTGCGGAGATGTCGCGCTGCCGTGGCCCCCGCTGGCCGGCCGGATCGTGCCGCAGGACTGAGGGGCACTGCGCTCAGTGTGGCTGTATCGGCTTGATGGCCTGACGTGACGAGGTGCCACGCCGTACCGTGATGTGACCCTCGCGCAGGTCCAGCACCACGGTGCGTGGCACGAAGTCGCCGACATCGACCGCCTGCAGGTCGAAACCGTGGCGGTCGATCAGCGCGCAGCCGATGGCGATGTTGCGCTCGCCGATGTTGAAGTTCGGACCCTCGCGGCCCGGCATGGTGTCGGCGCCGCCATAGAGATGGGTCTGGAAGTCGGCCGGGCGCGTGCCACTGCGCTCGATGGCCTGCAGCAGCATGCCGATCGCCTCGTCGCCGAAGCGGGCGTCGGGCGGGCCGCCACCGCGCTGGCGGCAGGGCAGCAGGTAGTGGCACATCGCGCCGATGCGGCGTTGCGGATGCCACATCGCCAGGGCGACGCAGGATCCCAGGAGCGTCTTCACCGTGCTGGCCTGGGTGCCGAAGTAGAGCTGGCCGGCCAGCAGATTCAGGGTGTGGCCGTGGTGCGGCTGAACGAAGCCGGAGGTCGGCTCACGGTAGCGCGCCTCTGCTTCAGTGGGGGGGGTGCGCATGCTGGCGATGCTCGCCGATCAGGCTGACCAGTCGCTGCGGATCGAGGATCGCGGCCAGGTCGAGCTCAGGGGTGGCCTTCTGACGATGGCGCACCATGCTGCGCAGGTGTGCTGCGTCGATGCGTGTGCCCAGCCGGGGCACGGGCTCGAGATCGCCTTCGGCGATGTTGATGACCTCCTGCACCGCATCGACCAGCACGCCCAGCGTCTGTGTGCCGCCGTCGTCGGGCACACAGACGTCGACGATGACGATGCAGGTGCGCCGGCCGATGACCGTGGCCGACAGGCCGAGCCGTGCACCGAGATCGATCACCGGCACGACGACGCCGCGCAGGTTCATCACGCCACGCACGAAGGCCGGCATCAGCGGCAGCGGCGTCATGTGGCCGACTTCGAGAATCTCGCGCACCAGGTCGATGCGCACCGCGCAGGGCTCCAGGCCGAGCGCGAAGCACAGAAACTGGCGCAGCGGCGAGCCGTCGTCCTCCCGGGTCGACTGGCCGTGGCCGCGGGAGGCGCAAGCGATCGATGAGGCGATCATGGCGGACAAGGGGCGGCAGGCCAGGTTCAGAAATGACCGAAACCGGCCTCGATCGCCAGCGCTGCGCGGCTGCGCGAGCCGCTGCTGGCCGAGGTGGTGCGTGAGCGGCGGCTGCCGCCCTCGTCGAAGCCACCCGATGACCGCGCAGAGCCCATCCGGGCCGGCGTGCTGCCGCCGCCATCGTCCTGCGCCAGACGGAAGAACGCGATCATCTCCTGCAGCTGCGCCGCCTGGCCCGAGAGCTCCTCGGCGGTGGCCGAAAGCTCCTCCGAGGCCGAGGCGTTCTGCTGCGTCGCGCCGTTGAGGTGGCTCATCGCGGTGGTGATCTGGTTGACGCCTGCAGCCTGTTCGCCCGAGGCGGCCGAGATCTCCTGCACCAGCTCGGAGGTGCGGTTGATCGTCGGCACCATCTGCGTCAGCACGTTGCCGGCCTGCTCGGCCAGCTGCACGCTCGAGCCGGCGAGCTGGCCGATCTCCTGCGCGGCCACCTGGCTGCGCTCGGCCAGCTTGCGCACCTCGGCGGCGACCACCGCGAAGCCCTTGCCGTGTTCGCCGGCCCGCGCCGCCTCGATCGCTGCATTGAGCGCCAGCAGATTGGTCTGATAGGCGATGTCGTCGATGATCGAGATCTTCGAGGCGATCGACTTCATCGCCTCGACGGTGCGGGTCACCGCCGAGCCGCCTGTCACCGCCTCGCTGGCGGCCTTGGCGGCCATGCCGTCGGTGATGTTGGCGTTGTCGGAGTTCTGCTTGACCGAGGCGGCCATCTCCTGCAGCGAGGCGGTTGTCTCCTCGACGCTGGCGGCCTGCTCCGAGGCCGACTGTGACAGCGTCTGCGACGTGCTCGAGACCTGGCTGGCCGCAGCGGTCAGCGCGTCGGCGGCGGCCATCACATCGCTGATGGTGCGCGAGAGCTTGATCATCGTGTTGTTGACCGCATCCTTCAGTTCGGCGAAGGAGCCGGCGTAGTGGCCCTGCACCGGTCGGGTCATGTCGCCGGCCTCCATGCAGGCCATGACCTGCTGGACCTCCTGGATGGGCTCGACGATCGCGTCCATCGTGTTGTTGATGCCCTCGATGATGCGGCGGAAGTCTCCAGCATGGCGCGCAGCGTCAGCTCGCACGTCGAGTCGTCCTTCTGACGCGGCATTGGCCAGGGTCCGCGTGTCCTCGACCAGTGCCTTCAGGTTGCTGCGCACCTGCTCGACGGTACGGTTGATGAAGGCCTTCTTGCCAGGCAGCGGCACCATCGGGGCGTCGAAGTTGCCGTCGCCGAAGGCCTGGATGCAGGCCATGGCCTGCTTCTTGACCGTGATGTGCGAACCGACCATTGCGTTGATGCCTTCGGCCACCGTCCGGAAGTCGCCGCTGAAGCGTGCGGCATCGACCATCACATCGATGTCGCCGCGTTCGTGCTCGGCGGCCATGTGGTTCATCTGGGTGATCAGGCCCTTGAGGTTGCGCCGCACCTGCTCGATGGTGTCGTTGATGAAGGCCTTCTTGCCCGGCAGTGGCGGCATCGGGGCGTCGAAGTTGCCCTGACCAAATTCGTGCACCACGCTGATCGCGAGCTTCTTGACCGCGATGTGCGCGGCCACCAGGTCGTTGATGCCTTGGGCCATCTGGCGCAGTTCGCCGCGGTAGCGGCTGGCATCGATGACGACATCGATGTCACCCTTGTCATGCTCGGCATGCATGCGCACCAAGTCGAGTCGCATCTGTGCGACGGTGTCGATCAGCTGGTTGACCGCAGATGCGGTGGAGTGCAGATGCGCAGGCAGCGCAGAGGCGTCGACCCGCTGCGAGAAGTCGCCTTGGGCAGCGGCCTGGACGGCGCGGGCCAGATGGCGCTCGATCGCGTCCTGCTCGCGCTGGGCCTGGTAGATGCTCTTGATCTGGAACATGGTTGACTTCTCCGGAGGTCAGGTCCGCAGCGCGTCCAGACCGTAGCGTTGCAGGGACTCGACCACGGCGGTCGACGGCTGGAGGATCTGAAGGACGCGGCCCGTCTCGCGCAGGCTGCGCGAGAGGGCCAGCAGGAGCTGGATGCCGGCACTGTCGCAGGCACCCACGCCCGACAGGTCGAGCTGGCCGTCGGCCTGAGGCAACCATTCGAGCAGCCGCTCGCGCACCGCGGCGGCCTGCACGATCGTCAGTTCGCCGTCGAGGACCAGCATCCCGACAGGTGTCTCGACGTCAGTGATGTCGCTCATCGTCATGGCAGCCGTGGCGTCGCTCACATGCAGAGACGGGAAACTGCGTCGACCAGCTGCGAGGGCTGGAAGGGCTTGGTGATCCAGGCGCGCACGCCAGCGGCCTTGCCCTCGGCCTTCTTGGTGTCCTGGGATTCGGTCGTCAACATGATGATCGGCGTGAACTTGAAGGGGCCGGCCTTGACGAAGCGCGCAAAGCTCAGCCCATCCAGGCGTGGCATGTTGACGTCGCAGACGATCAGGTTGGGCTTGTGCGCCTCGAGCTTGCCTTTGGCGTCCTCGCCGTCGACGGCCTCGACGACCGCGTAGCCGGCCTTCTGCAATGCCAGCTTCACCACGGTCCGGAAACTGCTTGAATCGTCGACGACCAGAATGGTCTTGCTCATGAAATCACCTCGGTCGGGGCTGTTGTTCAGGGGTGTCGTGCCAGTGCGGCGGCAGGTGCTGCATCAGAAGAACTCGATGCCGGAGGGCCCTGGAGGCGCACCTGTGTCGGCGCTGCCGGCATGCAGCAGCTGCTGCTCTCGCATCGTGTAAGAGCGTTCGAGCTGCGCGAGCCAGCGCATCGCGTCGGCATGGGTGGCATGCTCGTTGTTCGCCATCCATTCGATGAAGCGCTGCATGTCGGCGGCCACGCCGTGCAGCATCTGGCTCATGCGATCCTGGAACTGCAGGCCGACGAGCACCTGCTCGAGGTCCTGCTCGATGCGCGTGCTCAGGCCGCGGATGGTGTCGGCCATCGCGCCGGCATGGGTCGGCAGGCTGTCGGCCAGCAGCCGGTCGAGTGCCAGGGCTGCCTGGCCGCGGGCCGTGTCGTGCTGAACATGGTCGGAGCGCAGGTCGGCGGCGACCTGCCGCGACAGGGCGGCCAGGCTGTGGCGGGTACCGTCCAGTCGCTGCAGGCCGTCGACCACATCCGGATCGGCCCCGGCGCCGAGGCTGGCCTCGCGCAGCGAGCGCTCGATGTCCTCCATCTGCAGCAGGCCGTCGGAGAACTGCGACAGCAGCCGCTCGCGATGCTGGCGGGCCACATCGATCCGGTCGATCAGCTCGCCCAGGATGGCGTCGCGGCGCTGTGTCCAGGCGCCGGCGCTCATCGGTGCGATGGCCTCGTCAGCCTGGCGGCTGACCTGGGTCACGCCGTCGCACAGCTGGGAGAAGGTCTCCAGCAGCCGGCACACACCGTCCTCGACGGCCTCGCGGGACGCATCGACATGACGCTTCCACACGGGCACGACCTCAGCGACCATCAGGCGCGGGCCATCGCTGACGGGGACCTCCTCCGCACGATCGGGGACCGGTGGAGCGGTCGGTGCGGCGTCTTCGTGCTCAGGGTGCATGGGCAGGGCGGGTCGGGTGGCGGGGCGCATTCGTGCCCCCGCACTGTGACCCGCCGGCGCGATGCCCGATCGGCCGAATTCGGGACCGAATCGTCCTCAGTTGTCCCCGGTGGTGTCTGGGGCACGGGGCGCTGCGGCGGCCCCCATCGCCTCTCTCCAGATGCGCACCGGCACATGGTGGGTCAGCCGAAACAGTGCCCGGTCGACCAGGCTCTCGTGCACCTCGTGGCCGACGCCCTCGGCGATGTCGAGCGTGGCGTCGCCGCCCTCCAGGCGGGAGAGATGCGCGAAGGCGGCGCGCGAGTTCGATGCGGCGATGACCGTGTCGTCAGCGCCGTGCAGGAAGTGGTAGCTCGTCAGCGGCGAGATGGCCTCGGGCAGGCGCGCGTAGCGGCCCGAGAAGGCCAGCACCCGCCCGGCCAGGCCCGGCACCGCTGCGCAGGCCTCCAGCGCCATGATCGAGCCCTGCGAGAAGCCGATCAGCGCAGTGGCCGCCTCGCCGATGCCGAAGTGGCGCTGGCAGGCGCGGACCAGCTCGACGAAGGCCGGCAGCGCCGCGCGCACCCGCGCCGGGCGGTCTTCCTCGGTCACGCCCTGGATCGAGAACCACTGGCGACCGGCCAGCGCCGGGCTGGCGTCGAAGGGCTCGACACCGTCGGGCAGCACGAAGGCCGCGGTGGGAAAGGACGCGCGCAGCGCATGCGCCAGCGGCACGAGGTCCTGCGCGCTGGCGCCGACGCCGTGCAGCAGGATCATCAGCTGCTGCGGGGATTCGCCCGACTCGGGCAGGATCTGGATCAGTCGGATGTTCATGGCGCCCGACTGTACTTCAGCCCCTTGCGGGCCCGCCGTTCAGGGAGCGCAGGCCTGGCGGATGTCGGCGGCGAAGGCATCGACCGACTCCGGCCGGGTGTCCCAGCTGCACATGAAGCGGCAGCCTCCGCCCGCGATGAACTGGTAGAAGCGCCAGCCCTTGGCATGCAGCGCGCTCACCGCCGGCTGCGGCAGCCGCGCGAAGACCGCATTGGCCTGCGGGGCGTGCAGCAGCTCGACGCCGGGCACCTCGCGGATGGCGGCGTGCAGCCGCGCGGCCATCGCGTTGGCGTGGCGCGCGTTGGCCAGCCAGGTGTCGTTTTCCAGCAGCCCCAGCCACGGCGCCGAGATGAAGCGCATCTTCGAGGCCAGCTGGCCTGCCTGCTTGACCCGCCAGGCGAAGTCCTCCGACAGGGCTCGGTCGAAGAACACCACCGCCTCGCCCACCGGCAGGCCGTTCTTGGTGCCGCCGAAGCACAGCACGTCCACGCCGGCGCGCCAGGTGATGTCGCTGGGGTGGCAGCCCAGCGTGGCCACCGCGTTGGCGAAGCGCGCGCCGTCCATGTGCAGCTTGAGGTGGCGGCGCTTGGCGATCGCCGCGATCGCGCGCACCTCCTCGACGCTGTAGACCGTGCCCAGCTCGGTGGCCTGGGTCAGGCTCACCACCTTCGGCTTCGGGTAGTGGATGTCGTGGCGCTTGGTCACCAGCGACTCCACCGCATCCGGCGTGAGCTTGCCGAGCCGTGCCGAGTCGCTCTCGGACTCGCCCACCAGCAGCTTCGAGCCATTGGAGAAGAACTCCGGCCCGCCGCACTCGTCGGTCTCGATGTGCGCCACCGGGCTGCAGATCACCGAGTGGTAGCTCTGGCAGAGCGAGGCCAGCGCCAGCGAGTTGGCCGCCGTGCCGTTGAAGACGAAATAGACGTCGCAGTCGGTCTGGAAGAGCTCGCGAAGGCCCTCCGAGACCTGCTGCGTCCAGCGGTCCTCGCCGTAGGCGGGCTCGTGGCCGCTGGTCTGCGCCTCCATGAACCAGCGCGCGGCGTTCGGGCACATGCCGGCGTAGTTGTCGCTGGCAAAGTGCTGCAGGGGCAGGGCGGGGCTCGAAGGCGTCATCGTCGGTCTCTCGTCAGGGCAGGTTCAGTTCGTGTCGAACGCGCTCATCGGCACACACGAGCAGAACAGGTTGCGGTCGCCGTGCACATTGTCGACGCGGCCGACCGGGCTCCAGTACTTCGCGCGGCGCAGGCTGGCCACCGGGTAGGCGGCGGTCTCGCGGCTGTAGCCGTGCGTCCACTCGCCCGACAGCAGGCTGGCGGCGGTGTGCGGCGCGTTCTTCAGCGGATTGTCCTCGCGCGGCCAGGCGCCGGACTCGACCTGCGCGATCTCGGCGCGGATCGCGATCATCGCGTCGCAGAAGCGGTCCAGCTCGGCCAGCGATTCGCTCTCGGTGGGCTCGACCATCAGCGTGCCGGCGACGGGGAAGCTCAGCGTCGGCGCGTGGAAGCCGTAGTCGATCAGGCGCTTGGCGACGTCCTCGGCGCTGATGCCCGAGGTCTCCTTCAGCGGACGCAGGTCCAGGATGCACTCGTGCGCCACGCCGCCACCCTGGACGCCGTCGATGCCGCCGCTGAAGTGGATGTCGTAGTGCGCGGCCAGGCGGGCGGCGACATAGTTGGCGTTCAGGATCGCGGTCTCGGTGGCGTCCTTCAGGCCCTCGGCGCCCATCATGCGGATGTACATCCACGAGATCGGCAGCACGGCCGCATTGCCCAGCGGCGCGGCCGAGACGGCGCCGACGCCGCCCTCGCGCGCTTCACCGGCGGTGGCGTGACCAGGCAGGAAGGGCACCAGGTCCTCGACGACGCAGACCGGGCCGACGCCGGGGCCGCCACCGCCGTGCGGGATGCAGAAGGTCTTGTGCAGGTTCAGGTGCGACACGTCGCCGCCGAACTCGCCCGGCGCGGCCAGGCCGACCAGCGCGTTCATGTTCGCCCCGTCGACGTAGACGCGCCCGCCGAAGTCGTGCACCAGCTGGCACAGCTCGCGCACGCGCGGCTCGAACACGCCGTAGGTGGACGGGTAGGTGATCATGATCGCGGCCAGGTTCGCCGCGTGCTTCTCGCACTTGGCGCGCAGGTCGTCGAGGTCGACGCTGCCGTTGGCGTCGCACTTCACCACCACCACCTGCAGGCCCACCATCTGCGCCGAGGCCGGGTTGGTGCCGTGCGCGCTTTCCGGGATCAGGCAGATGGTGCGGTGGCTCTCGCCGCGCGAGGCGTGCCAGCCCTGGATGGCCAACAGGCCCGCGTACTCGCCCTGCGAGCCGGCGTTGGGCTGCAGGCT